>JASLBL010000014.1 GCA_030146615.1 Actinomycetes bacterium
CGTGCGCAGGTAGGCTCCTTCAGCCTGGAAGAGACGAGCCTCACCATACGCCGCCACCCTCACTCAAGCGGGAGGACCACCGGGACGAGACAACAACCTATGAAGCCAACCCTGCCGCCGCTGCGGCGATACCTGGCACCAGTGCTGCTCCTCACCTGCCTCACCATCGCCGCCTGCAGCCCCACCAACCCCGGGTCCCCCGGACCTGGGTCGAGCCCGCCTGCGAGCGATTCGGGCGCGACAGCGGTGAAGTCCGGGACCAGCCGGGCCCAGGGCACGACCCAGGCCAAGGGCACGAAGCAGGCCCAGGGTGCGCCTGAGGTCCAGGGCACGACTCCGGACTCCGCGGGGACCCAGACTCAGGCTGCTGCGCCCAAGTTCCGGGGAAGCGTTGTGACCGGGCGGGATGCCGTTCGGAGCAGGGTGCGGTACTCGTGGCGGCGGGGGTGTCCGGTGGGGCCGGTGGAGTTGCGGCTGCTGCGGGCCGACTACTGGGGGTTTGATGGGCGGGTGCACCGGGGGGAGCTGATCGTGCACCGGGATCATGCTCGGCGGATGCTGGCGGTGCTGGGCAAGCTGTTCAAGGCGCGGTTCAAGATGCAGCGGATGAAGCTGGTCGACGTGTACCGGGCCGACGACGACCGGTCGATGGCGGCCAACAACACCTCGGCGTTCAACTGCCGCCGGGTGTCGGGCTCCAGCAGCTGGTCGGAGCATGCCTTCGGGCGTGCGATCGACATCAACCCGGTGCGCAACCCGTACGTGACCCGCGGCGGGCGGATGTCGCCGCCGGCCGGGCGCGCGTACGTGAACCGGGCCCGGCGGGCCGCCGGGATGATCTACGCCGGCGACGTGGTCGTGCGGGCGTTCGCGGCCGCCGGCTGGCGCTGGGGCGGCTACTGGTCCAGCTCTCGCGACTACCAGCACTTCTCCGCCACCGGCCGCTGATCCGGCAGCCCGGGGCCGCCACCGGCCGGTGATCCCCGAGCCCGGGGGGTGCGTGGTCGGTAAGCTTCGGCGCAGAATGGCCGGGCAAGCGCGACGTGCGAGGAGCCGACAATGCCAAGCACCGAGACCCGTCCGGTCGAGTCCGATGCCGACACCGGCGAGGACGACGGCTACGCCCACTACGCCCGCAAGGAGGAGATCGCCAAGGCGGCCGTGCTCGGCGGCACGGTCACGGCGCTGTGCGGGTTCCGGTTCTCCCCGGTCCGCGACCCCCAGCGGTTCCCCGTCTGCCCCAGGTGCAAAGAGCTTGCCGCCATGCTCTGGGGCCCAGACTGAGCACCCTCGCTAGGAACCAACGGCTTCGTACGCCTGATTGGCCTCCTCGAAGACCGCGATGCACGCCCGGACGCGGGCCATGTCACGCTCGCGCAACGCCACCACGAGCGCCGTCGCCGCCCGGATGCAACGTCGTGCCGCCAATCGCTCCTGCTGAAGACAATGCCCGGCGGCCGGTGGCTCGACGGCCCGCGCACGGCGGACCTCCTCAGCCAGGGTGTAGGCCTCCCAAGTCCCACCCTCTGCGGGGGAGGGCTGGGCGTCGAGGACGATGGCGACTCGATCCAGCAGGGACCGCCACTCGCTCGCATCTCCGGTTGGAGTACTAGGACGAGTTTCTGAACCCTAGGGGTTAAGGCCAACCTTCTTGCGAGCTTGGCCCTCCTTCTCGTCGAGGACCTTGAGTGCCTTGCCCAGCTTGGCTAGGGCGTCTTCGTTGCCCTTCGCCTCCTTCTTCAGGCTCCCCACAGCTTTCCGGATCTTTTTCAACTCACCCGAGTTCAAGAACACGAGCAGATCGTTGACGTCTGGTACGACGAGCGCTCCCGCCTTCTTCAACAACTGCTCGGCCTTCTCGGTCTGGCTCGCCTTCTCCATCTCCCGCGCCTGCTGGGCGTCCTTCTCGGTCTGCGGCGCCAGCTTGGCAACGCTCCCAGTCTTCAGCCGGTTGATCAACGCCTTGAATTCACGCTTGTTGGAGGGGAGGAGGTTCATCTGCCGGGCGAAGGCTTCCTCGTAGGCAAGCGGGTTGCGCAGTTGTGCAGCGCCGCCGATCCTGCTCGGCGAACGTTTCTCACTCGGCGCGCCCAGGAAGGCGCTCTCCGATCCGCCCACGCCGCCGTAGAACAGGCGATGGAGGGTCAACTCTTGGTCGATCACGCTCCGTAGGCCCACCTTGATGAGCAAAGACACGTCATAAGGGTCCGGTTTCGCCTCGAAGGCGCGGGAAGTCTCGGCGGTGAAGATCCCGAGCAACTTGCCCAGGTGCTCGGTCAGCTGAGATCTCGGCAGAGACTCGTCGATCGGTGTATTCATGCTGTGCAGGACTATCGCTGCGACCTGGCGGTCTGATAACTTCCCGCCCTCGATCTTGGAGGTGTCACCTGCCTGCTCGAGGAGCGTTTTCGCATTCTTGTCTTTGCCCAATGTCCTGATCTTGTTGAACAGTTCCTCGTATTCCCCCGGTGGCTCCTTGATGCCCTTGGGGCGGTCCTTGTTTCCCCCCGCCGTGACGAGGTGCCCCCTTCCCGACTGCATGGTCAGCAGCTGGCGCCCAATGCGCGCCGACTGCGCCGACCTAATGTTCACAAGGAGGTCACCTGGTGTGGTGCGGTGAGCCGCGTAGGCCTTGCGGGAATGCGGATTATCAAAGATGAACGTTTTGCCAGACCGGTCCAGAGCTTGCTTAACCAGCGCCTGGTACTTGAGGATCCCGTACTTCGTCAACTTCTTGAACTTCTCCTCGTTTGTCAGTTCGACAGAGGCGTCGTCGTCGCTCTCGGACATTTCAGAGAAGTACGGATCATAGTCCTTGGTTCGCGGCCCTCCTGCCGGCCCAGGTGGCGCAGGTCGGCCATCAGGAGCAGGTTCTCCTCGCCGGTGAGCAGGTTGTCGACCGCGGTGAGCTGGCCGGTGACGCCGATGGCGGCGCGGACCGCGTCCGGGTCCCGGGCGACGTCGTGGCCCGCGACCCGCACCTCGCCCCCGTCGGCCCGGATGAGCGTGGACAGGATGTGCACCGTGGTGGTCTTGCCGGCCCCGTTGGGGCCGAGCAGGGCGAACACCGTTCCCTCGGCGACCTCCAGGTCGGATGCCGTCCAGCACGAGCTGGCCGCCGAACGACTTGCGGAGCCCGGTCGCCCTGATCGCCGGCTGGGTTGGGGTGATGGTCATGCTCCCCTCGTCTCGTCGGTGTGGCCCTGGTGGCCACGACCGAGCCGAGGATGCACGCCGCCGGGTTCAGCGCGGTTTCACCGCGGCTTCAGTCGGCCGTTCCCGAGGACGACATAGGCAGGGTCGTTCCGGGTCCGTGGCCAGGGCGCGGTACAGTAACTCGGAAAATCCAGTCGATCTGAAGAAACGGCTTGATCATGTCTGGACGGTCGAGGGTGGCTGGGCTGGCGGCGGCGGTGCTGGCGTTGCTGCTGCTCCCCCATCCGGTGGTTGGGGACGAGCGCGACGAGCTCGACAAGACCCGGCGGCGGCTGGGCGCGATCGAGTCGGTGTTGCGGGACGCCCGGGCCGACGCCGGGGCGGTGGCGGCCGCGCTGGCCGCGGCCGACCAGGCGGTGGCCGGG
>JASLBL010000026.1 GCA_030146615.1 Actinomycetes bacterium
CGGCTGTATGCCAGCAATCAAGCCCGCCTCGATGCCCTACCTGGCTGGCTGCACCACTACAACTGCCACCGGCCCCACCGCGCCCTGGACGGAAGGAGCCCCATGCAACTCCTCAACAACCTCCCCGGGAACTACACCTAGAACCGGCCCGCCCGGCGCAGCCGGCGGGGGCGGCCGTCCGGGTCGACCAGGAACTTGTAGACCGGGGCGGCCCACCAGGCGGCCCAGGGCTGGACCCGGCCCGGCTCGTGCTCGCGGACGTGGCCCGGGGGGCGGGGGCCGCGGCGGCCGCCCTCGTGCCAGCCGGTCAGGGCGCCGGCGGTGCGCCGCCAGGCCTCGAAGCCCTCGACCGGGTCCAGCAGGTCGCCGTCGGTGCCTGGGCCGCGGCCCAGGTGCTCGCGCCACAGCTGGAGGCGCAGCTCCCGGGCGAACACGCGGGCGCCGTCGCCGAGGCCGCCCGGGTCGGCCGGCTCCCGGTTGTCCCTGGTCTCGTCCAGGACCGCGGCCGACAGCTCGCTGTCGTGGGTCCAGGAGCGCCGGTTCAGGTTGTCGGACCCGACCGCCGCCCACACGTCGTCGATCACGCACACCTTGGCGTGGACGTAGATGGGCGTGCCGAGCTCGTTCTCGAGGTCGTAGACGGCGACCCGGTCGCCGCCCGCCGCCAGCACCGTGTCGAGGGCGGCCTGCTGGCCGATGCGGTTGGGCGGGCCGGTCATGCGCCCGTCCTGGTCGGGGTAGCGGGGGACGACGGCGATCAGCCGCAGCTCGGGCGAGCGGCGCAGGGCGTCGGCCAGGGCCTGGGCGATGTCCTCCGACCACAGGTACTGGTCCTCGAGGTAGACCAGGCGCCGGGCCCGCCACAGGGCCTTGAGGTAGGCCCGGGCGATGCTGCGCTCCCCGGCGGGGGCGAACGGCAGGGCGGGCCGCTTGGCCGGGTAGGTGCGCAGGACCTGGACGGCGTGGGGGCCGGCCGGGCCCGGGTCGCGCAGCATCGGCGGCAGCGGGCTCGGGTGCCGTGGCTGGCTGACCCGCCTGGTCAGGCGGGCCCGCCACGGGTTGCGGTGGTCGAGCGGGGTCGGGTCCTCCCACCGCTCCCGGAAGGTGGCCGACAGGTCGCCGACCGCCGGGCCGCGGATCTCCAGCTGCGCGTCGTGCCAGGGCGGGCGGTCGCCGTAGCGCTCGTCCATCTCCACCGCCTGGGGGTCGCCGAGGTGGCGCTCGTCGTCGCGGCGCCCGTGGCACAGGTCGATCCCGCCCATGAAGGCGACGTCGTCGTCCTCGCGGTCGGGGTGGCGGATCAGGACCAGCTTCTGGTGCTGGCTGCCTGGTCCCCGGACCCGCTCGTCGAGCAGGATCTCGCCGCCGGCCTGGTTGACCACCTCGCCCAGGTGCAGGTTCTCCTCCTCCTGGAAGTGGGCCAGGTCGGGGTGGGAGCGCCACAGCAGCCCCCGCACCTGCACGCCCCGGCCGGCCAGCTCGGCCAGGACCTTTCCGAGCTCGGTGCCCTGGCCGTCCAGGAGCTCGTCGGTGTCGCCGCGCCAGTCGGTGATGCCGACCAGGTCGCCTTCGCGGAGCGCCCGCAGGGCGGCCAGCAGCCGCGGGTAGTAAGTGGCTCCGTGGACCAGCGGCTCGACCCGGTTCCCCTCCGTCCAGGCCCGCCCGTCCCCCCGTCGCCGGTCGATCGAGGTCGCCGGGTTGCCGCGCTCGGACGCGGTGAGGAACCAGTCGTCGGTCGTCAACGGGCCCCCAAGAGCGCCTGTGCCATGGTCTTCCGGATCCTTTCCTGCTGTCCGGGCTCGTAGACTGGGCGGCGGGTCCCCCAGCCAAACGCCAAGGAGCGTACCGCTTGCGTCACCGCCGCATCGGCTCGACCGGCCTCGTGGCCAGCGAGGTCGGTCTGCCCGTGTGGTCGCTGGTCGCCGGGGAAGGGGCGCGGTCCGACGAGGACGCCGCCGGGCTCCTCGGGGCCGCCCTCGACCTCGGCATCGCCTACTTCGAGGCCACCGACAGCGACGACGGCCGGGCCGAGGTGCTGCTCGGCCAGGCCGTGCGCGGGCATCGGGATGAGGTCACGGTGGCCACCACCTTCGGCTACGACACCACTCCGCGGCCCTGGGAGCCGGCTCCGACGGGGCCGCGGCACGACTGGTCGGCCGCCTACGCGGGCCGGGCCCTCGACCGGTCGCTGCGACGGCTGCGGCTGGAGCCGATCGACCTGTGGCTGCTGCACCACCCGGGCCTGGACGCGATTGAGTCCGACGAGCTCTTCGACCTGCTGGAGGCCCAGGTGGCCAAGGGCAAGATCCGCCACTACGGGGTCCTGCTGGGCCCGGGGCCGGGCTCGGGTGACGAGGGCGCGGCCGCGCTCCAGGAGCGGCGGGTGGCGGCCGCCGAGACCGTCTACAACGTGGCCGAGCAGTCGCCAGGGCGCGACCTGGCCGCCCTGGCCGCCGACACCGGGGCCGGCCTGGTCGCGCGCGACCCGCTGGCCCCGCGCCTGGACGCGGCCGGCCGGGAGCGGCTGCGGTTCCTGGAGCGGGACCGCGGCCAGACCCTGGACCAGGCCATGCTCCGCTTCGCCCTGGCCCTCCCGGCGGTGGCCACCGCCCTGCCGCCGGTGCGCGACCGCGACCACCTGGCCGAGCTGGCCGGCGCGCCTGACCTCGACCCGCCCACCCAGGACGACCTCGACCGGATCGCCGAGCTCGAAGAGGAAGGAACCCGATGAGCGGGACCGAGCGGAGCGAGGCCCTGTTCGAGCGGGCCCGGAAGGTCATCCCCGGTGGGGTGAACTCGCCCGTGCGGGCCTTCGGCGGGGTCGGGGGCACGCCGCGGTTCTTCGCCGGCGGCCAGGGCCCGTACCTGTGGGACGTCGACGGGAACCGCTACGTGGACCTGGTCGGCAGCTGGGGGCCGCTGATCGCCGGGCACGCCCACCCGCGGGTGGTCGCGGCGGTCCAGGCGGCGACCGAGCAGGGGACCTCGTTCGGCGCCCCAACCGAGGCCGAGGTCGAGCTGGCCGAGGAGGTCGCCCGGCGGGTCCCGGCGGTCGAGAAGCTGCGCATGGTCAGCTCGGGCACCGAGGCCACGATGAGCGTGGCCCGGCTGGCCAGGGCGGCCACCGGCCGGCCCAAGCTGGTCAAGTTCGCCGGCTGCTACCACGGCCACGCCGACGCCCTGCTGGCCGCGGCCGGCTCGGGCGTGGCCACCCTCGGCCTGCCCGACTCGCCCGGGGTCACCGCCGCCCAGACGGCCGACACTCTCGTCCTGCCGTACAACGACCCGGGCGCGCTGGCGGCGGCCTTCGCGACCGCCGGGGACCAGATCGCGGCCGTGATGGCCGAGCCGATCGCCGCCAACATGGGCGTGGTGCCGCCGACCCCGGCGTTCCTGGCCGCCCTGCGCGACGAGACCCGGCGGGCAAGGGCCCTGCTCGTGCTCGACGAGGTGATGACCGGGTTCCGGGTCCACCGGGGCGGGGCCACCGGGCTGTGGTCGCTCGAGCCCGACCTGCTGACCTTCGGCAAGGTGCTGGGCGGCGGGCTGCCGGCGGCCGCCTACGGCGGGCCGGCGAGCCTGCTCGGGCTGGTCGCCCCCGAGGGCCCCGTCTACCAGGCCGGCACCCTGTCCGGGAACCCGCTGGCCACCGCGGCCGGCCTGGCCACGCTGTCGCTGCTCGACGACGACGCCTACCGGCACCTGGACCGCCTGGCGGCCACCCTGGACGCCGGGCTGCGGGCCGCCTTCGAGGAGGCCGGCGCCCCGGCCCGGGTCCAGCGGGCCGGCAACCTGCTCAGCGTCTTCATGACCGACGAGGAGGTCGGCGACTACGAGGCCGCCCGGCGTCAGGACACCGCCGCCTACGCCCGCTTCTTCCACGCCATGCTGGAGCGGGGCGTCTACCTGCCTCCGAGCGCCTTCGAGGCCTGGTTCGTCTCGACCGTCCACACCGACGCCGAGCTGGACCGGATCCTGACCGCCGCCCGCGAGTCGGCCCGGCTGGCCTACGCCACCGCTCAGCCCTCGAACCGGTAGCCGACGTGGACGTGGCCCTGGTGGCCCTCGTCCGAGAAGTAGGGCCGTCGGCCGATCTCGAACGGCGAGCCGATCTCGGACGGTCGCAGCGGGCCCTGGAGGCCGTCGAGCCACACCACCAGGTCGCGCGAGGCCCTGTTGGACCGTGACACCGGCTTGCCGTCGACCATGTCGATGTCGACCGCCCGCCAGACGGTGTGGTTGGAGACCCGGGTGGTGCCCTTGACGAACTTCGAGTGGCCCGAGCGAAGGCAGCTGAGCCGGATGGTGTGGCGGTCGGCCATGACGGCCAGCAGCGACTGGACCCGCAGGTCGAGCTTGCCCGAGGCCAGGTCGGTCCTGGGGTCGCAGCCGCGGCTGCTGGTGGTGGCGATCCGCTTGTTGCGCACCAGCGCCTGCACGAACGGGTCGCGTGAGGGCGCCACCGGCGGCGCCGTCGACGTGTAGCGGCCGGCCAGGGTCACCACCTCGTGCACGTACCAGCAGGCGTTGTTGTAGCGCTTGAGGGCGACGTGCAGGGCGGCCGAGCCGAGCACGTCGGGGCAGGGGTCCTGGCGGATGCGCTCGGGCCGGGCCAGGCCGTCGCCGCACAGCTTGCGGGCGGCCGCCGGCACGGCGTGGGCCGGGTCGTAGACGTGGGCGAGGACGCCCGTGCCCCAGGTGTCCCAGGTGCTCGGCCGGCCGTTGCGGATGTTGAACTGCATCGGCCCGGCACAGCAGCCGAAGCGGTTCACGCCGCTCCGCACGCCGGGGGCCGAGGAGCGGCCGTGGTCGGACTCGACCTTGCCAATCGCCGCCAGCACCTGCCAGGTGAGCGCGCGGCACTCCGAGGCCGCGTCGCCGTAGATGCTGAGGTAGCGGCCGGGGATGTCCGAGAGCGCGAACGAGCTGGCGCCGCGCTGGCCGCTCGGCTTGGGGGTGGCCTTCTTCTTCTCCGGCTGGGCGCCGAGCGCCTTGGCGATCGACCGCCCGACCGACTTGGGCACGTCGGCCAGGGGGAACCCGGGCGAGGCCCGGCTGCTGAGCATGGCCAGGGTGAGCAGCGCCACCACCACCGCCCCGGCCCTGGTGCGGACGTCCCGGTTCACGGCACCTTCCATCCCGACTTGCCCTTGCGGACGGTCACGTACTCGGTCGGCATCCGGGACCCGGCGCCCTCGGCCATCACCAGCACCTGGACCTCGGTGGCGCTGACCCGCCGCTGCTGGAGCGCCCGGACCTTGTCGGCGGGGACGTTCTGGCGGGCCGCCCACCAGGCGGCGGCGACCTCGGCCGCGGTCGAGGCCCGCTTGGCCCGCACCGGCGCGGCGGCGGCCTGGTGGCCCACGGCGGCGGCCTTGGTCGCGCCGGTCGCGTCGGCGGACAGGCCGGCCGGCCGGAAGATGGCCGGCACCCGCGGCTGGTCGGCAGAGTCGTAGAGGTACCCGACGCCGACCACGGCGACCACGGCCAGGGCCACGGCGGCCAGGATCCGGCGGCCGATCGGGGTGGCGGCCAGCCGCATCGGCCAGGCCAGCAGCCAGGCGGCGGCCCGGGCGCCCTCGCCGCCGGGGGCGAGCACGACGGCCGGGCGGGAGGAGCGGAAGGCGGTGGATTCGGCGTTCATGAGATCAGCTCCTCGGGGCGTTGGCGGCGGGGCCCGGGCGGCCGGGGGGGAGCGGCAGGCCGAGACCCTGGCGCCGGCGGGTCAGCCAGCGCCCGATCAGGAAGGCGGCCAGGGCCGGCCAGGTCGACCCGGCCAGCAGCAGGCCCACGTACTCGTCGGAGGCGTGCAGGGTCTCGGCCGCCCGGACGACCACGAACGAGAGCAGCGACGCCCCGGCCAGCACGGCCGCCGAGCCCAGCAGGGGCGCCAGCCAGAAGCGGACCAGGGCCCGGCGGTGGCGGCGGCCGGCCACGGCCAGCGGCAGCACGAACAGCCCCGCTAGGCAGAGCAGGAACAGCAGGGTCTGGGCGCAGGCGGCGACCATGGCCAGCACGCCGAGCCCGACGGCGAACGGCAGCACGTAGCCGAGCGCCGAGGTGGCGATGAAGGCCCGCTCGGGCCCCCGGTGCCCGACCGCCCAGTCGTTGACCGCGGAGACGTTCTTGCGCAGGGCCTCGAGCACGTTGGCCTTCTTGCCCGGCGGGGCCTCGGCGAGCACGGCGGTGCCGGTCTGCATGCGCGACAGCGGGTGGGCCACGAACGACCGCCAGTAGCGGGTCAGCAGCCGGCGCTGGGTGGGCTCGGCCTCGCGCTGGCCGCCGAGGGCGCCGTCGGGAGCGACCCGGGTGACCACGGCCAGCATGGCGTTGGGCACGAGCACGCCGGGCCGCGTGGCCGCCTCAACGGTCGTGTACGGGCGGGTCAGCACCACCGTGACGACCAGCAGCAGCAGGGCCGCCACGGTCAGGTTGCGCCAGGCCGGGCGCCGCACGACGCCCCAGGCGATCAGGCCGAGCAGGGCGGCCTTGGTGGCGGCCTCCAGGAGGTGGCCGTTGGCGGCCCGGAAGCCGCCGAGGGACTCGGCCGCCCCGCCGCCCACCAGGACGTCGAACAGGCTGAGCCGGAGCATGTCGCGCTGGCGCTCGATCGAGGACTTGGCCAGCCAGGCGGTGGCCCGGATGGCGCTCCGGGCGTAGATGTTGAGAAGGCCGCGGCCCTCGACCTCGACCTGCTCACGCTGGTAGTCCCAGGGGTCGGGGTCGGCTCCGGCGTCGGGCGCGGCCGGGTTGGCCACCACGACGATGGCCAGAAGGATGAACCCCACCGCCAGATAGCGGAAGAGCAGGGTCCGGAAGCGCACCTGGCCTCGGTCGAGCGGGGCGGCGACCGGGATGCGTGCGGCGCCGTCCATCGACCCGACCCGGCTGCGCACGGCGGTCCTGTCCACGGCTTCCCCTTCGCGTGAACTTCGCGTTGCCGAGTCGAACAAATGTTCGAATCAAACATATGTTCGCTCCTTTTCCCCTGGTAGTCAAGTTGCAGATATCCACTTCGCTCCACTTCGGTGGAGCGGAGGGGATAGACCGAACAGACTAGTTACCGACGACCCGGCGGTACGGCACGGGGGGTGTGACGACCGCCTCCTCGAGGAGCCGGTAGAAGAGCAGGCCCCGGTGGGTCGAGGTGCGGCGGTTGAACCGGAACGTGAACTCGTCCAGGTACCAGTCGAGCTGAGCCGGCGAAGTCGCCCCCTGGTGGGTCCCGCGCAGCCACCCGGCCAGGGCCTGCTCGACCGCCGGCAGATGGGTCAGGGCCGGCGCCCGCTCGGTCATGAAGCCGAGCTCGGCCAGGGGCCACCACCGCTCCAGGCGGACGGCCCTGACCAGGGTGCCCGGCTCGATCACCCGGCCGGCGAACGCGGCCAGGCCGCCGGCGGTCGGCGACGGGAGCCGCTGCATCCGCACGCGGCCCGGCGTGGCTCCGCGGTCCTCGAGGGCGATCGCCGCCACCGCCTCGCCCGGCCCGCCGCCCGGGTCGGGCCGGCCGGGAGCGGCCAGGGTGCCGAGCTCGACCCGGCCCTCGAGCCGGGGCCGGCCCGAGCGGACCATGGCCCGGCGGAACCGGTGCAGCATCGTCCAGGCCGTCTCGTAGCTGCCCAGGTTCAGGGCGCGGGCCAGCTGGCGGGCCGACACCCCCTGCTCGGCCGTTGTGACCAGCCAGGCGGCCGCGAACCAGGTCCGCAGGGGGGTGCGGGTGCCCTGGAACAGGGTCCCGGCGGTGACCGTCGTCTGGTGCCCGCAGGCCCGGCAGACCAGCCGCTGGCGCGACCCCCGCCAGGGCGGGCGGGCCTCGCCGCACTCCGGGCAGTGGAACCCGTGCGGCCAGCTCAGGCGCTCCAGGTAGCGCAGGCAGGCGGCCTCGTCCGGGAAGAAGGCCAGGAACTGGTCCTGGTCGGCCGGGTAGTCGCGCCCGGCGACCGGCCGGTCAGGGGTCGCCAGGGGGTCCACGGTGGTGCTCAGTCGCTGGCCAGCAGCTCGGACCGCCTCGGCCAGGCCCAGGCGAACAGGCCGACGGTCCCGGCCCCGGTGGCCAGGTTGCGCAGCAGCTCGACCAGGCCGCGCTGGCTGGCGAACCAGACCCCGTGCTGGAGGTTGTAGAGCATGTCCATAGCCAGCAGGAACCCGCCGGCCCCGCCGGCGGCCAACAGCCACAGCAGGGCCGTGGCCCGCCGCCTGGCCAGGGCCCGGGCCGCCGCCGCCAGGCAGAAGGCCAGCCACCCGTCGGCCAGGGCGAAGGCGGCCTCGAACTCGTAGTAGGCCGGCCGGGTGTCGCTCGCCAGCAGGGTGCGGTCGAGCAGCCAGCCCGCCCAGGAGAGGACCAGCAGGGCCGCACCGGTCACCAGGGCGCCGATCACCCGCCGCCGTCCCCGCTCGGTGACCTCGTTCCGGTTGGCGGCGAGCACCATCTCGAGCCGACTCCTCTCCCCGTCCTGGTCCCGGCGGGCGCCCGGGCACAGGTAATCTTGCCCCTTTGTCCCCACAGGAGGGAAAGCCGCCGGTCGCGGGGCTAGAGGCCGCCGGCGTGAGGCACGGGCCAGACCGTCAGCACGGCCCGGCCGACCAGGGCCGAGCGCTGGACCTGGCCGAAGACGCGGGAGTCGGCGGAGTCCTCGCGGTTGTCGCCCATCACCCAGAAGTGGTCCGGCTTGACCCGGACCTTCTTGAACTCCGTGGTGAAGGTGTTGGGGCGCAGGTAGGGCTCGTCCACCCGGACGCCGTTGCGGTACAGGTAGCCGTCGCGGCCCTCGAGCACGTCGCCGGGCAGGCCGACGACTCGCTTGATCAGGTCCTCGTTGCCCGGTGGGGTGCCCCCCAGCCCCTGGGCGACGGCCCGGCGGACCCAGGAGACCGGCCCGCCGGCCGAGGGCTGGTCGACCCCGGTGGGGCGCAGGAAGACCACCACCTGGCCGTGCTTGGGGTCGCCGAGGCGGTAGGCGAGCCGGTTGACGACCACCCGGTCGCCGACGTCCAGGGTCGGCTCCATCGACCGCGAGGGGATGAAGAACGCCTGGATCAGGAACCCCTTGACCAGGACGGTGAGGATCAGGGCGGCCACGAGGAGGAACGGCAGCTCGGCGAAGAAGCGGCGCCGGGTGCGCCGGGATGCCGCGCGGCGGGTCGCGGCACGGCGGCCATGGATGCGCTGCACCCGGGTGGGCTGGACGCGGACCGACTGGCTCAGCGCCCGACCTCCGGGGACCGGAGAGTTGACATGCCGCCTCCATCGGCCGGACAGGCCCTCTGCTTGACGCGGTCCCTCCAGGCTATCCCTGTTGCCCGTACGGATACCACCACGGCTTTCGCTCGGCACGGGCGTCGAGGTGGACGTGCTTGGTCTCCCGGAAGGCCTCCAGGCCCTCCGGGCCCAGCTCGCGGGCGTTGCCGGACATCTTCATGCCCCCGAACGGGCCGGCGTCGTTGTCGGTCAGCGGGTCGTTGAACCAGACGGTGCCAGCCTCCAGCTCGTCCATGCAGCGCAGGATGTAGTCCATTCGCCGGGTATAGACGTTGGCCCCGAGCCCGTAGGGGAGGGCGTTGGCCCGGGCGATGGCCTCGTCCAGCGACCCGACCCGCTGGACGGGGGCGACCGGCCCGAACGTCTCGGTGGTGAGCAGGTCCATCGAGTCGTCCACGTCCACCACCACCGTCGGGGCCAGGAACCAGCCGCGTTCCCGGCCGCCGTGGTCGCCGCCGGCCAGGACCCTGGCCCCCTCCCGGACGGCCCCGTCGAGCTGGCGCTCGACCTTGGCCCGCTGGGCCTCGGCGACCATCGGGCCGACGTCGGTCGCCGGGTCGAGCGGGTCGCCCAGGTGCAGGCCCTTGGTCACCGTGACCAGGCGGTCGACGAACTCGTCGAACACCGGCTCGAGCACGTAGAAGCGCTCGGCCGAGGTGCAGACCTGGCCGGCGTTCAGGTAGGCGGCCCAGGCCGCGCCGGGGGCGGCCACCTCCAGGTCGACGTCGTCGCAGACGATGAACGCGTCCTTGCCGCCCAGCTCCAGGTGGGTCCGCTTGACCTGCTCGGCGCAGAGGGCGCCGATGCGCTGGCCGGTGGCCACCGACCCGGTGAAGGCGACCAGGCTGGTTCCGGGGTGGACGACCATGGCCTCGCCGACCTCGGCCCCGCCGGTGACCAGGTTGACCACCCCGTCGGGGAAGCCGGCGAACGCCTCGGCCAGGCGCAGGGTGGCCAGGGGCGTGTAGGGCGACGGCTTGACGACCACGGTGTTGCCGGCGGCCAGGGCCGGGGCGACCTTCCAGGCCAGCAGGAGCAGTGGGTAGTTCCAGGGCACGATCGTGGCCACGACCCCGACCGGCTCCTTGAGCACCAGGGCCAGCTGGCCGTCCTCGACCGAGGGGATCACCCGGCCCCGCTCGTGGCGGCCCAGCTCGGCGTAGTAGCTGAAGGCGTTGGCCGTCCAGCCGACCTCGTCGGTGTTCTCGACCAGCGGCTTGCCGCCCTCCATGGTCATCAGCCGGCCCAGCTCGTCGCGGTGCTCGCGCAGCCAGGCGACGACCCCGTGCAGCAGCTCGCCCCGCTCGGCGGCCGGGGTCCGCCGCCAGGCCGGGAGGGCGGCCCTGGCCGCGGTGACGGCCCGGTCGACCTGCTCGGGCGTTGCCGACGATACCTCGGCCAGCGGCTCCTCGGTGGCCGGGTTGGCCACCACCTCGACGGTGCCGCGCCCGGGCAGCTCGGCCCCGGCGACCCACATCGTGGTCCTCATGCCGACGCCGTGGCCAGGGCCCGGTCGAGGATGTCGATCCCGTCCGACAGCAGCTGCTCGTCCATGACCAGGGGGGCGAGGACCCGCACGACGTTGTCGTGGATCCCGGCCTTGAGGGTGAGCAGGCCGTTGCGGGCCGCCTCGGCCACCACCTGGCTGGTCGCCTGCCTGGCCGGCTCCTTGGTCTCGCGGTCGGTGACCAGCTCCAGCGCCATCATCGCCCCAAGGCCCCTGACCTCGCCGACGATCTGGTGCCGCTCGCCGAGCTCGCCCAGGCGCCGCCCCAGGATCTCGCCCATCCGCCGGGACCGCTCCAGCAGGTCGTCCCGCTCGAACAGCTCGATGGTGGCCAGCGCGGCCACACAGGCCAGCGGGTTGCCGCCGTAGGTGCCGCCCAGCCCGCCCGGGCCGGGGGCCTCCATCAGCTCGGCCCGCCCGGTGACCGCGGCCAGGGGCAGCCCGGAGGCGATCGACTTGGCCGAGACGGTGAAGTCGGGAACCACGCCGGGATGCTGCTCGGTGGCGTACAGGGTGCCGGTGCGGCCGAAGCCCGACTGGACCTCGTCGGCCACGAACGGGATCTCCAGGCGCCGGCACATGTCGGCGATCCGCTCCAGCCAGCCGGGCGGCGGGGCGATGAAGCCGCCCTCGCCCTGGACCGGCTCCACGATCAGGCAGGCCACGTTCTGGGGGCCGACGTGGACCTTGATCTCCTCCTCGACGTAGTCGGCGCAGGCCAGGCCGCAGTTCGAGGGGCTGAGGTGGAACGGGCAGCGGTAGCAGTAGGGGTAGGGCATCCGGTAGATCTCGCTCGGGAACGGGTGGTAGCCCTGCTTGTAGGGGGCGACCTTGCCGGTCATGGCCAGGGCGAGCAGGGTGCGGCCGTGGAAGGCGTTGTCGAACACGACCACGCCGGGGCGGCCGGTGGCGGCGCGGGCGATCTTGACCACGTTCTCGGTCGCCTCGGCCCCCGAGTTCACCAGCATGGTCCGCTTCTCGTAGTCGCCGGGGGTGATGCGGTTGAGGGCCTCGGCCACGGCCACGTACGGCTCGTTCATGACCGCGTGCTGGCAGGTGTGGAGGTAGCGCTCGACCTGGTCCTTGACCGCCTGGGTGACCGACGGCGGGGTGTGGCCGGCGTTCAGCACCCCGAGGCCGCCGGTGAAGTCGATGAAGCGGTTGCCGTCGACGTCCTCGATCACCGCCCCGTGGGCGGCGGCCGCGTACACCGGGGTCATGGTGGCCACCCCCCTGGCCACGGCCTTGCGCCGCCGCTCCTCGAGCGCCCGGCTCTGTGGCCCGGGAACCTCCCCGGCCAGCTTTCGCTCCTGCGGCACTGTCATTTCGCCCACCTCTTCCTCGGGTCCTCGTCGTCCTGATCCATCGGGGGGCTCCGCTACGCTGCGCCCCCCGAACCCCCCGCGGCTACGCCGAGGCTCCGAGCGGGTTCCCGTGTGAGGAGCGTCACCTCCAGATTGCGGGTGGCCAGCTCGGCCAGGAAGGGCTCGGCCGGGACGGCGTCCTCGGGGGGGAGCACGCCCGGCCGGTCGATCACCTTGGTGGCCAGGAACTGGGCGACGATGCTGGGCGGCACCCCGGTGTCGAGCTGGCCCGAGGAGGCCTGCCAGGCAGGATGGGGCCGGACCACGCACTCGGCCAGGCGCTCGACCGGGGTGGTCGACGGGGCTTCGCGAGGAGAGTCCCGGAGCATCCCGCCGGGGGGGCCGTTGTGTTCGCGAGGGGCGAGGGCCGGATCCCCCGAAGGTTCGGCCCGTCGCCCTCGCACCCGGACCCAGATCGCCTCGGCGTCGTCCGGGGCGGCCTCGGGGCCGGGCATGGTGGCGGTCTTGGTAATGCAGTGGACCAGCAGCTCGCGCGGGACCACCCGGCCGCTGGGCAGCTCGACCGGAGAGGTATCGGCAAGTCCGAGCGCCGTCAGGAGGGCCAGCTTGTCCATGAAGTCGGCCGGGAACCCGACCTTGAAGGTCACCGACCGGATCCCGCGGTCGGCGAAGAACAGAGGCAGCGTGGCGACCTCGGAGTGGAGGGTGTGGCCGACCCGGACCCGGCCCACCGGCGGCGGGAAGTCCAGCTCCTCCTGGTCACTCATGGCCGGCACCTCGACCAGCCGCCCGTCCAGGAAGGCCATGGCCGGGACGGCGAACTCGTCCAGGATCGTCTGGATCGCGTACGGCACCGGCACCGGCGCGCTCGAGGGGGCGAAGTCGGCCACGCCCAGGCGGACCTCGACCTCGGCGACCTCGGCGAGGTCGCGGGCGGCCAGGGCGGCCAGGACGTTGGTGATCCCGGGGCTGCCGCCCATGCCGATCACGGCCGTGACCCCGGCGGCCAGGAAGCGGTCGTGCAGGGCGAGCTGGCGGCGGGTGGTGTGGAACAGGCCGCCGAGGTCGACGTAGTGGGTCGCGGTGTCGGCGCAGGCCTCCATCACCGGCAGGTTCAGCGCGAACACGGCGCAGTTGCAGACCACGTCGGCGCCGTCGAAGGCCCGGCGCAGCGCATCGGGGTCGCCGGCGTCGAGGGCAAGGGCGCGGACCTGGGCGGTCCCGTTGCTCCCGGACCGGGCCGCCGCCCAGCCGGCCGCCTCCCGGGCCCGGGTGCCGTCCACGTCCGCCACCACCACCTCGTCCACGCCCTCGGACTCGGTCAGGTCGCGGACCGTCCAGCGCCCCATGGCGCCGGCGCCGCCCACCACCAGGACCCGCATCCCGACCTCCGACCATCCCATCGGGGGCTACCGCCTTCGGCTGCATGCGCCCCCGACCCCCGCGAGCCGCAGGCTGTCAGCCGTGCAAGCCGCCGGGCTAGTGCCCGCCCGTCCAGTTCCCGGGTACGCTGTTGTACGAATCGGCGTAGAAGGGGCCCTGTGACCACCACCGTTGCCGACCTGCTAGCCATCGAGGAGCTCCACCTGGGGCTGGTCGCGGGCGCCAAGGGGATCGATGGGCCGATCCGCTGGGCCCATGTCTCCGAGCTCAAGGACCCGACGCCGTTCCTGCGCGGCGGCGAGGTGCTGCTGACCACCGGCCTCGGCCTGCGCGGCGGGCCGGCGGCCCAGACGGCGTACGTCGAGCAGCTGGCCGGGGCCGGCTTGGCCGCCCTCGGGATCGGCCTCGGGTTCGCCTTCAAGGCCACCCCGCCGGCCGTGCGTGACGCCGCCGACCAGGCCGGCTTCCCGGTGTTCGAGGTCCCCTTCGAGGTGCCGTTCATCGCCATCACCGAGGCGCTGTTCTCGCGCCTGGTCAACGAGCAGTACGTGCTCCTCCAGCGGGCCGGGACGGTCCAGCAGACCCTGTCGCGGCTGCTGGTCGAGGGGGCAGGCCTGGACGCCCTGCTGGAGGCGTACGCCCGCATGACCGGGACCAGGGCCCTGCTGCTGGACGTCCGCGGCGAGGTCATGGCCGAGGCCAGGGGCGCGACCGCCGTGCTCCCGCCTCGGGCCATCTGGGCCGAGATCCAGGCCCTGCGGCCCGAGGGCAACGAGTTCTCCCTCAGCCTGTCCGACGAGGGCGGCAGCCGCTCCCTGCTGCCGGTGCTGGTCGGGGGCGGCCCGGCCGGGTTCCTGGTGCTGCACCGGGGCAACCGGCCCCAGCCGTTCCACCAGGTGGTCGTCCACCACCTGGCCACCGCCGTGGCCCTGGAGCTGGCCAAGGCCCAGGCGGTGGCCAGGACCGAGCGCCGGCTGGTCGGCGACTTCCTCGACGCCCTGCTCGAGGGGGAGCTGTCGGCCGAGGAGACCCGGCGGCGCCTGCGCTTCCTCGGCCTCGGCGCCTCCCCGGCGATCGCCGTGCTGGTGGGCCGGCGCGAGGACGGCGACCGGTCGGAGCCGGCGGTGGAGGCGCTGCGGCTGCTGGTCCAGGACCGGCTGTCCCGGCGGCCGGGGCCGTACGTCTGCAGCATCCAGGACGCCTCGGTGGTGGCCCTGTTCGAGGCGGCCGACCCGGCCGGCGCCCGCGCGGCCGCCGAGGCGGTGGCCGAGGCGGCCAGGGCCAGGGGGCTGGCCGGCCGGTTCGGCCTTGGCATGCCCGAGACCGACCCGCGCGGCCTGCGCCGCGTCTACCAGGAGGCCCGGTTCGCCCTGGAGGCGGCCGGGCCGGCCCCGGCCGGCGGGCCCGGGGCCGGCGTCGCCACCGTCGCCGACCTCGGCGGCCACCGCCTGCTGCTGGCCAGGCAGGAGGACGCCGCCCTCGAGGCCATCTCCCGCGGCCTACTCGGCCCCCTGGCCGACTACGACCGCCGCCAGCACGGCGAGCTGGTGGCCAGCCTGCGGGTGTTCCTGGAGCACAACGGCAACTGGGAGGCCGCGGCCCGGGCCCTGGCCGTGCACCGCCACACCCTGCGCTACCGCATCCGCCGGGTCGCCGACCTGACCGGCCGCGACCTGGACCGGGCCGGCGACCGGGTCGAGTTCTGGCTCGCCCTCCAGGCCGCCGACGTGCTCGAGGGCAGGGCGGGGACGTGATACCTACGGTGCCGAAGTGGCAGATGAGCGCCCTGACCAGCGCCGGTTCGTACATGGACGCCCTGGTGCGTGATGCTAGCGTCCCATCGTGCCCGTGTGGTCGAATCGGCGGATCGGCCGTCTGAGGTGGGAACGAGGCGATGGCAGACACGAGGGTCCAGGCGGGTGCCCGCACCATCGACCTGGACCGCGACGACCTGACCGCGATCGAGCTGGTCGGGGTGGAGAAGGCGTTCGTCACCGGCTCCCACGACGTCAAGGCCGTGGAGCACGTCAACCTCCGGATCGCCGAGGGCGAGTTCTTCTCTCTGCTCGGCCCGTCGGGCTGCGGCAAGACCACCACCCTGCGCATGATCGCCGGCTTCGAGGAGCCGACCAGCGGCCAGATCCTCCTCCACGGCCGCGACATGGTCGGCGTCCCGCCGTTCCGGCGCGACGTCAACATGGTCTTCCAGCAGTACGCGCTGTTCCCGCACATGGACGTCTTCGAGAACGTGGCCTTCGGCCTGCGGCGCAAGAAGGTCGACAAGGGCGAGATCCGGCGCAGGGTCGCCGAGGCACTGGCCCTGGTCGAGCTCGAGGGCCGCGAGAGGCGCAAGCCGCGCCAGCTGTCGGGGGGCCAGCAGCAGCGGGTCGCCCTGGCCAGGGCGCTGGTCAACCGGCCGCGGGCCCTGCTCCTGGACGAGCCGCTGGGCGCCCTCGACCTCAAGCTGCGCCAGGCCATGCAGCTGGAGCTGAAACGCATCCAGCGCGAGGTCGGTATCACCTTCGTGTACGTGACCCACGACCAGGAGGAGGCCCTGACCATGTCCGACCGGCTGGTGGTGATGAACGCCGGCCGGATCGAGCAGCTCGGCAGCCCGCGCGAGCTCTACGAGCACCCCGCCACCCGGTTCGTGGCCAACTTCATCGGGACCTCGAACATCGTCACCGGCCGGCTCGAGCGCAGGGGCGACACCTGGGCTCTGGGCGGGCTGGGACCGGACCAGCGCGTGCTGGTGGCCGACCCCGGCGGCGCCCAGGCGGGCGAGGAGGTCGAGCTGGCCGTCCGGCCCGAGAAGATCGTGCTGCGCGCCGAGCAGGACCCGCCGCCACCGGACCGGACCGCGCTCCGGGTAACGGTGCACGAGGTCGTCTACCTGGGCACCTCGACCCAGTACCGGACGGTCACCGATGGCGGGACGGCCATCGCCGTCTACCGTCAGAACGCGTCCGCCCACCCCGGAGCGGACGTGCTCACCGGCCAGGTGGGATGGCTGGAATGGCCGCCCGAGCACTCCTATGTGCTCGGCGGCGCCAAGGAGGGAACCACGCCGTGACCAGGAACCGACCGCTCGACCCGGCCCTGCTGCGGGGCCTGACCATGCCGCGCATCAGCCGCCGAGACGCCCTGCGGGGCGCCGGCCTGCTCGGCGCCTCGGCCTTCCTCGCCGCCTGCGGCGTCGAGGGGTCGGGCGGCGACGAGGCCCCCCAGGAGTCCGGCTTCTGGGCCAGCCAGACCCTGGCCAAGCAGCTCGACTTCGCCAACTGGCCGCTGTACATGGACCAGGAGAAGCAGGGCGGCAAGACCGTCTACCCCTCGCTCCGGGACTTCACCAAGGAGACGGGGATCAAGGTCAACTACAAAGAGGTCATCCAGGAGAACGACGCCTTCCTGGGCCGGATCAACCCCTCCCTCAAGGCCGGCCAGGACCCCGGCTGGGACCTGATCGTGATCACCAACGGCGGGCCCCTCGAGAAGCTGATCCGCCAGAACTTCCTGACCGAGCTCGACCACTCCAAGCTGCCCACCTTCCAGAAGAACGCCGCCCCGTCGGCCAAGAACCCCAGCTACGACCCGGGCAACAAGTTCAGCGTGCCCTGGCAGTCCGGCCTGGTCGGGCTGGCCTACAACCCCAAGCTGACCAAGCGGGAGATCACCAGCTGGAAGGACCTCGAGGACCCGGCCTTCAAGGGCAAGATCACCATGTTCGGCGACGACACCGACTTCCCGACCTCGGTGATGATCAAGCTCGGCATCGACCCGGCCAACTCGACCGAGGAGGACTGGAAGCGGGCCGCCGAGGAGGCCAAGAAGCTCCGGCCGCAGCTCCGGGAGTTCGTCGACAACGCGGGGATGGCCGAGGGGCTCAGCTCGGGCAACGCCTGGATCTCCCAGGCCTACTCGGGCGACATCTACCAGCTCAACAACTCGGGCTCGCCCGACATCAAGTTCGTGATCCCCTCCGAGGGCGCCACCTACTGGACCGACAACATGGCCATCCCCAAGGGCGCCAAGCACCCCCTGGACGCGATCACCTACATGGACTACGTGTACCGGCCGGAGGTGGCGGCCAAGCTGGCCGAGTACATCGCCTACATCACCCCCGTCCCGGCGGCCAAGGACGTGCTCCAGGCCAAGGCGGCCAAGGCGTCGGGCGAGGACAAGGCGTACCTCGACGACCTGGTCACCAACCCGCTGATCTTCCCGACCGAGGCCGACCTGGCCAACACCAAGCGCTACCGCAACCTGACCGTGGAAGAGGAGCAGGTGTGGGACGGGATCTTCCAGCCGATCGTCCAGTCCTAGGGCGCGGAGGACCCTTCCGGCGATGAGCGCTCGCGGCGGCCGCGGCCGGCTCACCCCGTACCTGGTCGGGCTGCCGGGCGGGCTCTGGCTGGCCATCTTCTTCGTGGTGCCGCTGCTGGTGATGTTCTCCCTGTCGCTCCAGAGCGGCAACACCGAGCAGGGCTTCCGGTTCACCTGGGAGTGGTCCAACTACTCCCACGCCTGGTCCTCGTACTCGACCCAGTTCATCCGGTCGGTCGTCTACGCCCTGATCGTGACCGCGCTCTGCCTGGTCCTGGCCTACCCGATGGCCTACTGGATCGCCTTCTACGGCGGCGCCCGCAAGTCGACCTACCTGTTCCTGATCCTGCTGCCGTTCTTCGTCTCGTTCGTGATCCGGACCGCCTCCTGGAAGTTCATCCTCAACGACGAGGGGTTCGTGCTCGGGCCGCTGAAGGAGGCGGGGCTGCTCCCGGCCGACTTCCACCTGCTGGCCACCACCACCGCCGTGCTCGGCGGCCTCACCTACAACTACCTGCCGTTCATGGTCCTGCCGCTGTACGTGGCCCTGGAGCGGGTCGACCCCAGCCTGGTCGAGGCCGCCCACGACCTGTTCGCCAGCCGGTCCGCCGCCTTCCGGCGGGTGGTGTTCCCGCTGTCGCTGCCCGGGGTGTTCGCCGGCGTGCTGATCACCTTCGTGCCGGTCGCCTCCGACTTCGTCAACTCCGGCATCCTCGGCGGCACCCAGACGACCATGATCGGCAACATCATCCAGACCGTGTACCTGAGCAACAACAACTACCCGCTCGCCTCGGCGATGTCGTTCCTGCTCATGGCGGCCCTGCTGGTCGGGATCTTCACCTACGCCAGGGTGCTCGGCACCGAGCAGGTGATGGAGGTGGCCCAGCGGTGAGCACCGTCGCCACCCGGCAGGCGCCCCCCGAGGTCGCCCCGGCCCCGGCCGTGCCCGGCCGGCGGCGTCGCTGGACCCGGCTGATCCTGCCCGTCTACACCTGGCTGATGATCTTCTACTTCAGCCTGCCGATCCTGGTCATGATCGTGTTCGGCTTCAACGACACCCAGGGCCGCCTCAACCTGCGCTGGCAGGGCTTCACCCTGAACTGGTACCGGGATCTGTTCGGCATCCAGGCCCTGACCACCGCCCTGCGCAACTCCCTGGTGATCGCCGTCATCTCGACCATCATCACCACCGTGCTCGGGACCATGATCGGGATCGCGCTCGGCCGCTACCGCTTCCGCGGCAAGAACCTCTACGACCTGGTGATCTTCAGCGCCATCTCGGCCCCGGAGCTGGTCCTGGGGGCGTCGCTGCTGTCGCTGTTCGTCACCACCCAGTTCGTCCGGGGCTTCGTCACCATCATCATCGCCCATGTCGCCTTCAGCCTGGCCTTCGTGGCCGTGACGGTGCGGGCCCGGGTGCTGGGCCTCGACCCGGCCCTCGAGGAGGCCGCCCAGGACCTGGGGGCCGACCTCTTGACCACCTTCCGCAAGATCACCCTGCCGCTGCTGGCGCCGGGGATCGTCGCCGGGGCGCTGCTCGCCTTCGCCCTCTCGATCGACGACTACGTGGTGACCAGCTTCGTCAGCGGGCAGGTCGAGACCTTCCCCCTGTGGGTGTACGGCGCCACCCGGGTCGGGGTGCCGCCCCAGGTGAACGTGATGGGCACACTGATCTTCCTTGGAGGAGTGGCCATCGCGGTGGGCAACGCCGTGCTGGCCCGCCGCCAGCGGGCATGACCGACGAGAACGAGTAAGGAGCTGGCAATGGGGTCGCTTCGCAAGCTGCAGAACTTCATCGGGGGCGAGTACCGGGACGCGGCCGACGGGCGCACCTCGACGCTGGTCAACCCCTCCACCGGCGAGGGCTTCGCCGAGGCCCCGGTCTCCGGCCAGGCCGACGTGGACGCGGCCATGCAGGCGGCCGAGCGCGGCTTCGAGCAGTGGCGCGACGCCACCCCGTCCGAGCGCAGCCGGGCCCTGCTCAAGATCGCCGACGCGCTCGAGGAGCGGGCCGAAGAGCTGGTCCGGCTGGAGAGCGAGAACACCGGCAAGCCGTTCCAGCTCACCATGGACGAGGAGGTCCCGCCGGCGATCGACCAGATCCGCTTCTTCGCCGGCGCCGCCCGCATGCTCAACGGCCTGTCCACCGGCGAGTACATGGCCGGGCACACCTCGATGATCCGCCGCGAGCCGGTTGGCGTCTGCGCCCAGGTCACCCCCTGGAACTACCCGTTCATGATGGCCGTGTGGAAGTTCGCCCCTGCGATCGCGGCCGGCAACGCGGTGGTCCTCAAGCCGAGCGACACCACCCCGGTAACCACCGTCTGGATGGCCGAGCTGATGAGCGAGTTCCTGCCCGACGGCGTGATGAACGTGGTCGTCGGCGACCGGGACACCGGGAAGCTGCTGGTGTCCCACAAGGCCCCGGCCATGGTCTCGATCACCGGCAGCGTCCGGGCCGGCCGCGAGGTCGCCAAGGCGGCCGCCGACGACCTCAAGCGGGTCCACCTTGAGCTCGGCGGCAAGGCCCCGGTGATCGTGTTCGACGACGCCGACGTGGCCGCCGCGGCCGAGATGATCGCCGCCACCGGCTACTTCAACGCCGGTCAGGACTGCACCGCCGCCACCCGGGTGCTGGCCGGCGGCGGGGTCCACGACGACTTCCTGTCCGCCCTGGTCGAGCAGGCCAAGGGGACCACCACCGGCCCCCCGGAGGACGAAGACGCCGCCTACGGCCCCCTCAACAACGCCGGCCAGCTGGCCAAGGTCGAGGGCTTCCTGGAGCGCGCCCCTGGCCACGCCGAGATCGCCACCGGCGGCCACAGGCTCGACCGCGGCGGCTTCTTCTACGAGCCCACCGTCGTCTCCGGACTCGAGCAGGGCGACGAGATGGTCCAGCAGGAGATCTTCGGCCCGGTCATCACCGTCCAGCGCTTCGACGACGAGGAGAAGGCCCTGGCCTGGGCCAACGGCGTCGAGTACGGCCTCGCCTCCAGCGTCTGGACCCGCGACCACGGCCGCGCCATGCGCATGGCCCGCGCCCTCGACTTCGGCTGCGTCTGGATCAACACCCACATCCCCCTGGTCGCCGAGATGCCCCACGGCGGCTTCAAGCACTCCGGCTACGGCAAGGACCTGTCCCTGTACGGGTTCGAGGACTACACCCGCGTCAAGCACGTGATGTCCAACATCGAGGGGTAGTCCGGGGTCGGCCTCCGCCTACGGCGAGACCAGCCGGACCTCGCCGGGCTCGGCGTCGGGGGCGAGGAAGGCGAGCAGGCGTTCGCCCTCCTCGGCCACCTCGGCCCGCGCCTGGCCGGGGAGGTCCTCGAACAGCCGGACGGTGAGGGTGGCGGCCTTGCGGTCGCGGGCCAGGCGCCAGACTCCGGCGACGAAGCCGTCGACCAGAAGGGCCGACCAGTGGAGGTCGTCGGTCGGCCACTTGCCGGCGGCGCCGGCCGAGAGATGGGAGCGGTCGGCGTGGGAGAGGGCCACGTTGTCGTACTGGGGCAGGAACCGGACCGGAGCCGGGGTGTCGGGGTCGGGGCGGGGGGCGTCGGGGAGGTCGAACAGCTCCTTGCCGGCCTCGTTGCGGAAGCTGCGGAGGCGGGGCCGGAGGCGGTCGGTGAGCTCGCGGAGGCGGGTCAGGCCCGACCAGGCCTGGACGTCCATGGTGCCGGCCGGGCCGAAGGCGGCGAGGTAGCGCAGGACGACCCGGTCGATCGAGGGGGCCGCCTCGACCGGGCGGCCGAGCCACCGCTCGGTGGTCGCCCAGGTCGGCAGGCCCTTCTGGCCCCACACGCCGCGGGGTGGGACCTGGACCACCGGGACCAGGTGGTGGACGGCGTAGGCCAGCGAGGCGGGGTCGTAGTCCGGCCAGCGTTCGGCCATGAAGGCGCGGAGCTGGGCGGTGGTACGGGGCTGCTCGTCGAGCAGGGCCCGGCCGGCGGCCAGCAGGGCGTCGAGGTCGATGCCCTTGAGCTTGCGGCCGAAGGGGCTGCCGGTCCAGAGGTTCCGGTCGAGCACCGGACGCAGCAGCGAGGCCAGGGTCAGGCAGTCGCGGGCGCTGACCAGGTGGATGGTGGCCCGCATGAGCGGGCTGCGGACCACCTGCCGGCCGCTGACCAGGCCGCCCAGCTCGCCGGGGTCGAAGCCCTCCAGGCGGGTCCAGAGCCCCACGTAGGGGTCGCGGGGCTCCTGGGCCTGCATGCCCACCAGGTGCTCGACCACCTCGGCGGCGGGCCGCCGCACCCGCCGCAGCAGGAGCTGGCGCTCGAGCAGCGCGCGGTTGCGGGCGCGCCGCCCGAGCACGGGAGGGGATGTCTGGCCGCTCATACGGGACGGAGCTTACGGAAGAACTCGCGCACGTCGCCGAGCAGGAACTCGGGCGCCTCCATGGCGGCGAAGTGGCCGCCGCGCTCGAACTCCGACCAGTGGACGACGTTGTGGTCACGCTCGGCCAGCCGCCGGACGGCCACGTCCTGGGTCAGGGACACGGCCACCCCGGTCGGGACGGTGCCACGCTGCTTGGGCTCCCACGCGGCCGGGTCGTGATAGACGTCGTAGTAGTGGGCGGCCGACGAGCCGGCGGTGGCCGTGAACCAGTAGATGCTGACGTTGGTCAGCAGGTGGTCGCGGTCGACGGCGTCGGTGGGCAGCTCGGCCGCCGGGTCGGTCCACTCCTTGAACTTCTCGACGATCCAGCCCAGCTGCCCGACCGGGGAGTCGGTCAGCCCGTAGGCGAGGGTCTGCGGGCGGGTCGCCTGGATCTGGCTGTAGCCCATCATGTCCTCCTGGAAGTGGCGCATCCGGGCCAGCCGCCGCTGCTCCGCCTCGCTGAGCCCCTCCAGCTCCCCCGGCTCCCCCGACGGGAAGGTGACCAGGGCGTTCACGTGCACACCGACGACCCGCTCCGGCGCCCGCCGCCCGACCACCGGAGCCACGAACGCGCCGACGTCGCCACCCTGGACGCCGAAGCGCTCGTACCCCAGCCGGGTCATGAGCTCGATGAACGCCCCGGCGATGCGGTCATAGGTCCACCCACCGTCGTCCAGCGGCCCGGAGAACCCGAACCCGGGAAGCGACGGGATCACGACATGAAACGCGTCCCCCGGATCGCCCCCGTGGGCCCCTGGGTCGGTCAGCGGCCCCACCAGCTCCTGAAACGCCACCACCGACCCCGGCCACCCATGGATCAACAACAGCGGCACCGCCCCCGCCTCCGGGGAGCGAGCATGGATGAAGTGCAGGTTCGCCCCGTCGATCGTGGTCGTGAACTGCGGCATCCGGTTCAGCCGGTCCTCGTGCGCCCGCCAGTCGTACCCGGTCCGCCAGTACGCAGCCAGGCCCTGGAGGTAGCCCACCGGCACCCCGCGACTCCAGCCGATTCCCTCCGGCTCCGCCGGATCGTCATCCTGGAGAGGTCGGAGTTGAGCATCGCCGCCATCACCCTGGGGAGCTTGGCGTTCAGCCTCGCCACCGTCGGTGCTGCGCCCCGTGGTGCGGTCGTCGCTAGTCATCTGGGCTCCTCCTATTGGAACGGAACAAACTGTTCCGTTCCAATATAGCAGAACAGAATGGTTCGTTCCATCAGGCGCGGGAGAAGGAATGGCGCGGGGTGAGAGCCGAGGGACGGGGATGGGAAGGCGGAGGTGGCGAAGCTGCGGCGGCGTCAGTACGCGCTCGCTGGAGGCCACCACCGGGATCTCCAAGTCCATGGTCTCGGCCATGGTCAACGGGGCCTTCAGGCCCTGTGCCGTCGGCCGGCAGGGGTGGGTCGGGGTGGGACCCCGGGGATCCTCGTGGTCCGTCCCATTGACCCGCCTGGTTCGGTGGGTCGAGGCGTCCGGGCCATACAGGTACCTGGCTCGGCTCTCACCCCGGGTTGTCGAGCCGATGCCGTTGCCTGGCACGGTGGGTCGGCCGGCCCCGACCACCGACCCGCCCCGCCTGAGCGTCTCCGCCGTCCACATGGCGACCATGACTGACGAGGCGCCCACGACAGGCCCATGCCGTGACGGCTTCCGCATACATCGGCTGAAACGGTTGTCCCCAGATGTGGGTCTGGTGCTTGTGTTCGGGTCTGGGGTTGCTAGGTTGCCCCCATGAACACGAACACCAGTTCGACGATCTCGTCGCCCGACCGGCCGGGTCGACTGGCGGCCCTGACCGCCGCAATGGACGACCTGGCCGCCCAGGACCTGGACGAGCTGCCGGACCCGGTTCGGGCCGCACGGTGCTGCGGCTGCGGCGGCTGGTGGACCGCCTCGAAGGCCTGTGGCTCATGGAACTGGCCGGGGTCGACGCCCGCGGCGCCGCCGGCGCCGACCAAGACCAACCGGCCCCCTCGACCGCTGGCTGGCTACGGAACCGGCTCCACATGGGCGCTGGGACCGCGGCCAGTTCGGTCCGGACCGCCCGGGCCCTGTTCCGCGGCCCCCTGGCCGCCACCGCCCACGCTTTGGTTGGCGGGGAGATCTCGGTTGCTCATGCCAGCGTGGTCGCCCACGGCACCCACGAGCTTCCCGAGCACCTCACCCGAGAGGCCGAACCGGTCCTGCTCGAGGCCGCCTCCCGGCTGGATCCGCCCCGGCTGCGGCGGGTCCTGGGCCACCTCCAGCTGGTCGCCGATCCTGACGGCACCGACCACACCAGCGAGCGCCGCCACCAGCGCCGCGGCCTGTGGCTGGCCCCGACCTGGGAAGGCATGGTCGCCGTGGACGGGCTCTTGGACCCCGAGGCCGGCCAGACCCTACTGGCGGTGTTGGAGCCGCTGGCCCGCCCCGCCGACGCCCAGGACGCTCGCAGCGGTGGCCAGCGCCGCGCCGACGCCCTCACGGAGTTGGCCCGCCGGAGCCTGGAAGCCGGCCGGCTCCCCCAGGCCGGTGGGGTCCGCCCCCAGCTGCTGGTGACCGTGGACCTGGACAGCCTCCTCGGCCACCCCGGTGTTGGGGTGGGGGGTGAGGTCGGCGGGGCGGGAGGGTTGGCGCCCGAGAGCTGTCGGCGGTTGGCCTGTGACGGGGCCCTGACCCGGGTCCTGGTCACCCGCCACCCCAGCCAGCAGCACCACTCCATCCACGGCTCCAACGGCGAGGCCCCCCACCCCATCCCCGACCCAAGCGGCGAGCCGCAACCGGCAGCCCTGGACTTGGGCGGCGAGGCCCAACCGGTGGCCCCCCACCCGAGCGGCGAGGCCCAACCGGTGGTCCACGAGCCACGCGAACTGACAGGGCTGGCGGGGCGGCTGCGGGCCGCCATGGCCCTGCTCCCCCTGATCCTGGGCGGCGCCCCCACCCAACCGTTGGAGGTCGGGCGGACCACCCGCGTCGTCCAGCCGGCCCAGCGCAGCGCCCTGGCCGTGCGCGACGGCGGCTGTGTCTTCCCCGACTGTGATCGCCCGCTGGCCTGGTGTGAGGCCCATCTGCGCCACTGGTTGCATGGTGGCCCGACCGATCTGGCCAATCTGGCCTTGTTGTGCCGAGCTCATCATCGGGCCGTCCATGAGGGGGGCTGGCGGCTGACCCGGCAGCCTGATGGCCGGCTGACCGCCACCCCACCCCACCGACCCCACTGACCACAGCGACAACGACAACCCACCGCCGCCTAAGCCGGCCGGGCAGGGCGGGCGCAACCAACCGCTGCCTACCGGGCGGCGAGGGCGTGTTCGAGTCCAGTTTCGCCGGTACCAGCCGGCGAGCGGTGACCAACCGACCCGCCGACGAACGATGCCGAACCCGCTCAACTTCAACGAAGACATGATGCGCCTCATCGACGCGTCCTCCCGTCGCTGACCGACAGCCGGGAGCGGCATGACGCCCCTACAGTCTCGTCGATGGCGATCGTGCTGCCCACTGGTGGATGCTTCCCCGGTGCAGGGCCGCGTAGACGCGGTCGCGCATCCGGTTGGCCTCCTCGTCGGTCAGTGTCCGCTCTAGGTGGCGCAGGATGACCCGGACCAGCACGTTCTTGTGGT
>JASLBL010000027.1 GCA_030146615.1 Actinomycetes bacterium
GGCGGCGACCTCCGCCAGCTCGACCAGGCCGCGCTCGACTCCATCGCCGCCGAGCTGAATGGCCGCCCTCGACAAACCCTGGGCTTCAAGACACCCTCACAGGCACTGGCGGAGGCGTTGCGCTGATCTCCTGAGACCGCCAGCGGTTTCGGACGGCTGACCGGTGACCCCGCGGGATCTCAGGGCCTGCCAGGTCGCTCCTCCGTGCGAGTAGGTGGCGGCCTACCGCTGTGCGGAGCGGCGTTTCCGCAAGTCGCCTCGAAGTGACGCAATTGGCGGCTCGGGACGACTGGGAATGGCCGTTCTCCACGGCTCCCGGCCCGCTTGGCGGCATGTGCGTCAGTCGTCAGGATGGTTGTGGGAGGCTCAGCGCGGCAAGCTGCGGGGGTTCGCCATGGCCACAGCTACGGATGTTGAGTTCGTCGACATGCGCATCGCCAAGGTCGTCGGGCTTGCAACTGACGAGAAGCAGTCCCAGTACGTCGTGCTGGAGGAGGTGGCAGGCGACCGGCAGCCCCCCATCGAGATCGGGTGGGCGGAGGCCTTCAGTCTGGCGGCTCGCCTCGGTGGGATCACCTGGCGGCGTCCGATGACCTACCAGTTCGTCGCCGCCCTGGTGCAGGCCCTTGGCGGGCGGGTCCGGCAGGTGCGGATCGATCGGGTGGTGGAGGAGACCTATGTCGCCACCGTGGAGGTGGAAGGCCCACCCGGCGTGCAGTCGGTCGACGCGCGGCCCAGTGACGCGCTGAACCTGGCGGCGCTGGTCCAGGCGCCGATCTTCGCCGCTCCCGAGGTGCTGCAGGAGGCAGAGGCCAGGCGCGAGGGTGATTCCCCCGCGGCGGCGCGTCTGCGTCGGGCGCTGGTCGTGCCGCCGATGACGATCGAGCAGGCGAGGATGTAGTGGTAGCACTGCCCGGAGGATCGGTAACTCGGCCTCGACAGAGGGCACGCGCAGTCGTCACCTGGGCGGAGGCGTCGGCGGCTGCGGGCTGGCGAGGGTCGTGGTGCGTGGTGCTGGCTGCGCCCGGTCCAGCCAGAGGGATCGCAGCAGGGTGGTGTCGGCGGTGACCCGGGCCATGAGGTCGCCGGGCTCGCTGTGGTCCACCGCCGGGATGCGCAGCCAGACCAGGTGGGAGACCAAGCGGCGGCGGGCGTCCAGGACCACCGACTCGGCGGCCCGGTCCAGCACGTAGCTGCCGAGGGCGCCGATGCCGGCGTTGGCCAGGGCCAGCACGGCCAGCCACACCAGCGCTCCGGTCATCGACCGGCCGTGGGCAAGGTCGTCGACCAGCCGCTTGGCCGTCAGGGCCAGGGCCAGGCCGACTGCGCCGGTGGCGAGGCTCAGTAGGCCCCCGACGACCAGGATGAGGCGGTAGGGCCGTGCGTAGGCGAGCAGGACCCGCCAGGCCGGCGGCTCGGCCACCGGCGGCTGATCGTCCTGCGACCGCCGGTCCGCAACCCCATCAGGGGATCCGGTGGGCCCGGGTTCGTCCAGGTACGGGCGGCCAGCGTCAGGGTGTGATGGTGCGTCCAGGAGGTCGTTGTGATCCTTGCCGAGGTTGGCGTGTGGGTGCGTCGCCTCCGCACCCGGCTGATGGCAATGCTAGCCACTAGCCAGGGGGTACGAAGCCAGCGTTAACGCAGTCGTGAGGTCTTCGCTCCTTGGTTGCGCCGGCGTTGTGGTGTGGTCGACGGTAGGGAGCGGACCGCACGCGGCCATCACGCGAAGGTGGATGACCTGGTGGAATGTTGCGGAGAGAGGGGCAGACCGGGGGTGGTATGGCATGAACGGCCGTGGGGCGGTGGACCCGAGGCGCCACTAGAATCGACTGCCGAACGGACCCTCGTCGGCGGACGGCGGGTGATGGCATGGCTGAGCCACCGATAGCGCCTCTGGACCTGGCCGCACCCGGTGCGCGGGACGAGCTGCTGGCCACCAAGGTCAACCTCCCGCGAACCCGCCCCGACCGGCTTGCCCGATCCCGCCTGGTCCAGCGCCTCGACCAGGGGATGGGCCGGCCGCTGGTCCTGGTCTGCACGCCGGCCGGCTTCGGCAAGACGACCCTGCTGGCCGACTGGGCCACCAGCACAAACTGGGCGGTGGCCTGGCTGTCGTTGGATCCCGACGACAACGACCCGATGCGGTTTTGGCGCTATGTGGTAGCGGCACTGGATCGCGTGGTGGGAGGGCTCGGTGAGCAGATTGTCCCGCTGCTGAGCCCTGGCAGCGGCACCTCCACCCAGGGTGTGGTGACCGCCCTGATCAACCGGCTCCAGGATCAGCCCGGCGAGCTCGCCCTGGTCCTGGACGACTACCACCTGATCGACGAACCGGCGATCCATGACAGCCTGGGCTTCCTACTGAGCCATCTCCCGCCACGGCTGCACCTGGCCATCGCCAGCCGCAGCGACCCGCCCCTACCCGTGGCCCGGCTGCGGGCCAGTAGCCAGCTGGTCGAGTTGCGCGCCGCCGACCTTCGCTTCACCCCCGAGGAGGCGGCGGCGTTCCTGCAGCAGGTGTGGAAGCTCGACCTGCCGCCAGAGGCCGTCGGCGCCCTCGAGGCCCGCACCGAAGGCTGGGCGGTGGGGCTGCAACTGGCCGCCCTGTCACTGCAGGGACGACCCGACACCGATGCGTTCCTGGATGCCTTCACCGGCACCCACCGCTACGTGCTGGACTACCTGAACGAAGAGGTCCTCGGGCGGCTACCGGACAAGGTCCGGGCCTTTCTGCTCCAGACCTCGATCCTGGAGCGGCTCAGCGGCCCGCTCTGCGACGCCGTGACCGGGGACACCGACGGCCAGGGCATGCTGGAGGAGCTGGAGCAGGCCAACCTGTTCCTGGTCCCGTTGGACGAGGAACGCCGCTGGTGGCGCCTGCATCATCTGTTCACCGACCTGCTCCGCGCCCGCATGCTGCAGACCCAGCCGGACCTGGTGCCCGAGCTGCACCGCCGGGCGGCCGGCTGGTGCGAGCACCACGGGTTGGTCGACGAGGCCATCCGCCACGCCCTGGCGGCCGGGGACACGCACCGGGCGACGCGGCTGGTCGAGGAGCACCTAGGCGAGACCCTGCGCCGCGGGGAGAGCGTGGCCCTCGCCCGATGGCTGTCGCTGCTCCCCGACGACACGGTGCGCTCCCGACCCGGGCTGTGCCTGGCCAAGGCGATGACCGAGCTCAACCTCGATCACCTGGAGGAGGCCGAGCGCCTCCTGGCCCACGCCGAGCGCGCCTTCGACCACCACGGGCGGGAGCCGCCGGAGCTCCAGATCCCGACCTATGGCGGCATGGTGGCCCAGGTGCCGGCGGCGATCGCGCTGCTCCGGGCCGAGCTGGCCTACGACCGGGCCGACCCCGACGCCGTGGCCGCCTTCGCCCGGGCCGCCCTGGCCCACATGGCCGACCACGAGCACGGCCCACGCCTGTTCGCCCGCTCGCTGCTGGTCGGGGCCGACTGGATGACCGGACGCGTGGTCGACACCGAGCCCACCTTCGCCGAGCTCCTGGGCGAGGGCAGGGCAGCGCCCGCCGCCTATCCCGTGCTGCGGACCTGCTTCATGCTCGGCCTGGTCCAGCAGGCACAGGGCAAGCTGGGCGCGGCCCTGCGCACCTACCGGGAGGGCCTGCGGCTAGCGACCGAGGGCGACTGGTTCTCGGTCTACCACGCCGGTGAGGCCCATGTGGGGATCGCCCAGGTGCTCTACCAGCGCAACCAGCTGGAGGAGGCCCTCCAGCACGCCACCCAGGGCGTGGAGTGCTGCCGGCAGGTGATCGAGCTGACCGAGCTGGATGTCGCCCTGGTGGCGCTGGCCTGGGTCCGCCAGGCCATGGGCGACCCGGACGGCGCCTTGGAGGCCATGGAGGAGGCCTGCCGGACCTATTCGCGGGCCGATGTGGTCGCCCTGGCCTATCCGGCCTTTTCCGAGCGAGCGCGGCTGCAGTTGGCTCTGGGGCGGGTGGTGGAGGCCGCCCGCTGGACCCAGGAGCAGGGCCTGACCGAACACGACGAGGTGTCTTACCTGCGGGAGGGTGACCACCTGGTATTGGCTCGGGTGCTGCTGGCCCAGTCCCAGCCCGATCGGGCCCTGGGGCTGCTGGGGCGCCTGGACACCCTGGCCGAGGCCCAGGGCCGGATGGGGAGCCTGATCCAGATCCGAGCCTTGCGGGCCCTGGCCTTGCAGGCGGCCGACGAGCACCAGGCCGCCCTGACCCTACTCGCGGAAACGCTCCAGCTGGCCGCACCCGAGGGCCATGTCCGCGTTTTCGCCGACGAGGGGCCGCCGATGGCCGCCCTGCTGCGCAGCCTCATCGGCGCCCGCCAGCGGGGCCGGCTTGCCGGTCACGACGGCGCAGGGATCGAGCACCTGCACCGGGTCGCGGCGGCGTTCCGGCCCGCCAGGCACCCGGAAGACCCGGCCGTCCCGGCCGCCGGCGGGCTGGTCGAGCCCCTGACCGACCGGGAACTGGAGGTGCTGCAGCTGCTGGCCGCCGGCCGCCGCAACCGCGACATCGCCGCCGAGCTGGTGGTCACCCTGGAGACAGTCAAAAAGCACACCAGCCACATCTTCGCCAAGCTCGGCGCGACCAACCGCACCCAAGCTGTGGCCCACGCCCGCCGGCTCGGCCTCATCGCCTAGAACGCCGGCGGCTCCACGACAGGCCTGCCTGTGTACCTCAGTACGGAAGCAGGCGCCCTGACGGCGTGCGACGGTCGATGTGCGCGGTCGGTCGGAGCTTGCGCTGCCTCCTGGTCACCCGGAGCCGTTGTGGCTGTTGGGCTCGAGACGGGCGCGTCGGGGTAGACGGGTGTCGCATCATGCCTCCATGTCCCTACCGGTCCGGGTCGATGCGGCGGACCGAGATCAGCGGCAGGGCCAGGTCGCGGACCTTGGCGAGCAGACCGTGGAGTGCCGCCTGGTCGGCGACCGGTCCGGCGATGGTGGTCTGGTCGGGCTCGTCGCTGCTGACCACCATCCCGTCGAACCAGGCCGACCAGCGGCCGTCCAGCACGCCCTCGACGCGGATCTCGTAGCGCGCTGGCGGTTCGGCTGGCGCGGCGCCGCTTGATGGCCGGCTCATCCCGCACGCTCCACGGCCGCCTTCCGGCGCTTCACGCCGAGCGGCCTCCTCTGGCTGGTTGCGCAGGTTGTGGGCGGGGGGTCCGGCCCCGCGGGCTCGGACGCCACGGCGCTGCCGCTGGCTGCCCGTGTCGACCCGCGGTGTGGGCGGGGCTGCGGTGTGCCTGGCCCCGCCGATCCGCCCGGCGCCGACGTTCGACCAGCTCCGCCAGGGCAAGCGCGACACCCAGTTCGTACCGCTCCATCTTCACTCCCGATCGCTTGGCGTTGTCTGGCCTGCACGCTAAGGCCGCGTCCACGGCGGGACATCACGCGAAGGTGGAAGGCGCGGTGGGATCTTCTATGGCGATCGTGCTGCCCACTGGTGGATGCTTCCCCGGTGCAGGGCCGCGTAGACGCGGTCGCGCATCCGGTTGGCCTCCTCGTCGGTCAGTGTCCGCTCTAGGTGGCGCAGGATGACCCGGACCAGCACGTTCTTGTGGT
>JASLBL010000335.1 GCA_030146615.1 Actinomycetes bacterium
CCATGGTGCGGCCCAGCCAGTCCAGCGCGACCGTCCAGTCCACCGCCTGGGACCAGGGCAGCCGATCGCTGGGTGCGCGCAGCAGGCGCAGCAGCCCGCCGGCCAGGGCGACCTCGGCGCGGTGGAAGGGGACCAGCCAGACCGCCCTGCCCGTGCCCGCCGCGGCATCCGGTGAGAATGTGGCGGGGAGCGGCTCGGCGACCACGCCCTCCTCAGCCACCAGCTCCTCCAGGCACCGGCCGGCGAGCTCGACCTCTACGCCCAGCAGCCCAGTCGCCTTGCTAACCAGCTCGGTCTGGGGCAGGTAGCAGTGGCCGTCCTCGCTGGCCTCCGACAGCGCGAACTGCAGGCCGGCCTTGACCCGCTGGGGGCTGTCATGAGGGATGCCCAGGCGCTGGGCGATCTGATCGGCGGTCTTGAACCCGATCCCCCACACATCGGCGGCCAGCCGGTACGGCTCCCGCCGGACCACCTCGATCGCCTCGTCCCGGTAGGTCTTGTAGATCCGCACCGCCAGTGAGGTCGACACCCCCATCCCCTGGAGGAAGACCATGACCTCCTTGATGGCCCGCTGCTCCTCCCACGCGGCCGTGATCATCGCGGTGCGTTTGGGACCTAGGCCGGGCACCTCGACCAGCCGCCCCGGCGCCTGCTCGATCACCTCCAGGGTGGCCTGGCCAAAGTGGTCCACGATCCGCTCGGCCATCTTGGGGCCGATCCCCTTGATCAGCCCCGAGCCGAGGTAGCGGCGGATGCCCTGGATGGTGGCGGGTAGCACCGTCTGGTAGGTCTCGACCTGGAACTGGCGGCCGTACTGGGGATGGCTGGCCCACCGGCCCCGCAGGCGCAGGCTCTCCCCGGGCTGCGCCCCCAACAGCGGACCAACGACAGTCAGCAGGTCGCCGGATCGGTCGGTGGCCACCCGGGCCACCGTATAGCCGGTCTCCTGGTTGGCGTAGGTGATCCGCTCAAGCACCGCCTCCAGGGTCGCCGGCGGCGCCGCCCGCGTCTGCTGCATGCCGCGACTGTAGCGTCCGCACCCGACGGTGTCGCCATGGCTAGTGCGGGGATGTCGAAGCCACGACGAATCGCAAACCCCAGCAAGCCGCCGTTACATGTCCGAAGGTTCCATGACCCTGCTCGCGGCCTCACGCCACCACCAGGGAGGTGGCACCGCCCGGCTCCCGCCGGCACAGTCAGCAACGCTTACGCGCACGGCACCGCCGACTTACACCACGCCGCGGGACGCGGCCCGACCGTGCGGAGTCCGCTCTCCAGAGGAGACAGCAGGGCGAGGGAAGGGGCCGCTTGCAAGCTGCTCCTTTTACGGAGGCGCCTACGCCTACGGGTGTCAAGTTATGGACGTTCGCGAGAGGTAGCTGGGCCGAGCACCTCAGGTGATGGACCGCACTCGCGGGCGAGAATAGCCGGTCAGGCCAGCCCACCGAGGCCCAGGTCGATCTCTAGCTCGGCGACCGACTCCACGATGCGCGACGGCCGGTAGGCGAACCGCTCGGCGTCGGCGCGGCTCGAGATCCCCGTCAGTACCAGCACCGTCTCCAGGCCGGCCTCCAGGCCGGCGATGATGTCGGTGTCCATGCGGTCGCCGATCATCACCGTGACCTCGGAATGGGCGTCGATGGCCCGCAGGGCCGTGCGCATCATCAGCGGGTTCGGCTTGCCCACGAAGTAGGCTCCGATCCCGGTGGCCTTGGAGATGAGCGCGGCCACCGACCCGGTGGCCGGCTGCGGCCCGGCCGGCGAGGGCCCGGTAGGGTCGGGGTTGGTGGCGATGAACCGTGCCCCACCCATGATGAGTCGGATCGCCCGGGTGATCGCCTCCAGGCTGTAGCTGCGGGTCTCGCCCAGCACCACATAGTCGGGGTCACGCTCGGTCAGGGTGTAGCCCACCTGGTGCAGTGCAGTGGTGAGCCCCGCCTCACCAATCACGTACGCTGTCCCACCGGGACGCTGCGTGTCCAGGAACTGGGCGGTGGCCAGCGCCGAGGTCCAGATTCGCTCGGGGGCCAGCTCGATCCCCGACCGGGCCAGCCGAGCGGCCAGGTCACGCTGGGTGTAGATGGAGTTGTTGGTGAGCACCAGGAACGGCAGCCCAGCGGCCTGGAGCGCCTTGATGAACCGGTCGGCGCCAGGGATGGCTTGCTCCTCGTGGACCAGGACGCCATCCATGTCCATGAGGAAGCTTGGCAGCGGGCCGCGGTCGGTCATCGGGGACCAGCCGGGGTCAGCCAGACGGTGGCCAGGGGCGGCAGGGTGACCCGGGCCGAGGCCGGCTGGCCAGCCCAGTCGAGTTCCTCCGCCTCGACCACCCCCATGGCGGGCACGCCGGAGCCGCCGTAGGCCGCGTCGTCGGTACTCAGGATCTCGACCCAGCGGCCGACGCGGGGCAGCCCGACCCGGTAGTCCTCGCCGACGACCGGGGAGAAGTTACACAGGCAGACCAGCGGCTCACCCGTCTTGGACCAGCGCATGAACGAGAAGACGTTGTGGTCCACATCGCTGGCGTCGATCCAGGAGAACCCGTCGGGGACGTTGTCTTGCTGCCACAGCTCCGGGCGCTCCCGGTAGACCCGGTTCAGCTCCCTGACCAGATCTTGGACATTCTGATGGCCCGGATCGACGAGCGCCTCCCAGTCGATCGAGCGCTCGTGCGACCACTCGGCCTCCTGGCCCAGCTCGCAGCCCATGAAGAGCAGCTGCTTGCCGGGATGGGCCCACATGAAGCCGAGGTAGGCCCGCAGGTTCGCCAGCCGCTGCCACTGGTCGCCCGGCATCCTGGCCAGCAGCGACCCCTTGCCGTGGACGACCTCGTCGTGGGAGATCGGCAGCACGAAGTTCTCGGTCCAGGCATACACCAGCGAGAACGTGAGCTCGTGGTGGTGATGGCGCCGGTGGATCGGGTCCTTGGAGATGTACTGCAGGGTGTCGTGCATCCAGCCCATGTTCCATTTGAACCCGAACCCCAGTCCACCGAGATACACTGGGCGCGACACCATCGGCCAGGCGGTCGACTCCTCGGCCACCGTCATCGCCCCCGGGTGCTCCCGGTAGGCGACGGAGTTGAAG
>JASLBL010000100.1 GCA_030146615.1 Actinomycetes bacterium
CGGACCCGCTCTCGCCAGTCGGGGCGCCGGGGACGCTCCCGCCGCGGCGGCTCCGCGGGAGGCCGGGACGAGGTGGGCGGGGGCGGGGTGGGCCGGGGCGGCGGCGCGGGCTTGGCCGAGCGGCCGCGGCGCAGGCCCCGCTTCTGTTGGTGGCGGGCGGCCCGGCTGGGGATCAGGGGGGCCGGGCGGTCCTCGTCGGGACCGCCGGGGCCGCCGGGCGGGGGCAGCTGGTCGCTCACCGGGCGACACCTCCCCGGGCAAGGCCGGCCAGGCGCAGGTCCCCGCCGCCGGTGGTGTCGTCGATGCCGGCGCTCGGGGCCACCGGCGGGGCCACCCGGGTCGGGCGGGCCATGGTGGCCACCGCGGCCAGGACCAGCAGGGCCTCAATCAGGAGCAGGGTCAGGCGCCGGTCCTGGCCGGTCCGCTCGACCTCGAGGTTGCCGGAGGCCCCGGCGGGCAGCTTGAAGCCCTGGGCCCAGCCGAGGGCGGTGGTCGGCTCCAGCCGGGCCCCGCCGACGGTCGCCCGCCAGGCATCGGCCTCGGGGACCAGCAGCACGACCGTGCCCGGCCCGCTGGCCGCGAGCTGGCCGGTGCCCGGATCGGGGACCGGCACGGGCTGCTCCGGGCTGGTCAGCATGCCCTGGACCTCGGCCGGCGGGGTCTCGCCGGGGATCACCCAGGCGGTCTGGGGCACCCCCGGGCCCTGGAACAGGGCCGCCTGCTCGGTCGGCTTGGCGTCCAGGTCCTGCTGCCTGGCCACCAGGTCGACCAGCCGGCCGGCCTCGGGCCCTGGTCGCACGACCACGTACCCGATGCCGAACATGCGCAGCATCGAGCCGGCCCGGTGGGTGCGGGCCTCGACGATGTCGGTCACCACCGAGCCCAGGTCGTCGGCGGCCACCGCCGGCGGGCGGCCCGGGTCGAGCAGGGTCCGGCCCCGCGACCCGGTGACGGCGAAGTCGACGCCGTGGTCGGGCCGCCCGGCCAGCCACAGCACCCGGGCCTGGCTGCGGGTGACCGTCGCCGGCAGGGCCGGGCTGTCGATCGCCTCCATCGGCGACCAGACGCCCCGGACCAGGTGGCCGGTCACGAACAGGCCGGTGACGGCGCTGAGCACCACCAGGGCGGCGGCGGCGGCCCGGCGCACGCTGAAGCGGACGTTGAGCCTGGCCAGCGCCTGCCCGATGCCGACAAGGCCGAGGCCGGTGGCCGCGGCCCAGGCCACCGCCCCCGGCACCAGCAGCCCGGCCGGCCAGTCGGTGACCCGCGGGGCCAGCCCCTTGGCCTGCCAGGTGGCGGCCAGGGCGGCGGCCAGGAATCCGGCCAGCAGCCAGAAGGCCTGCCGGCGGCGGCCGGCCGCGGCGACGAAGAACAGGGACGCCAGGGCCAGGGCCGGGTAGACCGGCCCGACCAGCGGGCCGGGCATCCCGCCGCCGCCCGGCCGCAGCTGGAGCAGGTCGGCCAGCCCGGGCGTGGCCAGGGGCCGGGCGAGGTCGGCGAAGACGGCCCCGGTGAGCAGCCGCCCGCTCCAGGGCAGCAGGAGCAGCAGGGCCAGGCCGAACCCGAAGGCCAGGTAGATCGACTGGCGGACGGCCAGCCGGCGCCCGTCCGCGTCCGCCCTGACCGGCGCGACCACGATGGCGGCGGCCACAACCAACCCGAAGGACACGACCGCGGCCGGGCTCATGGCGATGGCCACGGCGGCCAGCAGGGCGAAGCGCAGGGCCGGACGCCAGGGCTCGCGCGGCTGCTCGGCCCGGAAGGCCAGCACCACCTGGGCCAGGGCCGGTGGGGCCAGCACCAGCAGGACCAGCTCCCCGATGCGGCCCTGGGCCAGGGCGCCGGTGGCCAGGGGCGCGGTCGCGTACAGCAGCCCGGCCAGGGCCCGAGCCCACAGCTGGGGCACCACCACCCGCAGGGCCCGGGTGCAGGTGGCCGCGGCCAGCGGCAGGGCCAGCCACAGCAGCAGCTTCTCGGCCACCAGGGCCTTCCCGAAGGTCAGCACCGACAGCCCCCCGAGCAGGGCCAGCGACGGCGGCGCGGAGGCGGTCGAGCCCATCTGGGCCTGGTGGAAGCTGGAGACGAACTCGCGCAGCAGCTCGGTGGCGGTGGCCGGCCAGACCCCGAGGCCGATGCTGGCGATCGCCGGGGCGAACAGCACCGAGCGCAACGAGATGGCCATGACCAGGGCGAACCCGGCGACCATGAAGGCCACCGGGTGGCCGGCGACCACCCGCAGCACCGACACCCCGCCCGAGGGCATGTCCTGCTCCTCGCCGCTGTCGTCGGCCCGCTGGGCGACGTGGGCGCCGACCTCGGCGCCGTAGACCAGCTCGAGGGCCCCCCTGAGCAGGGCCCGCAGACGCTGGCCGCCCGGCGCCCGCAACGGGGCCAGGGCGCTGTCGTCGACCTTGCGCTGCTTCTGGAGGCGGCGGCGGTGGACGATCGTGACCGGCAGCTCCTTGACGTTCCAGCCCCAGGCCCACAGCACGGCCAGGGCGTCGGCCGGCCTGCCGGTCAGGGCCAGGCTGGCCGAGCGGACCAGCGCCCCCACCATGGCCAGCAGCAGGGCCAGGGGCAGCTTGCGCATGCTGGTCGCCTTGAGCATGGCCGCGGTGGTGTGGCGCTCGACCAGGTAGCGGGGGTGGCCGACGGCGCGGGTCTTGCGGCTGCGGGAGGAGGCGGCGGCGAAGTGGCGGACCCGCGACTGGGGCACCACCAGCACCCGGCCGCCGGTCAGGTGGGTGCGCCAGCACAGGTCGAGGTCGTCGCGGAAGGCCGGCATGCGCTCGTCGAAGCCGCCCACGTTCAGCAGGGCCCCCCGCCGGACCAGCATCCCGGCGGTGTTGACGAAGAAGACGTCGCGGATCTGGTCGTGCTGGCCCTGGTCGATCTCGTCGTCCTCGATCTGGGAGACGGCCCGGCCGGTGCGGTCGATCGAGAAGCCGATCTCCTGGAGCCGGTCGGGGTTGGTCCAGGAGACCAGCTTGGGGCCGAGGATGGAGGCGCTGGGCCGGGACTCGGCCTCGGCCAGGAGCCGCTCCAGGGCCTCCGGCTCGGGGGCGCAGTCGTCGTGGAGCAGCCACAGCCAGTCCATGCCGGAGGTCCGGGGGTCGCGCAGGGCCGACATCACCGCCCGGCCGAACTGCCCCCTGACGGCCATGACGGCGTCGTCGCCGAGGCGGGAGCGGGCCCAGTCGGCGCTGCCGTCGGTCGAGCCGGTGTCGACGACCAGGACGTCGTCGATGGGACGGGTCTGGGCGGCGAGGCCCCGGAAGGTGTCGCGGAGGAACGCCCGACCGTTGTGGTTGACGACGATCGCGATGACCCGTGGCTGACTAGCTGGCACAACCTTCCTCTCGAGGCCTCGCCGGCCGGGGGTAGCCGGGGGTGTATCGAAAGGCCCGTAGGGTTCACGGCTCCCCCACGGGCATCGGGGAATGCTAGCACGGTACTCCCGGGCAGCCCTAAAGCAACCCGCAAGTGGCGCGAATCGGGCGTCGACAGGAATTGCCCTGGTAAAGGGCCAATGACTCAAGCGGCGCGCCGGGCACAAGAGGCCGGCGCGGTGGCTCAGCGGGAACTCAAGAGGCGCGGCGCTTCAGGCGCCGGCGCTCGCGCTCGGACAGGCCGCCCCAGATCCCGAACCGCTCGTCGTTGGCCAGCGCATACTCGAGGCACTCGGTCTGGACCGTGCAGGTCTGGCAGATGCGTTTGGCCGCCCGGGTGGAGCCGCCCTTCTCCGGAAAGAAGCAGTCGGCGTCCTTATCCAGGCAGGCCGCCCGCTCGTACCAGGGCTGGATCTCGACGGGGATGGGGCCCATCCAATGCCTCCTCAACCGGTGCAGCGAGGCGTCCGGGTCGCACGCTTACGGGTGATTGGAACATCACGATCGTAATTACATCGGTGGCATTCTGCGGCGCCTTGAGTGGCATTTTCAAGCGGAAGGTTTTTTCTGTGGACAGGTCACCCGAGCGGCGCATGACCCGGCGCTCTGGCCGCTGACCGGAGCATGGGATAGCCTCACCGGCGGACCAGGGAGCGTCGGGGGGTTTCGTGCTGGGGTTCGGGGGAGAGCGGGAGGCGGTGTCCAAGGTTGGGCTGACCGCGGCGGACCTGGTCGCCGCCCGGCTCCGCGAGCCGGCGGCCGTGACCCGCATCTACACTGCCTACGCCCCCGCCCTGTTCCGCTTCTTCATGGCCTCGGTCGGCGACCGCCACCTGGCCGAGGACCTCACCGGCAACACCTTTGTCAGCGCCATCGAGGATCTGCCGAAATTCCGCGGCCCGGTCGAGGCGCTCGGCGGCTGGCTGTTCCAGATCGCCCGCCACGACCTCTACGACCACCGGCGCAAGCAGTCCCGCTCGCGGATCGAGCCGCTGGACGAGAACCTCACCGAGGCCGCCGCCTCCGACGCCGCCGTCGACCCCGAGGACCTGGCCATCGACCGCCTCGAGGGCAGCCGCGTGATGGGGGCGCTGCGCGAGCTCTCCCATGACCAGCGCGAGGTGCTGCTGCTGCGGATGGCCGGGGGGATGACCGCTCCCGAGGTGGCCATCGTGCTCGGCAAGACCACCGGCGCCGTGAAGGCCCTCCAGCACCGCGGCCTTGCCAGCCTGGCCAGGGTCCTGGGACTACGTAGCCCGGACGAGACGCAGGGACGCCCGTATCCATCGCCCGACCCCGGTCGCCTGACTAGTCAGGAGGAAGAGGAACGGTGAGGATGCATCGGCCCAAGCCAAACAAGCTCCACGATGAGCTCGACGCCCTGCTCGACGGGCGTCCTGTCGAGCTCACCGACGAGCTTGCCCCGCTGGTGGAGGCGGCCGACAGCCTCCGGGCCGAGCTGGCCGCCCTCCGGCTGGACCCCGAGGTGGCCGACCGCCACCTGGAGAAGGTCCTGGAGCGCCCGGGCACCGTCGTCCAGCTGCCCGTGCGCCACCCGTCGGGCGGCTGGGACGTGCGCCGCCGTGTGGTCGCGGTCGCCCTGGCCGCCGCCCTAGTCCTCGCCCCGGCCACCATGGCCTCCGCCGCCGCCCTCCCCGGCCAGGCCATGTACCCGTTCAAGCTGGCCATCGAGCAGGTCCGCATCGCCTCGGTGCAGTGGTCGTCCGCCCGCGAGGCCGGCGAGCGCACCCGGGTCGCCGACGAGCGCCTGGACGAGGTCCAGAGCCTGTTCAGGCTGCAGATGTTCACGCAGTTGCCCGGCGCGCTCAGGGCCCTCGAGCAGGCCGTGGTCGCCGCGCAGGTCGCGGTCGCCGAGGCGCGGGAGGAAGGCGAGCCGGTCGGCAAGGTGGAGAGCCAGCTGACCCGAGTCCGCGCCGGCGGCGGCCAGGTGGTGGAGGAGGTCCGGGTCGCGGCGGCCAGCGGGTCCATCGATCTCACCGGCGACACCCGCCAGGCCGTCCAGGCCGCCGTGCAGGAGTCGCGGGATGTGCTGCCACCGCCGCCGAGCCGGGAGACCGTGCCCGCCGGGGGAACTTCGACCCCGACCACGGCGAACAGCCCGGCCACCCAGCCGGCGGCCCCGGCGCCCGAGCCCACGGCGCCGCCGAACACGGCACCCTCGCCGCCGACCACGGCGCCGCAGCCGACCAACCCGCCGACGACCCCTCCCCCGTCGACGACGGTCCCGACGACCACGGTTCCGCCGCCGACCACCGAGCAGGAGACCCCGGACTCGGCGGCGGACCAGCAGGCGGGCGACACCGGCAAGTCGGCGGAAGTCGACGAGCTGGAGGCGGTGGAGGACACCCCGGCGGCCCCAGCTCCCTGAGCCGGGCGTCGGTTCCCTAGGCAGGCCCCCGGGCGGCGCTATTCTGGGGGCCGCTCACGGCTGGATCGAGGGAAGGTCATGCTGGTCGCGCTCGCCGGCGGCGTGGGGGCCGCCAGGTTCCTCCGGGGGCTGCTCCGCGTCCACGACCCCGGGGATCTGCTGGTGGTCGGCAACACCGGGGATGATCTCCAGCTGCACGGG
>JASLBL010000108.1 GCA_030146615.1 Actinomycetes bacterium
TGCTGACCACCACCCGCTGGGATGCCGATGCGCTCCGCGACGACGTGCGCGCCTACATCGTCGAGCAGCTCGGCGACCCTCGCGGGGTCCTGGTGGTGGATGAGACCGGGTTCCTCACGAGACCCGAACGGCTGGCAGATCATCGCCAAAGCGCCATGGCGGCCCTGGCCCATACGGACTCAACCGCAGTCGACCGGTGGCGTTCGCCGCCGACGTCACTCTGAGCGCGGCCACGCCGCCATCGTCGTGGCCGGCCGCCGGCCCGACGGGCTGGGCCACGCCGAGGTCACCGACGACCGCCCCGTTACCGACTGGGTCGCCGGCCGGCTGATCGAGCTGGCCGGCGACCGGCAGCCATCCACAACTGAGTGTGTGACGGCCCCGGGAATCGGTCTCCCCAGGGGCCGTAACCCGGACCAGGCTGCCCGACAGAACGAGCATGGCGCCGCTGAGCTGGCCAATAGCAGCTGCCCGAGCATCAAGACCGGGCCACAACCCCGGAGGCGTCTTCTCCTCGCCCCCGGGATTGTGGCCGGGACCGGACTGGGCTGTGGTTGCAGCTCGATCCCAGGGCCGATGGCCAACCCGGGCGGGTGGACGGGTGAGCGCAGGTAACGACCACCGTCCTACCGAGGAACGCCGGCAATCCTGCCCGCGTTACCGGCAAACAGGCCAACGCCCCAGCCGACGGGGTGGGGTTGGCGACCGGGGCGTTGCACCTTCCATGGCGCGCGTAGCGCTGGAAAGAGTGCTTGGCAGGCTTCAGCCGTTACATCGACTCAGAGACTGTGCCGGGTTCCACCGACGCCGTCACAGGCAAACGGGGGGCCAAAGGCTCCCCCGGCTACCCTTGACCCCCCTCGGGTGGCTACGCGCGCGCACGGCTCCCTGGTTGCCCCGCTGGCCAGGTCACGCGCGCGGCCGTCTGCAAAACAGGAAAAGCAGGCGGCTCCCGTCCCGGGGGGGCCATGACGGGAGCCGCCCACACTCGTCGTGGACCGGTCACCAGGTGGACCGGTCACCAGATAGAGCGCTTGCCCAACGACAGCCGTTACATCGGTCGCACCCGGCGAGGTTCGTCGGCCTCCAGCAGCCGAGGCACCACCAGCAGGGGACAGGGCCTGGCCAAGCCGTTGATGACCTTGGCTTCGGCTCGCACCGGGGCGGTCCGCTAGGTGCCCTCGGCCACCTTCGCCGGCTCGGAGCGCTTCTTGGCGTTGCCGTCCGGTGGGGCCGCTGACGTCGGGTCGGCGGCGCCGCCGGCGGCCAGCGCCTGGTCCCGCTGCTTGCGGGTCCGCTCCAGCAGCCCGCTGATCTCGCCGTGCACCCGACCCAGGTCGTCCAACAGCCCATCGCGGACTCGCGCACCTGGTCGGTCTCCTGCACCACCGCCGCCCGCTCCTGCTCCACCTCGCGGCGGATCTGCTCGGCCACCTCCCGAGCCTGCCCCAGCACGTCGTCGGGACGGTCCACCCAGGCGGGTGCGCCGCCGGCCAGCCGCCGCAGGTATCGGCCGTCCGAGAGGACGAGGTGATTGAAGGTGGCCCGGATGCTGCCGTAGGTGCCGGTCGCCGACGCCGCGAGCTGTTCCTCCGAGAGGTCCCGGCAGAACGCCAGCAGCTGCCTGGTTGCCCAGCTGTTGTGGCGGAACGCCTCGAGCAGGGCACCGTTCACGCTGGCTCCCCTCTGTTTGGAGTCTTCGACATCGCCACGATCATTGGCGCCCCGGCCCGCGACAACAGGTTTTCCGGCCGGTCCCGCAGGCCGCGGCCTCCCGGACGCGGCCTGCGGGACCGGCCGGGAGGCCGCGGATCGCCCGCCGTGAGGTGGAGTCCTCGACCAGGCTTGGGCGGCACCGGTGGAAGATAGAGCGGTCGCTGTCCTGGTTGAGCTGCTGGCGGCGGCTACTGGTGCGCTGGGACCGGGACTGTGGGCGGTGGTTCGCGTTCCTGCTGGTAACCTGCGCGGTGATCTGCTTCAACCGGCTCTTCGCAAGGTTCAAGACGAGAGCTTGACCGCTCGCCCAGTCGCTGCCATACGAGGAAGGCCGATCCCCGTGTCGGTCTGGCAGGCGAGCAGGTTGGCGACATCGCGCCGCTTGATAGCCGCCATTGTGGCCGCGCCGCCCTGCCGAACCATCCGGCCTCACCGCGCGGCCTCACCCGGCCCGGGATCCGCAGAGTATGTCGCCCCCGTGAGTTGGGTGGTGTCGTCAGCCGAACTTGGCCTCGATCAACTCGCCCTTATACTCGGCCTGGATGAGGAGATTGATACCATTGCCCTCAGCTGCGCCGGCGCAGTCGATCGCGCGACGCTGCGTCCGCTCCTCGGAGGTGCCGGCGATCACCCCACCGGACCCCATACTGACGCTTGCGGCCGTGGCCCAGCACTTCGCACCCTTGTCGAAGGTTCGGCATGCCTTCTTGACCATCACATAGACCGGCTCCAGGCGATCACTGGGGGACCCGATCCGTGCCAGCTCACGGCTGCAGCTGCGCATTGCGTTCGCATATTCCGTCATCTTCGCGCGAGTCAGCCTCATACCAGACTGCTTCTCGAAGGCCTTCTCCATCCTCTGTTGCAGCCTCGTGACCGCCTTCAGCCAGGCAAGCTCCTGGGCCGTCAGGCGCGGGACGGCGGTGGTGGTTGCTGCCACCGTCGTGCTGGTAGTGGCCTGGCCCGCGGCGGTCGACTCGTCCGTCTGGCCGCCGCACCCGCTCACCAGCAGGACCAGCAGGACCGGGACGGCAAGGCGGGCAGCGGAGCGGCCGCAGTTGGCTGGCATGTGAAAGCCCCTCCAGCGCTGCACCGCGGCGAGGGTCGCGGGCCACGCGACGTGCTGGGTGATCGTCGAGCCAGGCAGAGGGGACGGGCCGCAGCTGCAGCGACCTCCTGTGACGACGCGCCCTGCCCGACCGGTAGGGGCAGCGGCTCCCTCACGTCGCGGTCCGCAGTCCTCACCGAAACGCTACAACTTGGCGGCCCTTGCGTCGAGAACGCGTCAAACGCGGAAGTTGTCGAACATAGAGCGCTACGCTTCAACCGGTCGGACCCACCACCGTCACATCCGCGCTGCTCAGCAGGTCGGCGAGCTGCCTCGCGTTGGTCACCGCCTGATCGCGGAAGCAGTTGTCTAGGTTCGATTGAGCGCTGCGCTGACCTGCGCTTTCGCAGGTTGATCCTGAGCGTCTCGGCGAAGTTATCGGAACATCTCTGACTCATGGCACTGGGTCGGCTCAGGCGTCCTCTCGGCACAGCGGGCAGCGAGCGCCTCAGGGGGTGGCCGGCGGGTCAGGGCCGGCGGCCGGCGGCCGGTCCGGCTCCAGCACGTAGACCTGGACGGCGCCGTCGGCGTGGATCCGGACCCGGAGCAGGGCGCGGGCCGGGCTCTGGGCGACTAGGGGGGGTGTGGCCTGATCCGGCTCGGCCGGCAACGGCAGCCAGCGGTTGGCCGCCGGGTCGTAGACGGCGTTGCCCGGCTCGACCACCGCCGAGCCGGTCCACTCCAGGGTCACCCGGCCCGGGTTGGCGCCGCGGGGGCGGGGCGGCGGGGCGATCGGAGTCCAGGCGGCCCGGTCGGGGTCGTAGCGGCCGGCCCGGGTGACCGTGCGCCGCTGGGCGGTCTGGGCCGAGGCGATGATCACCTCCTGGCCGGTCCACACCATCGAGGCCCCCGCCACCATCCGGCGGACCTGGTCGGGCGGGTCGGGCAGGACCGTCCACCGGTTCGTGGCGGGGTCGTAGGCCCACAGGTCGATCCCCTCGGGCTCGGCCTCGGGG
>JASLBL010000131.1 GCA_030146615.1 Actinomycetes bacterium
CTGGTCGGCCAGACGTTCATGGGCGTGGAGGGCATCTTCGGGGTGCCGCTGGACGTGGCCGCCACCTACATCGTGCTGTTCACCATCTACGGCGCGGTGCTGGAGTACTCGGGCGCCGGCCGCTACTTCATCGACGTGAGCTTCGCCGCCTTCGGCAGGTCGGCGGCGGCGCCGGCCCGCACCGTGACCCTCGCCGGGTTCCTGCTCGGGACGGTGTCGGGGTCGGGAGTGGCGACCACGGTCACGCTCGGGTCGGTGGGCTGGCCGGTGCTGCGCCGGGCCGGCTACCCGCGCGACCAGGGCGGCGGGATCCTGGCCGCCTCCGGCATCGGCGCGATCCTGTCCCCCCCGACCCTGGGGGCGGCCGCGTTCATCATCGCCGAGTTCCTGAACGTCAGCTACCTCAAGGTGCTGCTGTTCGCCACCATCCCCACCGTCCTGTACTACCTCGGCATCGTGCTGGCCATCGAGGCCGACTCGCGCCGCTTCCGCACCCGGCCGGTGGCGCTGGACACGCCGCCGCTCGGTCGCCTGCTGCTGCGCTGGGGCTACCACTTCAGTTCGTTGTTCCTCATCGTGGTCCTGATGGCGCTCGGCCTGTCACCGTTCCGGGCGGTGCTGTACGCCACCGTCGCCGCGTTCCTGCTGTCGTTCCTGGACCGCTCGACCTGGATGACGCCCAAGCGGGCGTGGGAGGCGCTGGCCGCCGGCGCCACCGGAGTGCTGTCGGTGGCGGCCACGACTGCGGCCGCCGGCATCATTGTCGCGGTTGTCACCCTGACCGGGCTCGGGCTGAAGGTCAGCTCGATCATCGTCGACCTGGCCGGCGGGCGGCTGGCACTTGCCGCCCTCTACTCGGCCATCGCCGTGCTCGTCCTCGGCCTGGCCGTGCCGGTGACCGCGTCGTTCATCATCGCCGCGGTGATCATTGGCCCGGCCCTGACCACCCTGGGGGTGGAGCCGTTCGCGGCCTTCATGTTCATCTTCTACTACGCGGTCCTGTCCGAGGTGAGCCCGCCGACCGCGCTGTCGGCGGTGGCCGCGGCCGCCATCACCGGCGGCAACCCGTTCCGCACCATGATGCTCACTTGGCGGTACACGCTGCCGGCGTTCCTGGTCCCGTTCGCGTTCGTGCTGTCGCCGCGCGGCGAGGCGTTGCTGCTGGAGGGGCCAGCGGGCACGATCCTGCTGGCGCTGGCCGTCTCGGTGGTCGCGGTGGCCGCGCTGGCGCTCGCCACCGGCGCCTGGCTGGTCGGCCCGGCCGGCTGGCCCGAGCGGGTCCTGGCCGGCCTTGCCGCCGTGCTCCTGCTGTACCTGGAGCCGGGCTCAATCGGCGCCGGGCTCGCCCTGGCCGCGGCCGCCGTCTCTGTCCATCTGCTCACCCGCGGGCGGCGGGCGGCCGCACTCGGCGGCGCTGCGCCGGCCGGGGAGGCGGACAAGCCCGCTGGGGAGGACGCCAAGCTCGGGGGACCCGACGAGACCGACCAGACCACCGAGACAAGGAGGCAACCATGAAAGGCTGGCGGCGGTGGGCCGTGCCCGCCCTGGTCGCGCTGGTCGCGCTGACCGGCTGCGGCGGCGGGGGAGGCGGCGGCGGCGCCGACTCGCGGAGGCTGTCGATCGCCACCGGAGGGACCGGCGGCGTCTACTTCGTCTACGGCGGTGGGCTGGCCAAGCTGATCACCTCGTCGCTGGAGGGCTACGAGGCGACCGCCGAGGTCACCTCCGCCTCCGTCGACAACATGACGCTGATCGGCGACGAGAAGACCGCGGTCGCCTTCACCCTGGCCGACACGGCCAGCGACGCGGTGCAGGGCCGCGGCTCGTTCAAGGAGCAGGTGCCGGCCCAGGCCCTGGCCCGCCTGTACACCAACTACACTCAGGTGGTCGCCACCGCCGGCAAAGGCATCGACCGCATCGAGGACCTCAAGGGCAAGCGGGTGTCGGTCGGGTCGCCCAATTCGGGCACCGAGGTGATCGCCCTGCGCATCCTGGAGGCGGCCGGGCTCGACCCCGACGACCTCCGCCGCCAGCAGCTCGGCGTGGCCGAATCGGTGCAGGCGGTCAAGGACGGCTCGCTGGACGCCTTCTTCTGGTCGGGCGGGCTGCCCACCGGCGCCGTCACCGACCTAGCCACCAGCCGCAAGATCGTGCTGCTGCCAACCGACGAGTACGTCCAGCCGCTGCGCAGCCAGTACGGCGAGGTCTACGCCGAGACCACCATCAAGGGCGGGACCTACAAGGGCGTCGCCGACAGCGTGGCCGTGGTCGGCGTGCCCAACTACCTGGTCGTCAACCGCTCGATGAGCGAGGACCTCGCCTACCAGCTCACCAAGCTGCTGTTCGAGAAGCAGTCCGAGCTGATCAAGGTCCACCCGGAGGCCAAGAACCTGGACCTGGAGACCGCCCAGCAGGTCACGCCGCTGGAGCTGCACCCTGGCGCGCAGCGGTACTACCAGGAGACAGCCGGCTAGGCCCAAGGCGATGGCCGCCGGGCGCCGCCGCTGGCCGGTCGCGGTCGCCGTGTCGCTGGCGCTGGCCGGCGCGGCCGGGCTGCTGCCCCAGCGGGCGGTGGTGACCGTGACCGGCGCCGATGGCCGGCCGGTGGCGGCGCGGGTCCTGCCGACGCCCGGCCGGTTCGAGCTGCGCTACCGCCACTCCTACTACCGGGCCGAGGCGGCTGAGTCGTTCGTGGCCGACCCGGACGGCGGCTTCCGGCTGGTCGCGGTCGGCTCGCCGAGCCAGGCCGTGCTCGACTACTACGGCCTGGCCGGGCGGACGCACCGGGAGGGCGGCTGGCTGCGGCAGGAGTTGCGGCAGCCGCAGCGCTTCGAGCGGCTGCCGTTGTTGGCGACTGGGCTCGGCCGGCGCACCCTGGTCGTTGGCGGCCGGGCGGTGCCGCTGGCGCCCCCCGGCGGGGAGCCGGCCCACCTGGTGGTCACCGTGGAGCGGCGCCCGTGGCTGCTCACCCTGCGGTCCGGCCCCGACCCATGACCCTCCAGGCCAGCGAACGACGCCCGGACGGCCACCCCGACGACCCGGTGGCCGGCCCACGACCGACAAAGGCGAACCGTCTGATGGCGTCTCGAAGCCACTCCGAACCCGGGCTGCAAGAGCACCTGCTTGCGGCCACCTCGCTCGTCGACGACCTGGGAACGGCGGGTCGCACAGCGCTTAGCCCTCGATACCTGATAAGACCCCCATCGCCGGGGGCCGCCACGAGGGATGAGAATCGGGCGTGCCCGGCCAAGCTCAGCTCTCCTTGGTGCGGCAGAGCCGGTGACAACACGGGCGATTTTCGTTTCAGGATGTGCTCTCGTCAGCTCCGGGCTGGGACGCCTGCCGTAGGACATCCTCCGGGGACGCCGCGCCGATCTTGGGGCATGTAGGCAGACGGCTGGGCGGGTTGGCGCTGACCTATAGCCGGTCGGCCGGGGACAGACGGGCATGGCTGGCCCTGGCACGCTCAACGGCCGTGGCCTTGGTATAGCGATCGATCATCGTTCGCGACTTCCATCCGGCCACCAGCATCAGCTCGTTCTCGTTGCCACCCTTAGTGCTGCGTTCCTCAAAGGCGGTACATGAAAACTCGCCGCCGGTGGCGCGGTGACGGTGGCGTGCGACCCCAGACCCACGGTCG
>JASLBL010000165.1 GCA_030146615.1 Actinomycetes bacterium
CCGGCAGGCCGGCTCGGACCGGCGGACAGGTCGAGCAGCGACGCAGCATCCATCGGCGGCCGACGACTAGAGCCTCAACCCGAACCGGCACGGAGGAACCTCCGGCCCAGGGCACTCGCTGGCACCAGGCCGCGAGTGTGAGTGCTGAACAGGCACCTCACATCAGCCCTCACAGGGTCCTCAACGCCGGGCACAAGACCGCTCATGCACTTCCCACAGCACAATGGTCACCAGCAGGGGCCTCGACGTCGCCGCTGGGTGAGGCTCAGCCGAGGCTGCGGCCGCCGTCGACGATCAGCCGTTGGCCGGTGATGAACCCCGTCGCCTCCGAGGCGAAGAAGCTCACCGCGTGGGCGATGTCCTCGGGCGTGCCCATACGCCCGGCGGGCACCGAGGCCAGGTACGCGCCCCTGACCTCACGTGGGACATCGGCGTGGCGCTCCACGGGGACAAACCCTGGGGCGACCGTATTCACGGTGATGCCGAAGGGGGCGAGCTCGCGCGCCCAGCTGCGGGTCAGCCCGATCTGGGCGTTCTTGGCGGTGGCATAGGCGGACCGGCCCGGCGGCATCCGGTGAGCGACCTCGGAGTCGACCTGGATGATGCGGCCCCACCTGCGGGCACGCATCCCCGGGAGCACGGCCCGCCCGAGTAGCACCGGGCTCTTGACGAAGAACCCGAGCTGGGCGAGGTGGTCCTCCCAGGCCACCTCGGCCACGGGCGCCTCGGGCTGGGGGCCGGTGGCGTTGACCACCAGAACCTGGATGGGGCCAAGGCGGCCGGTCACCCCAGCCACCAGCTCGGTGACCTGCCGCTCGTCGGTGACGTCGGCCGGGAAGGCGTCGGCGACCCCGCCGGCGTCGCGGATGGCGCCGACGACCGTGGACAGTTGCCCGTCGCCATGCAGGCCGTTGACGGCCACGGTCAGGCCATCGCAGGCTAGGTGCTGGGCGATGACTCGGCCCAGCCCGCGGGAGCTGCCGGTGACGAGCGCGACCCGATCCTGTGGCGAACCCATGTGCGCTTGTCTCCCTCTGCTCGGCTGCCGTGCGGCTGGCCGGTGGTGGGCAGCTATGTGCCGACGGACACCGCCCTGGCCTGGACGTTGGCGTAGAAGGCCCGGATCAGTCCGGCGATAGCCTCGAGTTCCTCCTCAAGGGCGAAGTGGCCAGTGGGCAGCAGGTGCAGCTCGGCGTCGGGCTGGTCACGCAGATACGCCCGCGCGCCCGCGACGGTGAAGTAAGGGTCCTGCTCGCCCCAAGCGATCAACATGGGCGGGCGGTGCTGGCGCAGAAAGGCCTGGAACTCGGGATAGCGGGCCAGGTTGTTGCGGTAGTCGTACAGCAGCTCCAGCTGGATCTGCCGGCGGTGGGGTTGGGTCATGAAGTAGCGGTCCATGTTCCAGCCGTCCGGCGACAGCGCCTCGGGGTCGCGTGCCCCCGCGGTCCAGTTGGCCTTGATCCCTTCGGGACTGATGAAGTTCTCGATCACCAACTGCTCGGTCTGGGCGGTCCGCTGGCGCCACAGCCCGTCGCGCAGCGGCCCCCAGGCCGGCGAGAACCCTTCCTCATACGCGTTGCCGTTCTGGACGATCACGGCCTGGATGGCGTCGGGGCGGCGGGTGGCGATCCGGGTGCCGACCGGGGCGCCGTAGTCCTGGAGGTAGATCCCGAACCGCTGGATGCCCAGGTCGTCGAGCAGTCCCTCCACGACCTCGGCGAGGTGGTCGAAGGTGTAGGCCCACTGGGTGGGCGGTGGGGCGTCGCTGTTGCCGAACCCGGGATAGTCGGGCGCCAGCAGATGCAGCTGGTCCTCCAGCGCCGGGAGCAGTTGGCGGAACATGAACGAGGAGCTGGGGTAGCCGTGCAACAGCACCAGCGTCGGCGCGGCCGGATCTCCGGCCTCGCGGTAGAAGACGTCAAGCCCCTGCACCCGCCGGCGTCGGTAGGCAACCATTGGTCCCTCCTGGGTCGTCGCCGAACGCTTGCGGGTGTTGTCTCCCACAGCGCCCGAACGTTTCAGTTCGATGTCCGGGTCAGCGGCGTGCTCTGCGGTCGGTCGTCTGACCTGGGGTCACCCCAGCAGCACGGCCAGCATGGCCAGGATGGACAGGTGCAGGGCCTGGTCGACCGCGATGACGCCCCACTCAAGCGTCGCCAACCCCTGGCTGCCGACCGCGCGCAGCAGCGCCCGCACCGGCCACCGCCGGTCGATGACAGCGTGGGTCACGGCCGAGACGCCGAGGACGACCAGGGCCTTCCAGGGCGGCCAGCCGTCGCGCAGGATGGGAGCCAGCAAGAGCAGCCCCATGACGAGGTGGTAGCGGCCCACGTGGGCGGCCAGCGCGGCCCAGGATCGGGTCTTGTTGGTCGCCTGCCAGTCGCTCTGGGTCACCCAGTCGCCGATCAGGTGGCTGGAGAACAGGACGAGAAAGACGATCGTCGTGGTCATCATCGCGGCCTCAGATCTCCAGCGTCCTGATCGCCGGTGTTGTCGTGGGGCTGCGGGGGCGGGCGAGATGCTCGACGGCTCGGAGCAGTTGGTGTGGTCGCGGCGGGTGACGACCGGACCACCGCGAGCAGGACCATGGCGGCGGAAGTGGACCCTGCCAGGACGGCGATGCCCGACCAGGACCCCGCCAGGTGCCAGCCGAACAGCTTCTGGGCGCCCTGGGCGGCCAGCAGGCCGACCAGGACGCCGATGAGCCCGAGACCGACGCCCATCACAACCTCCTTCCCTGCTCCGTTCCCGCGGTTATGGTCGGTGGAGGGCCATCAACCGTTACGCTGCACATGTGCTGGTGCACAACGTCGTTAGCGCGAACCTGCAGCACCAGGCCGCCGCAGCGTCCGCTTGGCCTTTGGGTCAGCTCAGCAGGTAGCCGCCGATGAACCCGACCACCGCGGCGGCAGCGACCATGCTGCTCACCTGGGAGAAGGCAAAGGGGATGATCGACACCGAGACCACTGCCAGCACCGCCCCCGAGGCCAACGCCTCGGCCCCGCCGATCAGGGCCGGGCTGGCGTCGGCCAGCACGGTCCCGCCGAGCACGGTCGCGCCCGCCAAGGCCAGGCCGATCCCGGCCAGCAGGCCGACCGCAAAGCCCCTGGGACGCCCGGCGGCGATGATCGGCTGGGCCGCGCCGTAGGCCTCCACGACATTCCCGACCAGGACCCCGGCCAGCAGGGCCACGCCGACCTGGCCAGCGGCCACGGTCAACCCGAGCGCGATCGACTCGGGGACCCCGTCGACGAAGATGCCGGCCGCGATCGACTCACCCCGGGCCGCCTCCTTCGCCGCCGGCCCCGTCATGGGCTGGCCGACCATCGCGGCGTGCATCGAGTGCCGCAGCTGGCGCAGCCGCTCGTTGCGGGTCAGCCAGGCGTCGGCCCCGATATACAGCAGGGTGCCGGCCAGCAATCCGCCGGCCGTGACCCAGCGGCCGGCCTGCTCGTCGGCCTCGGGCACCAGCTCGACGGCGACGGCGGCCAGCAGGATCCCACCGCCGAAGGCCGTGAGGACGGCCGCCACCCGGGGCGGCAGCTGCAGCCCGGCCGCGGCCAGGGCACCTGCGACCAGGCTGGCGGCCACCACCAGCCCCCAGCCGGCCGAGGCGCCGAAGTTGCTCATGCTGGTCTTGTCTCCTGGTCACCGCCAACGTTACGGCGCCAGGCGCCTACCGACCTCGCCATGACAAGTCGGCGCTCGTCCAGCCGGGCATCGCCGCCACCTTGCGGCACAGGCGTGGCCTCGATACGGACCCGAGATGGCGCAGGCCCTATCGCCGTCCTCGCCTTGCTCGAGGGCAAGACCAAGACTTGCCGGCCACGCGTGCCGGCCACCGCGGCCGCCATGCTATGGCCGAGCGCGCCTGGACAGCTCCCGGCGCACCAGCCGGCCCCGTCCGGCCCGGCGGCGAGCCGGACGCGGCGTCGGCGGGTCCAGCGCGACGCAGTACAGGCACACACGACCAACTGGATGCTGACAGCCGCAAGTCCACCTGTTCATGCGCCCTCCTCATGATCGTCTCGGCGGTGGCCTTGCATGGTCCCCAGCTGCGACCCACCCTTACCGCAGCTTCGAGAGGAGCCTGGGTGTGAGGCCCGGCCGGCCTGTCACGGGCGGGTCGCGGCGGGGGACCATGCAAGGCCACCGTCGAGACGAACATCAGGAAGCCGCATGAACAGATGGACTTGCGGCTGTCAGCAGCGAG
>JASLBL010000168.1 GCA_030146615.1 Actinomycetes bacterium
GGCCAGGCTGCCCTGGCCGGTGGAGCGGGCCAGGCCCTGGTTGGCCACGCCCGGTGGGGCCGAGAAGGCGGCGGTGTTGACGTCCACCACCCCGGCCCCGACGGCCAGCGGGTCGTTGGAGGCGGCGTCCCTGGCCGTGGCGACCAGGGCGTGCTTGACCCGGTCGGGGGTGAGGCCGGGGTTGGCCTGGAGCATCAGGGCGACCGCGCCGGACACCACCCCGGTGGCCATGGAGGTGCCGCTCCCCTGCCGGTAGGACCCGTCGACGTAGTTGGGGAACCGGGTGTCGATGGTGCTGCCCGGGGCCCGCAGCGAGATCACGTGGGCGCCGGGGGCGGCCACGTCCGGCTTGGCCAGCCCGTGGGCGGTCGGCCCGCGGCCGGAGAAGTCGGGCAGCTGGTCGTCGTTGACGGCGGCGGTGCCGCGGTCGTCGGTGGCCCCGACGGTGATGACCCAGGGGTCGTCGGCGGGCTTGGTGATGGTCCCGGCGGCCGGGCCCTCGTTGCTGGCCGCGACGACCACGGTCATGCCGGCCGCCCAGGCCCGCTCGACGGCGTAGTTGAGCGGGTCGGTCTTCCAGTCCTGGGTCGAGTCGGTGCCCAGGCTGAGGTTGAGGACCCGGATGTTGTAGCGGTCCTTGAAGGAGACCACCCACTGGATGGCGGCCAGGATGTTGCTGACGTCGGCGGAGCCGTCGGCCCCGGCGGCCTTGACCGACAGGATGCTGGCCTCGGGGGCGACCCCCTTCCACTTGCCGCCCGAGTTGGCCCCGTTGCCGGCGACCAGCCCGGCGATGAAGGTGCCGTGGCCGTAGCGGTCGTTGCAGTCCGGCTCGCCCGACAGGTTCTTGCACGGCTCGGTGCGGCCGGTGCTGTCGTTGCGGACCTGGACCAGCCGGCCGGCCAGGTCGGGCAGGCCGGCGGCGACGCCGGTGTCGAGCACGGCCACGGTGACCCCGCGGCCGGTGATCCCGCGGTTCCAGGCGGTGTCGGCCCTGACCACCTTGGGGTAGACCGACTTGATGGTGCTGGTGGCGGCCGCGCCCTGGACCCGGACCTTGTCGTCGGGGGTGACCGCCCGGACCCCGGCGAGCCTGGCCAGCTGGTCGACGGCGGCCGCGGGCACGGTGGCCGCAAATCCGGTGACGATCGGCAGGGCCCTGGTGACCTGGCCGCCGAGCCGCCGCACGGCCAGCTCGGGCGCCGGGTCGGCGGCCGACGTCTTCTGCACGATGACCCGGACGGCATCGGCCGTCCCTGGCTGGGCCGGCGTCCCCCTGGGGACGGCTCCCATTCCGGTGGCCAGCACCAGCGCCGCCAGCGCGGCGACGGCCAGCGTCCTTCCGCGCTGCAGCCTGAACGAACCGACGATCACCACTGCCCTCCCTGCACTCGTACCCCCACCCTCGAAGGCGACCGGGACATACTGTACGGATGGCCTAGTCGGCTTAAACACCCTGCCATAAACCTACTGCTATTTACGCACGTTTCTGACAACGGTTCTCGCCAAGCTTCGTGATCGCGCCGTGCCGTAGGCTCTGCCCATGGCCAGCCCGAGCACCGACGGCACCGCCCTCCGGCGCGAGGACCCGCCCCTGGTCACCGGGGCGGCCCGCTACTGCGACGACCTCGCCCCACCGGGGGCGCTGCACGCCGTGTTCGTCCGGGCGCCGTTGGCCCACGGCCGGATCCTCGGGATCGACCCGGCCCCGGCCGCCGCCATGGCCGGGGTGGCCGGCGTGTACACCGCCACCGACCTGGGCCTGCCGCCGCTGCCGCCCGGGGACGGGCCGGCCGCCATGGCCCGCCCGGTGCTGGCCACCGGCACCGTCCGCTTCCTGGGCGAGGCGGTGGCGGTGGTGGTGGCCGAGACCCGCGCCCAGGCCATGGACGCGGCCGAGGCCGTCGAGGTCGACTACGAGCCGGTCGAGGTGGTCACCGACCCGCGGGCCGCCCTGGCCGCCGACGCCCCCCGACTGTTCGAGGGGAGCGGCAACCTGGCCAAGGAGCGCCGCTGGCCGGAGCCGTCGCGGGCCCTGGAGGGGGCCGAGGTGGTGGTCCGGGGCCGGTTCGTCAACCAGCGGGTGGCCGCGGCCCCGATCGAGCCCAACGCCGCCGTGGCCGTGCCCGAGCCCGAGCGCGACGGCCTCACCCTGTACGCCCCCAGCCAGGCGCCGTTCTGGACCCGGGACACGGTCGCCGAGGTGCTCGGCCTTGCGCCAGAGCAGGTCCGGGTGGTCGTCCCGGCGGTTGGCGGGGCCTTCGGGGCCAGGATCCACACCTACCCCGAGCAGGTGGCGGTGGCCGCGCTGGCCCGGCGGCTGGGCCGCCCGGTTCGCCACGTCGAGAGCCGCTCGGAGACGATGCTGGCCATGACCCACGGCCGGGCCCAGGTCCAGGAGGTCGAGCTGGCCGCGACCCGCGACGGCCGCATCACCGGCCTGCGGGCGCGGCTGCTGGCCGACGGCGGCGCCTACCCGGCCGACGCCCCCTCGATGCCGTCCTCGACCCGCTACATGGCCTCGGGCGTGTACCGGATCGCCCGGGTCGAGGTGGCCTGGGAGTGCGCGGTCACCAACACCACCCCGGTGGCCGCCTACCGGGGGGCCGGCCGGCCCGAGGCCACGGCCATGGTCGAGCGGGCGGTCGACCTGCTGGCGGCCCGGCTGGGCATCGACCCGGCCGACCTGCGGCGGCGCAACCTGATCCCGGCCCGGGCCTTCCCGTACACCACGGCCACCCGGGCCCGCTACGACTCGGGCGACTACCAGGGAGCGCTCGACCGGGTCCTGGAGACGGCCGGCTACCACGACCTCCGGGCCGAGCAGGCGGCCCGCCGCCAGCGGGGCGAGGTCCGTCAACTCGGTGTCGGCCTGTCGGTGTACGTCGAGGTGACCGGGTTCGGGTCCGAGTACGGCGAGGTGACCGTCGAGCCCGACGGCCGGGTCACCGCCCGGACCGGCGTCTCGCCCCACGGCCAGGGCCACGAGACGGCCTTCGCCCAGCTGGTGGCGGACACCCTCGGGGTCGAGGCCGACCAGGTCGGCGTCGTCCACTCCGACACCTTCGCGCTGCCCCGGGGCGACGGGACCATGGGGTCGCGCTCGCTCCAGGTCGGCGGCAGCGCCATGGCCGAGGCCGCCGGGAAGGTCCTGTCCAAGGCCAGGGCGCTGGCCGCCCACCTGCTGGAGGCGCCGGCCGACGACGTCGTCGTGTTCCCGGGCGAGGGCCTCGGGGTCGCCGGCGCGCCCTCGACCGCCCTGGCCTGGGCCGAGCTGGCCGCGGCGGCCGCCGACCCGGGCCGCCGGCCGCCGGGCATGGACGCCGGGCTGGAGGCGGCCGCCAACTTCAGGATGGAGCGCAGCACCTTCCCGTTCGGCGCGCACCTGGCCGTGTGCGAGGTCGACACCGAGACCGGCCTGGCCCGGCTGCTGCGCCACCTGGCCGTGGACGACGCCGGGCAGCTCCACAACCGGATGCTGGCCGAGGGCCAGGTCCTGGGCGGGATCGCCCAGGGGGTCGCCCAGGCCCTGTTCGAGGAGGTCGGCTACGACACCGACGGCAACTGCCTGCACGGCAACCTGGCCAGCTACGCCATGCCGAGCGCGGCCGACCTGCCGGCCTTCGAGACCCAGCGGATGGAGACCCCGACCCCGCTCAACCCGTTGGGGGCCAAGGGGATCGGCGAGTCGGGGACCATCGGGGCCACTCCGGCGGTCCAGAACGCGGTCGTCGACGCCCTCTCGCACCTGGGCGTGACCCACATCGACATGCCGCTGACCCCCGAGCGGGTCTGGCGGGCCATCGTCGCCGCCAGGGGCGAGGAGGCCTAGCCGCGCTGGCGGCCGACCTCGGTCGGCGACGGGCGGCGGGTGGCCGACCGGCGAATCTGCCGGTTGGAATTGACCAGCCGCCGCCGAAGGCGGCTCCAAGCCTTTGGCGTCCTGGATGGCCCGCCACACGCGCTCCGGCGTTAGTGGCATGTCGATGTGGGTCACGCCCAGGTGCGAGAGGGCGTCGACGACCGCGTTCTGGACCGCCGGGGTGG
>JASLBL010000349.1 GCA_030146615.1 Actinomycetes bacterium
CGCCAAACTCGCACAGCACGTCGCCCAGAGTGGCCGGGAGACGCACAACGCTCGTGGAGCCGACCGGAAGACCCAGCCCCGCTGGGCAGGTGGCAACGAAGCGGGAAGCCGGCATCGAGCGCCGCTCGGGTCAGACCGACACCGCCGCACCACAAGGCGCGGCTGCTTGGACAGGGGAGCCTTCCTTCGGACGCTCCCGCTCAAGTAACGGATGCCGGACGAGGGCCGTGCCCCCCCAAGCTCCCAGTTGTGCGCGCGTCGAAGCGAAGCCGGCGAACGTCGTCGTCACGCGACAGTCTCCCTCCTGGAGCGGCGACCGGCGACCAGCATAGCCAGGAAGGCGACCGCGAACGCGGGGATCGAGGCGCCTAGCCAGGGTAGGCGGGCCGAGAGCGGGAAGGGCAGGTGAAGCAGGTCGTCGAACAGCCATCGGACCAGTGACACCCAGGCGGTCACGGTGCCGGGGTTGATCCAGTTGTAGACCAGGAACCCGAGCAGCCAGACGAGCACCGCCGGCCAGCGCACGCCCTGGTAGGGGCCGTCGGGGCGGTACATGGCGGCGACGTCGTAGCGGCGGCGGGCGAGCACGTACCAGTCGGCCGCCAGCACCCCGAACAGGGGGACGAACAGCGCCCCCAGCAGGAACAGGAAGTTCTCGTAGCGGGCCAGGTCGTCGACCAGGATGGCCAGGAGGGTGGCGACCGCGCCGAGGGCGACGGCGACCCGGCGGCCGGGCAGCCGGGGGGCGGCGTTCTTGAGGCTGACCCCGGCCGAGTACAGGTTGGCGAAGACCTCGTCGGTCTCGTCGACCACTAGCACGGCCATGGCCAGCAGCCCCACCGGGACGGCGAGCAGGGCCGCGATCACGTCGCCCTGGCCGATGGAGAGCAGGAACAGGATGCCGAGGGCGAAGAACCAGACCTGGGCCAGGAGGTAGCCGACGGCGGTCCCCCAGAAGGTCGCGGTGGTGGTGCGGCCGAAGCGGGCGTAGTCGGCGACCAGCGGCACCCAGGAGATGGGCAGGGCGATGGCCAGGTCGACCCCGGCCCAGAACGAGAGCCCGCCCTGGCCGGCCCGGTCGGCCAGGGCGGCGAGGTCGAAGCGGGTCAGGGCGTACCAGGTGAGGTAGGCGGTGGAGGCGAGCACGGCCCAGACCGCGAACCGCTGGAGCCAGCGGCGCAGCACGGTCAGCGGCCCGGCCACGGCCATCGCGGTGGCCAGGACCCCGAAGGCCAGCACCCACAGCGGGCGGGCGCCGGCGCCGAACACCCGCTCAGAGATGGCGGTGGCGGCGGTGGCGATCACGAACAGCTCGAAGGTCGCCCAGCCAAGGTTCTGGACGACGTTGCAGGCGGTGGGGAGCAGCGAGCCCCGGACCCCGAGCGGGGCCCGGTACAGGACCATGGCCGGGACGCCGGTGGCGGCGGCGGGGACGGCGGCCAGCCCGAGCAGGGCGTTGCCGACCACGGCCCCGACCACGGTGGCGGCCAGGGCCGGCCACAGCCCGAGGGCCGGGACCAGCAGAGCCCCGGCGACCAGGACGAGCAGGCTGACCCCGAGGTTGCCCCAGAGGACCGCCTGGTCGAGGAAGCCGAGGCGCCGCTGGTCGGGCGGGACCGGCTCGATGCCCCACTCGGGGGCGTGGGTGATGGAGAAGGACCGGTGGCGTGCTTCCATGTCGCGCTCCCTTCGCCGGTACTAACCGGATCAGGTTCGAAGGGTCGCCGACCGCTTGTCGGCCTCTCAGCCCGGTCCGCCGGGCTCCCCTGGGCGCCGTGTCTGGCCCGTGGCCACCTTAGCGGGCGGTTTCGGTGATCACCAGGTCCACCACCGACTCCAGGCTCCCGGTGCGCTGGAGCGCCTCCCGCTGGCGGGCCGCACCCGTGCCGCGGGCGATCGTCGCCCGGACCAGCTCGGTCACCTCCTCGAGGTCGTCGGCGGCCTCCAGCCCGGGCCGGATCGCGGCCAGGAAGACCTCGACCAGCTCGGTGGCCGGCAGGGCGCGGCCGCCGAGCACATCGACCAGGTCGGCGGCGAGGCCGTGGCGGGCGGCCCGCCACTTGGCCGCCCGGAGCAGCTCGGGGCGGGGCGCCGGGTCGGGGTCGCCGCGGCGGGCGGCCTGGAGGCAGGTGAAGGCGAGCGCCCGGACCAGGCCGGCGACCATCACGGCCTCGTCGACGGCCATGCAGACGTCGGCGACCCGGAACTCGAGCGTCTCCTGCCGGGCCGAGGGGCGCACGTCCCAGTAGAGCTTGGTCGGCTCGCGGACGCTGCCGGTGGCCACCAGCGTGGAGACCAGCGCGTCGTACTCGGCCCGGGAGGCGAACGCCTGGGGCATGCCCGCGGTCGGCCAGCGGTTCCAGACCTCGGTCCGGTAGCTGGCGTAGCCGGTGTCGCCGCCCAGCCAGTAGGGCGAGTTGACGGTGAGGGCGGCCACCACGGGCAGCCACGGCCGGGCCCGGTTCATCGTCTGAATGGCCGCCTCCCGGTCGTCGATGCCGACGTGGACGTGGCAGCCGAACACCACCTGCTCGCGGAACACCTGCTGGTAGTCCTCGGCCAGGTTCCGGTAGCGGGGCTTGTCGGTCACCTGCTGGTCTCGCCAGTGGGAGAACGGATGGGTGCCGGCGGCGGCGATCCGCAGGCCTTCCCGCCCGGCCGCCTCGGCCAGCGACCGCCGGCTGCGGCGGACCGCCTCGCGGACCTCGCCCAGGGTCGAGCAGACCGGGGTGTTCATCTCGGCCATCGAGCGGAACAGCTCGGGCTGGACGCGTTCGCCCAGCGCCGGCTCGGCTTCGGGCAGGACCCGCGGGGCCACCGAGCGCAGCTCGCGGGTCGCCGGGTCGACGAGCTGGTACTCCTCCTCGACCCCGAGGCTGAGCGGCTGGCTCAGCTGGTCAGGCCCAGGAGCCGGTCGACGAACTGCCGGTAGGCGCGCAGGGCCAGGCGCAGGTCCTCGGTCGAGGCCTCGTCGGTGGCCCCGGCGAGCTGGCTCCGCTGCTGCTGGAGCGAGTCGGCGACCTGCCGGAGGAGGTCGTCGACGAACCGGCCGGCCTCCTCGACCGCCTGCCTGGGCTCGTCGATGAACCCGGCCTGGATGTCGAGGAACCGGCCGCGGACCTCGCCCGCGTCCAGCGACCCGAGCAGCCCCCCCGGGGCCGCGGCGGCCGGTACGTCGGCGGCCGGAGTCTCGGCGGCCGGCGGCTCGGCCGGCGGCTCGGCCACCGGTGCCGGGGCTCCCTCGTCGGATTCGTCGCGGGCCTCCCCGGACTCGGTGACGACGGTCTCGCCGTGGGGGCCGTCGCCGGCGTCGGGGTCGGCGACCGACGGCTCGTAGCCGGTCCGGTTCTGGTCCTCCTGCCGTGCCCGCTCGTCGACGTCGAAGATGCTCGACGAGCCCGTCCGCTCGCCCTCGCCCGGCGGGTCGGCCACGGGGCCGCCGCGCGTTGCCGGCTCGAAGGCGCCGGAGGACTCGCGCTCGGTCGTCTCGTCGGTCAGGTCGATCTCGTTGACCCGGTCCTGCCGAGCCAGCCGCTCGGTTACCGCGCCCCGGCCCGACGGCCGCTGGGCGCCCTCGTCGCCGTAGCCGGACCCGTAGCGTTCCGTCATCGTGCCTCCTCGGTCGTCGAGCGGTCGGGGTGACGGTCCTCCAGCAGCTCCTCGAACAGCGAACGGTAGTGGACCAGCGCCTGGCGCAGGTCCTCGGTGCTGGCCTCCGAGCGGTCGTTGGCGGCGGCGATGGCGTGGGCGGCCCGGTAGTCGTCGACCACCTGAGGGTGGTCGACCGAGATGTCGGCGGCCCGCTGCTCGAAGTCGTCGACCGGGTAGCCGCGGTCCCGCATCACCGAGGTGACCAGCCGGTCGGCCTCGCGGGTGGCCTCGACCGGCTCGTCGACGAACTGGGCCTGGGTGTTGCGCCAGGCCTCGATGTAGCGGGACCGGGCCTCCGGCTCCAGCGGGACGATGTTCAGCTCGGCGCGGCGCTCGGTCCGCTCCCGAAGCTCGGCCTCGGCGGCCCGGCGGTCGCCGGTCTGGGAGACCGTCCGCTCGTACTCGGGCCCGAAGGTGTCCTGCAACTTGCGGCTGCGGCGCTGGCGGCCGGCGAAGAAGGCGAGCAGGGCCAGCAGCACGATCACGACGAGGATGGCGACGAGCAGGCCTGTGTCCATGGGTGCATCCTTTCCCCAGAGTCCCTTGTTCCGCTATCCCGTTCAAGCCGGGATGCAAACCTGCGAACCAGACACTTCAGGGGGCGGTGGAGGCCAGCGGCGGGGTGCTCTCGGGGTCGTTGCGGCCGTACTCGACCAGGCGCCGGGCGGCCTCGGTGATCTCGGCCGGGTCGGCCGTCTGCGGCGACCACCAGGAGCCGAGCTGGTCGTCGTGGTAGCGGGGCAGCACGTGGACGTGGAGGTGGAACACCGTCTGGTTGCCGACCGAGCCGTCGGAGTTGGCCTGGACCAGGTCGACGCCCCCGGCCCGGAAGGCCCCGACCACCCAGCGGGCCATCCGCCTGGCCATGGCGGCCACCGCCAGCCAGTCCCCGGCGTCGGCCGACATCACGTCGCTGACGTGGCGCCGGGGCACGACCAGCACGTGGCCGAGCGTGGCCGGGCTGATGTCCATGAACGCGACGGTCCGTTCGTCCTCGTCCACCAGGTCGGCCGGCAACTCGCCCGACACGATCTGGCAGAAGGTGCAATCTGCCTGCATGCCCGTGTCCTCCCAGCAGAGACAGTCAGGGACCGGAGCGTAACCGAAACCGGGAGTTCCCCGGGAAGCGCCAACGGAACACGCCGGCGGTTACCCGCCGATCTGGGACATCCCGCGGGCCGGCTGGACGAAGTCGGTCTCGTTGATGCGGTGGCCCCACTGCTTGCGGGCGACCGCGTCCAGGTACAGCTGGGCGACCGCGTCGTCGCCGGCCCCCGAGCGCAGCACCGAGCGCAGGTCGTATTCGGTGGTGGCGAACAGGCAGGTCCGCACCTGCCCGTCGGCGGTCAGGCGGATGCGGTCGCACTGGGCGCAGAAGGCCCGGGTGACCGAGGCGATCACGCCGACGGCGCCGCGGCCGTCGCGGTAGCGGTAGCGCTCGGCCGGGGCGCTGCCCCGGGGGTCGGGCGCCTCCAGCCCGAAGGCGGCGTCCAGCCGGGCCAGGATCTCCCCGGCCGGGACGACCTGGTCGCGGGTCCAGTCGCCGGGGGCGTCCAGCGGCATGAACTCGATGAAGCGCAGCTCGACCCCGAGGTCGCGGGCCCAGGCGGCCATCGGCTCGAGCTCGTCGTCGTTGAAGCCCCGGACGACCACGGCGTTGACCTTCACCGGGCGGAGGCCGGCGGCCAGGGTGGCGTCGATGCCGGCCAGGACCCGGTCGAGGGCGTCGCGGCGGGTGATCTCCTTGAAGCGGTCCCGGCGCAGGGAGTCGAGCGAGATGTTGGCCCGCTTGAGGCCGGCCTGGCGCAGCGGCTCGGCCAGCCGGTCCATCAGGAAGCCGTTGGTGGTGATGGACAGCTCGACCCCGAGCCCGCCCAGGGCGGCGACCACGTCGACCAGGTCGCGCCGCAAGGTCGGCTCACCGCCGGTGATCCGGACGGTCCGCACGCCCAGGTCGATGGCGACCCGCAGGGCCCGGATCAGCTCGTCCCGGCCGAGCACGTCGTCCTTGGCCAGCCAGGGCAGGCCGTCCTCGGGCATGCAGTACAGGCAGCGGAAGTTGCACTTGTCGGTGACCGAGACCCGCAGGTCGCGCACGACCCGCCCGAAGCTGTCGACCATCTCAGGCATTGGGGACCCCCACCCACTCGCCGCCGCCCGCCCAGCGTTCCTTCTTCCAGATGGGCACGGTCGCCTTGAGCTCGTCGATCAGCTCGCGGCAGCCGGCAAAGGCCTCGGCCCGGTGCGGGGCCGAGGCGGCCACGATCACGCTCGGCTCGGCGGCCCCGACCACCCCGACCCGGTGGGCCAGGTACACGGCACCCAGGCCGTGGGTGGCGGCCGCCTTCCTGGCCACCCGCTCCATCTCCGGCTCGGCCAGCTCGGCGTAGGCCTCGTACTCGAGCTCGTCGACCTCGCGGCCCTCGTTGGGACTGCGAGTGGTGCCGACGAACAGGGCCGTCCCGCCGCAGGCCGGGTTGAGCACCGCCCGGAAGGCCGCGTCCAGCGACAGCGGCTCGGAGGTGAGCAGGACGGTCAGGTTCACCACCTCAACGTACACCCGATCCACCGGGGCACCCCTCCGGACCGCCGACCTCACCGGGCGCCCTTCAGGACCCCGCAGAGGGATTCGAGGCTTTCGAGATTGTGGCCGGCCAGGAACACGTCGACGTGGGGCAGGGCGGCGGCCATGCCCCGGGCCAGCGGCTCGTACCGGGGGCTGCCCTTGAGCGGGTTGACCCAGATCAGCCGGTGGGAGAGCCGAGCCAGCCGGGCCACCTGATTGCCCAGCAGGGCCGGGTCGCCCCGCTCCAGCCCGTCGGAGCAGAGCACCACCACCGCCCCCCGCATGGCGACGTGCTGGGACCAGCGGTCCAGCAGTTCCTTGAGGGACGCCCCGATGCGGGTGCCGCCGTTCCAGTCGACCACCGCGGCCGCGACCTCGCGCAGGGCGTCGTCCGGCTCGGAGCGGGCCAGGGCCCTGGTCACCCTGGTCAGCCGGGTCCCGAAGCAGAACACCTCGACCCGGCGCCCGGCCCGCATGGCCGCGAACCCGAACTGCATCAGGGCCCGGGAGTAGGCCGACATCGACCCGGACACGTCCAGGATCAGGACCAGCGGCCGGACCCGGCGGCGGCGGTCGCGCCAGGCCCGCCGGAACGGCTCGCCCTGGGTGCGCAGCGACGCCCGCAGGGTCCGGCGCTGGTCGAAGCGGCGCCCGTAGGGCGACGGGCGGTAGCGGCGGCTGTGCCGGGTCGGCAGGTGCACGGCCAGGGCCCGGATGACGTGGTCGGCCGCGATCCGCTCGCTGTCGGACAGCTCGTCGAACGACTTGGCCCGCAGCACCTCGGCCCCGCTGGCCAGGACCCCGACCGGGGCCTGGCCGTCCTCGGCCCCCTCGGCCGGCTGCCAGGAGTCCTCGGCGATGCCCTGGTCGAGCAGCACCTCGAGCTCGGGCGGCTGGCTTCTGCGCTCGTCCTGGCCGCTGATCATGGCCATCACGTCGCCGGACCGGGTCGGGAACCACTCGGCGAAGGCGGCGTCGTAGGCGGCCAGGTCCTCCTTGCGGGCCACCATGGCCACCCGCCCGGCCCAGTAGACGCCGGTGCGGTCGATCCGGTCCAGGGCGGCCACGGCCCGGCAGAAGGTCAGGATCCGCCCCGTCCCCACCGGCAGGCCCCGCCGCCGCAGCAGCCGCCCGAACCCGACCAGCCGCTGGAGCCCGGGCTCGGCCAGTACCGACGTGCTCATTCGGTCCCCAGGACCTGGCCGAGGCGGGCCCGGACCAGCTCCAGGTCCTCGTGGTCCTTGAGCAGCGCTCCGAGGGTGGCGGCGGCCTGGTCGGGCTCCAGCCGGGTCGCGCCCAGGAAGCTGAGGGCCTGTGACCAGTCGATCGTCTCGGCCACCCCGGGGCGCTTGGCCACGTCCATCGCGCGCAGCCGGGCCACCGCCTCGGCGACCTGGCGGGCCAGGGCCTCGGGGACCTCGGGGGCGCGGACGCGGACGATCTCGACCTCCCGGGCCACCGAGGGATGATCGATCCAGTGGTACAGGCAGCGGCGCTTGAGGGCGTCGTGCAGCTCCCTGGTCCGGTTGGAGGTGATGATCACCGCCGGCGGCCGGTCGGCGGCGACCCGGCCGATCTCGGGGATGGTGACCGCGAACTCGCTCAGCACCTCGAGCAGGAAGGCCTCGAACTCGTCGTCGGCCCGGTCCAGCTCGTCGATCAGCAGTACCGCCCGCGACCCGGCCCGGACCGCGGCCAGCAGCGGCCGCTCGACCAGGAACTCGCGCCCGAACAGGTCGGCCTGGCCCTCGCCGAGCTGGGCGGCCCGGACGGCGATCAGCTGGCGGGAGTAGTCCCACTCGTAGAGGGCCTGGCTGGCGTCGATGCCCTCGTAGCACTGGAGGCGGACCAGCTCCCGGCCGAGCAGGGCCGACAGCACCTTGGCGACCTCGGTCTTGCCGACCCCGGCCTCGCCCTCCAGCAGCAGCGGCTTGTCCAGGTGCAGGGCCAGGTACACGGCCGTGGCCAGGCCCCGGTCGGCCAGGTAGGCGTGGCCGGCCAGGGCC
>JASLBL010000273.1 GCA_030146615.1 Actinomycetes bacterium
GAGCATGGTCATGCCCTCGGAGGCCAGCTCGCGGACGATGTTGAGGACCTCGGCGACCAGCTCGGGGTCGAGGGCCGAGGTGATCTCGTCCAGCAGCAGCAGCTTGGGCCGCATGGCCAGGGCGCGGACGATCGCCACCCGTCCCGATGATGCCGATCAGGGCGGTGTCCTTCTGCAGGCCGATGAAGTCGTTCATGAGCGGTGGGATGACCCGCCGGACCGCCTGGGGCAGGACCACGAAACGCATGGTCTGGGCCTGGGACAGCCCCAGGGAGCGGGCGGCCGCGGACTGGCTCCAGTGGATGCTCTCGATGCCGGCCCGGTACACCTCGGGCCACGAACATCAGCGACAGGTTGGTCTTGAACCCCTCGATGACCGAGGGGCGCTGTCCCTGAGGTGCTGCCAGCTGTAGAAGGTCTCGAGGAACTGCTCCATGGCCGCCCGCCCCGGCCCGGGTCAGAGCGGGATCTCGGGGGCACGGCGACCTGCTTGGCGAAGTACTGCTTGAACAGCCGGTCGCGGGTGCGGTCCTCCTCCATGGCCCTGATGACCTGGTTGAAGGCGTCCAGGTTCTTGGAGCCCCGGTTGACCACCGCCGCGTAGACCTCGCCGGTCTTGAACTGGCCGACCACCTCGGCGTCCTTGACCTGCTGCTCGTTAACCGCGCCGAGCACGATCGGGGTGTCGAGCATGATCCCCTCGATCTGGCCGGCGTTCAGGGCGGCGAAGGCGTCGACCGTCTTGATCTTCTCGTCGAGGAAGCTGGCCCCGCTGGTGTTGATCTGGGCGCCTCACTGCAGCTTCTTGGCGTCCTCGACGCTGGCCACCTTGAGCCCTTCCTGACCAGGACCCTGGATGGCGTCGAAGTAGGGCTCGGTGAAGTCGACCACCTTGTCCCGCTCGGGGGTGATGGTGACCTGGCTAAAGCTGTGTCACAGTCGCATTGGGAGCCGGCGACCAGCGCCCCAAAGGGCATCTCGACGAACTTGACCTGGTTGAGGCCGAGCCGCTTGGCCATCTCCTTGGCGGAGTCGACCTCGAATCCGCCGGTGAGCGAGTCGTAGTCCTCGCCGATCCAGAACGGCGGGGCCGGCAGCTCGGTCCCGACGGTCAGGGTGCCGGGGGTGATGAGGTCCTGCAGCTGGGGGTCTCCCCGCCGGTCTGGGCGCCCGACCCTCGTCGTCGCCGCCGCAGCAGCCGGCGGCCACCAGGGCGACCGCATCACCAGGCCGAGCAGCGCCCCGCGGCGCCACCCGCGTGCCTTCATGGGTTCCTCCTCGTTTCCCACCACGGACTGCGGTGAACGATATTGCACGTGGAAGGAGGCACGATGATCGCTCGAATCTGGAAGGGCGCCGTCCGCGAGCAGGACGGCGACGCCTACGCCCGCTACATGCGGGAGACCGGGGTGGCCGGCTATGCCGGGACCCCCGGGAACCGGGGCGTGTGGATGCTCCGCCGTGACCGCGACGGCCGGACCGAGTTCGTGATGTTCACGCTCTGGGACTCGCTGGAGGCGGTGCGGGGGTTCGCGGGGGACGACTACGAGACGGCCGTCTTCTACCCCGAGGACGACCGGTTCCTGGTCGAGCGCGACCTGGTGGCCACCCACTACCAGGTCGACACCCAGGTCGCTACAGGATCCGGCTGAGGAACGCCTTGGTGCGGTCGTGCCTGGGGTTGGCGAACACCTCGGCCGGCTCGCCCTCCTCGACCACCACCCCCTGGTCCATGAACACCACCTTGTCGCCGACCTCGCGGGCGAAGCCCATCTCGTGGGTGACCACGATCATGGTCATGCCGTTCTTGGCCAGCTGCTTCATCGCCTCCAGGACGTCGCCGACCAGCTCCGGGTCGAGCGCGCTGGTCGGCTCGTCGAACAGCATCAGCTTGGGGTCCATGGCCAGGGCGCGGGCGATCGCCACCCGTTGCTGCTGGCCGCCCGACAGCTGGGCCGGGTAGACGTCGGCCTTCTCGGCCAGCCCGACCTGGTCCAGCAGCTTGCGGGCCCGCTCCCTTGCCGCCTCCTTGGGGACCTTGCGGACCTGGCAGGGGGCCTCGTAGACGTTCTCCAGGGCGGTCATGTGGGGGAACAGGTTGAACCGCTGGAAGACCATGCCGATCTCGGCCCGCGACTTGGAGATCTCCTTCTCCTTGAGCTCGTAGAGCTTGTCGCCCTCCTGCCGGTAGCCGACCAGGTTCCCGTCGACCCTCAGCCGGCCGGCGTTGATCTTCTCCAGGTGGTTGATGCAGCGCAGGAAGGTCGACTTGCCGGAGCCGGAGGCGCCGAGCAGGACCACCACCTGGCCCGGGAGGACCTCCATGTCGATGCCCTTGAGCACCTCGAGGTGGCCGAAGCGCTTGTGGACCGCCTCGGCCTTCACCATCGGGGTCACGTCCCCGGCACTGGTGGCGGCGCTGCCGCCGAGGTCAGTGGCCATGGCCAACACTCTCCGCCTGCGCGCGGGCCCGTGCCGGCCCGCTGCCGAATCCCTTGCTGAAGTATCGCTCGATGTAGAACTGGCCGACCATCAGCACGCTGGTCATGGCCAGGTACCACAGGCAGGCCGCGACCAGCATCGGGAACACCTGGAAGGTGCGGGCGCCGATGGCCTGGAGCTGGAAGAACAGCTCGTTGGTGACCGGGACGAAGGCGAGCAGGGAGGTGTCCTTGAGCATGGCGATCGTCTCGTTGCCGGTCGGCGGGACGATCACCCGCATCGCCTGGGGCAGAACGATCCGGCGCAGGGTGCGCCCACGGGCCATGCCGAGGGCGTGGGCCGCCTCCTGCTGGCCCGGGTCGACCGCCTTCATGCCCGCCCGGACGATCTCGGCCATGTAGGCCGCCTCGGACAGGGCCAGCCCCAGCAGGCCGGCCACGAAGCCGGTCAGGATGGTCCGGGCGTCGAGGCTGAAGAAGCGGAGGTCGAGGTCGATCCCGAACAGGCCGCCGAGCTGGCGGTCGAACGGCACCCCGAACCCGTAGGTGCCATACAGGATGCCCAGGTTGCCGAACAGGACCAGCAGCACGACCCGGGGCACGGCCCGGAAGAACCAGGTGTAGAGCCAGGCCGCCCCGGACAGGATCGGGTTCGGGGACAGCCGCATCATGGCGATCACGATGCCGAGCGTCACCCCGATGATCATCGACAACACGGTCATGACCAGCGACGTCCGCACGCCCTCGATGACCGGCGGGCGGAACATGTTGTCGACCATGAAGCGCCACTGGAACGCGTCGTTGGTGACCAGCATGTGGACGAACATCGCGGCCACGACGGCCAGGACCACGATCGCCACCCACCGGCCCGGGTGCCGGACGGGCACGGCCGTGATGGCCTCGGGCTGTGCCCGCTCCGGCGTCTTCGTCTCGGTCATGCTCGGCCCCGGGCCCCGCCGCTCAGGGGTTGACGGCGGCGGCGTCGATGGCACCCGCCTCGACGCCCCACTTCTCGAGGACCGTCTTGTAGGTGCCGTCGCTGATCAGCGCGCTCACCGCGTCGGCGACCGCCTGGGCGAACTCGGTCTGGTCCTTCTCGATCACGTACCCGTACGGGGCCGCGTCGTAGATGTCTCCGAGCAGCTCGAGCTGGCCGTTGGTCTGCTCCACCGCGTAGGCGGTCACCGGGGAGTCGGCCAGCATGGCGTCGTCCTTGCCCGAGACGACCGCGGCGGTGGCCTGGTCCTGCCGCTGGTAGCGGTCGACGGTGATCTCCGGCTTGCCGGCGCTCTTGCACGCCTCCTGGCGCTTGGGCAGGTCCTCGGTGTCCTGGACGGTGTTGGTCTGGACGGCCACCTTCTTGCCGCAGGCGTCGTCGGGCTGGACTCCGGCGGGGTTGCCCTTCTTGGTCCCCCACTGGGTGCCCGCGCTGAAGTAGCTGACCATGTTGACCTGCTGCTTGCGCTCGTCGTTGATGGTGAACGACGAGATGCCCATCTCGTACTTCCCGGACTGGACGCCCGGGATGATGGCGTCGAAGGTGGCCGACTGCCATTCGGTCTCGAGGCCCAGCTTGGCCGCGACGGCGTTGAACAGGTCGACGTCGAAGCCGATGACGGTCTTGCCGTCGGTGTCCAGGAACTCGTTCGGGGCGTAGCTGGCGTCGGTCCCGATCAGGATCTTGCCGTCGGACTTGATCGTGTCCGGGACCTTGGCGGCCAGCGCCTCGTCGACCGTGGGGGCGGCGGCGGTCGTCTCAGTGGTCCCGCCGCCCGTGTCGCCGCCGTCGTCGCCGCAGCCCGCCGCCACCAGGGCGACCGCCAGCAGCAGACCAAGGAGCGTCCCGCTGCGCCACCTACCTGCTGTCATTGCTCCTCCTCTGTCTCCCACCCCTGGATCTTGTGCACGATATCCGTTCTTGCCCTCGTGCGTCGCCAGCTTGCGAGATGATGCGCCTATGAAGCCACCGGCGTTCGCCTACCACCGGCCGGAGACGGTCCCCGAGGCCCTGGCCGTGCTGGCCGAGGTCGGCCACGACGGCAAGGTCCTGGCCGGGGGCCAGAGCCTGGTCCCGCTGCTCAACATGCGCCTGGCCGCGCCCCGGCACCTGGTCGACGTGAACTGGCTGGCCGAGCTGGACGAGGTGAGCTGCGACCCGGGCGGGGTCCGGGTCGGCGCCCTGGCCCGCCACGCCCGGGTCGAGCACGACGGGCCGGCCAATGAGGCCGTGCCGCTGCTCGGCCAGGCCATCGGCGACATCGCCCACACGACTGTCCGCAACCGGGGCACGGTGGTCGGCAGCCTGGTCCACGCCGACCCGGCGGCCGAGCTGCCGGCGGTGCTGGTCCTGCTGGGTGGGACCATGGAGCTGGCCAGCGCCGGCGACGGCACCCGGCGGGTGGCCGCGGCCGACTTCTTCGTCGGGCCGCTGGAGTCGGCCGTGCGGCCGGGGGAGCTGGCCACCGCGGCGGTGTTCCCGCGGCCGCCGGCCGGCAGCGGGACCGCCTGGGTGGAGCTGGCCCGCCGCCACGGCGACTACGCCGTCTGCGGGGTCGGGGCGCTGGTCCGCCTCGACCAGGACCGGCGGGTCGCCTCGGCCAGGGCGGCCCTGATCTCGGTCGGGCCGGTGCCGGTGCCGGTCGACCTGACCGACGCCCTCGGCGGCCAGCCCTCCGACGCCGCCGACTGGGCGGCCGCCGGCCGCCTGGCCGCCGCGGCCACAGAGCCCGAGGACGACATCCACGCCAGCGCCGCCTACCGCCGCCACCTGGCCGGGGTGCTCACCGCCCGCGCCGCCCGGGAGGCCGCCGCCTCGGCCGCCGAGCGTTTGGAGGCCTCGGGGTGAGCGAGCCGCTGCACGAGACCCGGCTGGTGGTCAACGGCGTGCCCCGGACGGTGCGGGTGCCGGCCCGGCGGCTGCTGTCGGACTGCCTGCGCCACGACCTGGGGCTGACCGGCACCCACGTCGGCTGCGAGCACGGGGTCTGCGGGGCCTGCACGGTCCTGGTCGACGGTCGGCCGATGCGCTCGTGCCTGCTGTTCGCGGTCGGGGTCGAGGGGGCCGAGATCACCACCGTCGAGGGCTGCCGGTCGGCCGACGGCGGCCTCGGCCCGGTCCAGCAGGCCTTCCAGGACTGCCACGGCCTCCAGTGCGGCTTCTGCACCCCCGGGTTCGTCACCACCATCACCGCCTGGCTGCGCGAGCATCCCGGGCCCACCGAGGAGCAGGCCCGCCAGGCCATCGGGGGCAACCTGTGCCGCTGCACCGGCTACCAGAACATCGTCGCCTCGGTCCTGCGGGCCGCCGAGCTCATCCGGCAACAGGAGGCGGCGCGGTGACGACCCGGACGATGGGGGAGCCGATCCCCAGGCGCGAGGACCCGCGGCTGGTCGCCGGGGACGGCCGCTACCTGGACGACCTGGGCGGCGGGGCGCTGGCGGCGGCGTTCGTGCGCAGCCCGCACGCGGCCGCCCGGGTGGTCGACGTCGACGTCACCAAGGCCCTTGAGGTCGACGGGCTGGTCGCCGTCTACACCTACGAGGACCTCGAGGGGCCGATGGCCGAGCCCCTGCCCCTGCTGATCCCGCACCCCCGGCTGCACGCCGGGCGGACCGCCTACCCGCTGGCCAACGGCGTCGTCCGCCACGTCGGGGAGCCGGTGGCCATGGTCGTGGCCCGGGACCGCTACCTGGCCGAGGACGCCTGCGAGGGGATCGCCGTCGCCTACGAGCCGCTTGCTCCGGTGGTCGGCCTGGACGCGGCCGCGGCCGCCGAGCGGGCCGTCCACGGCGACGTCCCCGACAACGTCGCCGCCCACATGGTCCAGGAGCACGGCGACGCCCGCGCCGCCGTGGCCGCCGCCCCCCACCGGCTCGAGCTCGACCTGTCGATCGAGCGGTCGGCCTCCATGCCCCTGGAGGGCCGGGGCGTGTACGCCCGCTGGGACGCCGCCGACCGGTCCCTGCGGGTCTACAGCTCGACCCAGACCTCGACCTCGCTCCGGTTCGCCCTGGCGGTCAAGCTGGGCGTGCCGGTGGACCGGGTCGAGGTCGTGGCCCCCGACGTCGGCGGCGGCTTCGGGGTCAAGATCATGCACCCCTGGCCGGAGGAGGTCCTGGTCCCCTGGGCCGCCATCCGCCTCGGCCGCGAGGTCAAGTGGGCCGAGGACCGGCGCGAGCACTTCGTCGCCTCGGCCCACGAGCGCGGCCAGCGCCACCACGTCAGCGTCGGCTTCGACGACGACGGCCGCCTGCTCGGCCTGGCCGTCGAGTTCGTCCACGACAACGGCGCCTACACCCCGTACGGGATCATCGTCCCCATCATCACCGCGACACAACTGCTCGGCCCTTACAAGCCGGGCGCCTACCGGGCCGAGTTCCGCTCGCTCTACACCAACACCGTGATCGTCACCCCCTACCGGGGCGCCGGCCGGCCCCAGGCGGCGTTCGTCATGGAGCGGACCATGGACGCGATCGCCGCCTACCTGGGCCGCGACCGGGCCGAGGTCCGGACGGCCAACTTCATCCAGCCCGACGAGATGCCCTACGACCACCACCTGACCTTCCAGGACGGGCGGCCGCTGGTCTACGACTCCGGCGACTACCCGGCCACCCTGGACAAGGTCAAGAAGCTGGTCGGCTGGGACGAGTTCGCGGCCTTCCGGGACGAGGCGAGGGCGGCCGGGCGGCGGGTCGGGATCGGCCTGGCCTGCTACGTCGAGGGCACCGGGGTCGGCCCCTACGAGGGCGCGCACGTGCGGGTCGAGACCAACGGGACGGTGGCGGTGGCCACCGGCCTGACCACCCAGGGCCAGGGCCACGAGACGGCCTTCGCCCAGGTGGCCGCCGAGACCCTCGGGGTCCCGGTGGAGCGGGTCACGGTCGTCACCGGCGACACCCGCCGCTTCAAGTACGCGGTCGGGACCTTCGCCAGCCGGGCCGCGGTGATGAGCGGCAACGCCGTCGCCCTGGCCGCCGGCAAGGTCAGGGACAAGGCCCTGCGGATCGCCGCCGAGGCCCTGGAGACCGACCCGGACGACCTCGAGGTCGCCGACGGGACGGTCAGGGTCAAGGGGGCCCCGGAGCGCGAGATCGCCCTGGAGACGGTGGCCGTGCTGGCCAACCCGCTGCGCTACGCCTTCGACGAGCAGACCCGGCTGGCCACCCAGTTCGTGGTCGGCCGCGGGGTCGAGGACCCGCCGGTGGCCTCCGACGACGAGCCGGGGCTGGAGGCGACCGACTGGTACTCGCCGGTCCGCTCAACCTTCGCCAACGGCATGCACGCGGTGGTGGTCGAGACCGACCCGGAGACGGCCGAGGTCCGGATCCTCAAGTACTGCGTGGTCCACGACTGCGGCCGGCTGATCAACCCCCGGATCGTGGAGGGGCAGATCCACGGCGGGGTCGCCCAGGGGGTCGGCGGGGCTCTGTACGAGCGGATGGTCTACGACGAGAACGGGCAGCTGCTGAACGCCTCGTTCATGGACTTCCTGATGCCGTACGCCTCCGAGGTCCCCAAGGTCGAGACCGACCACCTGGAGACGCCGTCGCCGCTCAACCCGCTCGGCATCAAGGGGGCCGGCGAGGCCGGGACCATCCCAGGGGCGGCGGTGCTGGCCGCGGCCATCTCCGACGCCGAGGGGTTCTTCGTCGACACCATGCCGATCTCGCCGTCGGAGCTGTGGGCGCTGCGGGAGCGCCACGCCCTGGACGCCCGGAAGGAGGACCGATGAGGATCGCCGGCACCGCCACCCTGCACGCCCCGGTCGAGGCGGTCTACGCCGCCCTCCAGGACCCGCGCGTCCTGGTCCGCACCATCCCCGGCTGCGAACGTCTCGAGCAGGTCGGCGACGACGCCTACTCCATGACCGTCACCGCCGGCGTGGCCTCGGTGCGCGGCACCTACGCCGGCGACGTCCGCCTCACCGACCACAACGCCCCCAACGGCTTCGTCCTGAAGGCAAGCGGCTCCGGCACCCCCGGCACCATCTCCGCCGACGTCACCGTCGAGCTCACCTCCGGCGACAACGGCACCACCCGCCTCGCCTACGACGCCGACGCCATCGTCGGCGGCATGATCGGCGGCGTCGGCCAGCGCCTCCTCACCAGCGTCGCCAAACGCACCGCGGGCGAGTTCTTCACCGCGGTGGACGAGGTCCTGGCGAACGGGGACGTGGAGGGGGACGCCACTGCTGTGGAGGGGGCCGCGACCGGCGAAGGGTCGGGCCTCACCCACCCCAGCGAGGGGGGCGCCCCCCTCAACGCGGCGGGCGCCCCCCTCACCCGGGTTGGCGATGCGGGAGCGCCGGCCCGGGCAGATGGCGGGGGGGCCGGGCCACGCGTGTACACCGCCCCCGCCCGCCCCCGTCCCGCGATCCCGGGCGGCGACTTCGCCGCCGGGGTGGCCCTCGGCGCCGCCGCGGCCCTCCTCGGCGCCCTCGTCGGCGGCTACCTGGCCCGCCGCCCCCGACGCCGCTAGCCCGATCATGCGACCCTTCACCGCCGCCGCCCTCCAGGTCGCCCCCGCCCCCGGCCCCCTCTCGCCCGCCACCGTCAAGGCGAACCTGACCACCTGCGTCGACCTGGTCGAGCGCTGCGTCGAGGCCACCGGCGCCGACCTGGTCGTGCTCCCGGAGTCGGCCACCACCGGCTACACCCCCGGGGTCGAACCGGCCACCCTCTGGGACCTGGTCAGCGAGGTCCCCGGCCCGGTCACCGAGCCCCTCCAGGACGCCGCCGCCCGCCTCGGAGTCCACCTCGTCGCCGGCACCTACGAGCGCGGCCCCGAGCGCGGCACCGTCCACAACACCGCCGTCCTCATCGGCTCCACCGGCGCCGTCCTCGGCCGCTACCGCAAGACCCACGTCTTCTACCTGGAGGACCGCGACGCCGGCGGCTGGGTCACCCGCGGCGACCAGGCCGTGGTGGTCGACACCGAGCTGGCCCGAATCGGCCTGCTCATCTGCTACGACGGCGACTTCCCGGAGCTGGCCAGGGCCGAGGCCGTGCTCGGGGCCGAGGTCCTGTGCCGCCCCTCGGCCCTGCTGCGCTCGGCCGACATCTGGGAGCTGACCAACCGGGCCCGGGCCTATGACAACCACGTGTTCGTGGTCGGCGCCAACGCCACCGGCTCCGACCCGGCCGGGATGCTCTACTTCGGTAACTCCATGATCGTCACCCCGGTGGCCGAGGTGGTGGCCCGAGCCGCCTCCCACCAGGGCTGGTGCAGCGCCCGCCTCGACCCGGCCACCGCCATGGCCACCGTCACCCCCGGCTCCAGCGTCCCCCAGCGCTTCGACCACCTCGCCGACCGCAACCTGGCCATGGTCGAGCGCCACCTGGACGACCTGCGCCGCCCGGCCAGGACGGGGTTCCCATTGGGGGGGCAGCAAACGCCCCCCCAAGCCCCCCCGGGGCCCTAGCCGTGGCGCGCCGGATCCGGGTCGGGGTCGACACCGGCGGGACCTTCACCGACGTCGTCGCCTTCGACGAGGCCACCGGCGAGCTGGCCGCGACCAAGACCCCCTCGACCCCGGCCGACCCGGCCGAGGGGTTCATGACCGGGATCGCCAAGGTCCTCGACCGCCTCGGCGTCGGCCCCGAGGCGGTCGGCGCCGTCTGCCACGGCACCACCGTGGCCACCAACCAGCTGCTGGAGGGCAAGGTCGGCCGGCTCGGCTTCGTCACCACCGAGGGGTTCGGGGCCCTGCTGGAGATCGCCCGCCAGAGCGTGCCCGACGGCTACGGCAACAGCTGGTTCTGGGTCAAGCCGCCCCGGATCGTCCCCGCCGACCTGGTCCGGACCGTCGGCGGCCGGCTCGACCACACCGGCGCCGAGCTGCGCCCCCTCGACGAGGAATCGGCCCGGGCGGCGGCGCGGTTCCTCCGCGACCGGGAGGTGACCGCCGTCGGGGTCTGCCTGCTGCACGCCTACGCCAACCCGGCCCACGAGCGGCGCATGCGCGAGATCCTGGCCG
>JASLBL010000274.1 GCA_030146615.1 Actinomycetes bacterium
CTCCTCGTCGTCCTGGTCGTGGTCGCCGTTGCCCACCGCAGGCTCGGTCCCAGCTCCTCGGCCAGCACCTCGACCACGGACCGGGCGCTGCCGTCCTCGGCGGTCCATGCCCGCTGCTGGAGCCGTCCCACGACCACGACCCGGCTGCCCTTCGCCAGGGACTGCGCGGCATGCTCGGCCTGGTCCCGCCACACGACCACGGTGAAGAACGAGGGCTCCTGCTCCCGCCGGCCGCTGACGGCCACCCGGAACATGGCCCGGGCGATCCCGCCCTCGGTGTAGCGGACCTCGGGCTGGTCGGTCAGGTTGCCGGCGAAGCTCACGCTTGCCTCGATCCACTGCTGCAGGGACGAGGTCCGGGTGCAGGTTCACAGGAGAGGGGCGTAGTCGGCTCCGCTCGCGCTCGAACTCAGGAGTTACGGCCTCTCGAGGCAACGCCGACTTGTGCTAGCGCATGCGGCCCGCGTTGACAGCCGTACGACGCTGATGGACACGCCCACAACCAGGAAGGGTCGGCCTACGGCCAGCCCAGGTGAACAGTCGTCCCTCCTCGGCGACCACCGGCGGCGGCCGCCGCCGGCTCTTGCCAGCTCCATCGTCCCGAGCAGGACAAGTACCGCCGGCAACTGGAGACGAGGAGGCCAGGAGTGGTTATCGTGCACTCAGTCCCGTGGGGGTGGGAGAGATGAGGAGGAACACCATGAAGGCACGCGGATGGCGACGCGGCGCGCTCCTCGGCCTTGTCTTGGCGGTCGCGCTGGTGGCGGCCGGCTGCGGCGGCGACGACGAGGAGCCGTCGGGGGCCCAGAGCGGCGGCACGGCCCAGCTGGAGGGCCTGATCACGCCGGGCACCCTGACCGTGGGGACCGAGCTGCCGGCCCCGCCGTTCTGGATTGGCAACGACTACGACAACCTCACCGGCGGGTTCGAGGTCGACTTCGCCAAGGAGCTGGCCAAGCGGCTCGGCATCAACCAGGTCAAGTTCGTCGAGATGCCGTTCGCCGGGCTGGTCGCCGGCCAGCAGTGCCCCTGCGACATCAACTTCAGCCAGGTCACCGTCACCCCCCAGCGCGCCAAGGTGGTCCAGTTCAGCGAGCCCTACTTCGACGCCAACCAGGGCGTCCTGGCCAAGAAGGGCACCAAGGTGGCCAGCATCGACGACGCCAAGAAGCTGCGCTGGGGCGCCCAGATCAACACCACTGGGGCCGCCTTCATCGCCGACAAGATCCAGCCGGCCACCGAGGCCAGGATCTACAACACGACGGTGGACAGCTTCCAGGCCCTGAAGGCCGGCCAGATCGACGCGGTGCTGCTCGACACCCCGATCGTGCTCGGCGCGGTCGAGGCAGGGCAGGTCGGGGACGCCGAGGTGGTCGGCCAGTTCAAGACCGGCGAGGTCTACGGGGCGGTGGTCAACCGCGACTCCAAGAACCTGGAGGCGTTCAACCAGGTGATCACCCAGATGAAGGAGGACGGCACCCGCGACAAGCTGTTCCAGCAGTACTTCGCCGAGCAGGCTGCCGTGCCCGAGATCCCGGTCTGACGCTGGTCAGGACGGGCGGCCATGGAGCAGTTCCTCGAGACCTTCTTCAGCTGGCAGGACATCAAGGACAGCGCCCCCTCGGTCATCGAGGGGTTCAAGACGAACCTGTCGCTGATGTTCGTGGCCGAGGCGGCCGTGCTTATCTGGGGGCTGGTCCTGGCCCTGCTCCGGGGCACGCGGAGCAGGGTCACCGCCCCCCTGCGATGGCTGACGGTCGGCTACATCGACCTGTTCCGGGCCGTCCCCGGGATCGTGCTGATCTACATGATCGGCTTCGGCCTCCCCATCTCCGGGGTGCCCTTCTTCAGCGACCTGTCGCAGTACACGCTGGCCGCGCTGGCCCTGACCATCCTGTACGGCGCCTATGTGGCCGAGGTGTATCGGGCCGGGATCGAGAGCATCCACTGGAGCCAGACCGCGGCCGCCCGCTCGTTGGGCCTGTCCCAGGGCAAGACCATGCGCTTCGTGGTCCTGCCCCAGGCGGTTCGGCGGGTCATCCCACCGCTCATGAACGACTTCATCGGCCTGCAGAAGGACACCGCCCTGATCGGCGTCATCGGCGTGCTGGACGGGTTCCGGCGGGCCCAGATCTACGCTGGCCAGAACTTCAACCTGAGCTCATTCACCGTCCTAGCCCTCTGCTACGTGGTGATCACGTTTCCCATGACCCGCTTCACCGACCGCCTGCTCCGGCGCGACCAGGAGCGCCTGCGGGTCGGAGGGAAGTGACCGGCCGTGGCTGACGACAGCGGCGGCATCTTCGAGCCCCCGGCGTCCGAGCCGGCCGCCAAGGACGCCAACTTCCTCGAGCTGCGGGGGGTCGAGAAGCGCTTCGGCGACAACCAGGTCCTCAACGGCATCGACCTGACCGTCGCCGAGCACGAGCTGGTCAGCCTCATCGGCGCCTCCGGGTGCGGCAAGTCGACCCTGCTGCGCTGCGTCAACGCCCTGGAGCCGATCCAGGCAGGGACCATCAGCCTCCAGGGCAAGGTCGTCAGCGGCACGGGCGTCAACGTCGACGAGCACCGGCGCGACGTCGGCATCGTCTTCCAGAGCTTCAACCTGTTCCCCCACATGAACGTGCTCCAGAACATCACCCTGGCCCCCCGCCAGGTCCTCGGGCTGAGCCGCCAGCAGGCCGAGGAGCGGGCCGACGCCCTGCTCCAGCGGGTCGGCCTCTACGAGAAGCGCACGCAGTACCCCGACAGCCTGTCCGGCGGCCAGCAGCAGCGGGTGGCGATCGTCCGCGCCCTGGCCATGCGGCCCAAGCTGCTGCTGCTGGACGAGATCACCTCGGCCCTCGACCCCGAGCTGGTCGCCGAGGTCCTCAACATCGTCCGCGAGCTGGCCTCCGAGGGCATGACCATGCTC
>JASLBL010000289.1 GCA_030146615.1 Actinomycetes bacterium
CTGGCTGGTCCTGGTCTCGATCGAGAGGAAGATGGCCAGCAGGACGGCGGCGGCGATGAAGGAGCCGATCGTCCCCGGGTTGCTCCAGCCCTCCTGGGCCGAGCGGATGAACCCATAGACCAGCGCCGTCATCCCCGCGGTGGAGGTGAGGGCCCCGCCCAGGTCGAAGCGGCTCGGCCGCCGCTCGGACTCGGCGATGAACAGCGGGGCAAGGACGGCGAGCAGGAGGCCGATGGGCACGTTGACGAACAGCACCCATCGCCATGACAGCCAGGAGGTGAGGACGCCGCCGGCGAGCAGGCCGATGGCCCCGCCGGCCACGGCCACGGCCGAGAACACCCCGAACGCCCGGTTGCGCGCCTGTCCCTCGGCGAAGTTGGTGGTGATCAGCGAGAGCGCGGTCGGGGCGGCGATCGCGGCGCCGACGCCCTGGAGGGCGCGGGCGGCCAGCAGCCAGCCGGACGAGGTGGCCAGGCCGCCGAGGAACGAGGCCAGGGTGAACACCAGGATGCCGGCGATGAACACCCGCCGGCGGCCGAGGATGTCGCCGGCCCGGCCGCCCAGCAGCAGCAGGCCGCCGAAGGTGAGGGTGTAGGCGTTCAGCACCCACGACAGGCTGGTGGTGGAGAAGCCCAGGGCCTGTTGCATCTGGGGCAGGGCGATGTTCACGATGGTCGCGTCCAGCACGACCATGAGCTGGGAGGCGGCGATGATGGTGAGGGCGAGCGCGGGGTGGTAGCCGCGTCGTGCCGCCCCCGGCGGTCGTGGCCTGGCGGACTCGAGGACCGTCATGGCTGTCCCATTCCCTTCGCTTAGAGTACGATTGTGTTCACAATGCGTGCGACGGTACGCCGTCCACATTGGGAACGCAAGCGTTCACTAAGATTCTTATGATTCTCTTGGGAGGTCGGGCCCATGGCCGCTCCGGCGGACCCCGCGACGGCTCCGTCCTGTGCGCCGCCGCACGGCCGCACCCGGCGCCGCGGCGAGACCCTGGAGCACGCGATCTTCGACGCCGTGCTCGACCAGCTCCAGGCGGTCGGCTACGTCGGCCTGACGATGGAGGGGGTCGCCGCCCGCGCGCACACCGGCAAGGCGGCCCTGTACCGGCGCTGGCCGCGCAAGGAGGACCTGGTCGTCGACGCCCTCGAGCACGCCCTGCCGTCGCCCAGCAACCTGCCCGACCACGGCGACATGCGCGACGACCTCCTCGACCTGCTGCGTCGCATGACGGCGATGCTCAATGGCCCGGCCGGCTGCGCCGTCCAGTGCCTGATGTCGGAGACCGAGCGGGACGAGTCGTTCGCCCGCCTGCTCCACGAGCGCGTGAAGGAGCCGCGCAAGCGCATGTTCCTCGACCTGCTGGCCCGCGGCGCCGACCGGGGGCAGGTGCGGCCCGCCGCCGCCACCCAGCTGGTCGCCGAGGTCGGCCCGGCCCTGGTGATGCAGCGGTTCCTCGCCGACGGGGCGCCGGTGCCTGATGAGTACGTCGTGTCGGTGGTCGACGACGTCGTCATGCCCCTGCTGCGACCGTAGATCCGTGGTGCCCCCACCCAGCACGCGACCAGCGGAAGGCAGCAGACGGGCAGCAGACGACCCTTGTGAGGGTTAGGAAGGCTGTTAGCAGACGGTGGACGTTCGTGGTGGCGAACCACCTGGCGTACCCGCGTTGAGCTGGGCATTCACCACAATCCATCACGGTCTCTTGGCGTCGGCTCTGTCTCACGACCGGTGCGGTACAGACAGGGGAAGGCAGAGCGCGAACCCGCGGTCACCGGGGGTCTCGTGAGTCATTGGCGGCGTTTCGGGCTGGGATCCGGGGTAGTCATGACCCGATGACCGGCGCGGAAAGGACCCGACATGGCCAGTGACCTCGACCAGCCCGCCGTCTCGCTCCAGGGGGGCGGCCGCATGCCGCTGCTCGGCTTCGGCACCTGGCAGATGACGGGGGCGCGCTGCCAGACGGCCGTCCGCGACGCGCTGGAGATCGGCTACCGCCACATCGACACCGCCGCCATCTACCGCAACGAGCGCGGCGTCGGCCGGGCGGTCCGCGACAGCGGGGTCCCGCGGGAGCGGGTGTTCATCACCACCAAGCTGCCGCCGGGCAACGCCGGCCAGGAGCGGCGCACGCTCGACAGCAGCCTGCGGGCGCTGGCGACGAACTACGTGGACCTTTGGCTGGTCCACTGGCCACCGCGGGGCCGGGCCCTGGTCAGCACCTGGAAGGAGCTCCTGGCGGCCCGGGACGAGGGGCTGGCCCGGGCCGTCGGGGTCAGCAACTACAGCCCGGCCCAGCTGGACGAGCTGATCACCGCCACCGGCGAGGCCCCCCAGGTCAACCAGATCCCCTGGGCGCCGGCGCGGCACGACCCCATCCTGCTGGACGAGCACCGCCGCCGCGGCGTCGTCCTGGAGGGCTACAGCCCGTTCAAGAACACCGACCTGCGCCACCCGGTCCTGGCCGAGGTCGCCGCCCGCCACGGGGTGACCCCCGCCCAGGTCGTCCTCCGCTGGCACCTCGACCACGAGGTGGTGGTGATCCCCAAGTCGGCCACCCCCGAACGGATCGCCACCAACTTCGACATCTTCGGCTTCTCCCTCACCCCCGAGGAGCTGGCCCGCGTCGACAGCCTGTCGGCCCGCCGCCGGTAGCGGCTCAGGACCCCTCCCGCCCGGACCCCGCCGGGACCGCCACGGCCTCCATGTCCGACGGCTTGGGGCGGATCACGAGCAGGGCGACCGTGAGGGCCAGGGCGGCGAACACGACCGAGAGCTGGAACGACGTCGAGATGCCGTGGGCCAGGATCTGGTCGGCCCAGGGGGGTGGGAGCTGGCCGGTCTGCTGGAACTGGGCCTGGGCTTCGGGTGGGGCGGTGCGGAGGAAGTCGCCGATCCGGGTGGTGGCTTCGTTGCGGCTGGCGGTGCCGAAGACGGTGACCAGGATGGAGAGGCCGAGGGAGCCGCCGACCTGCTGCATGACGTTGAGGAGGCTGGAGGCGGCGCCGGCCTCGTGGGGTGGGACCCCGGAGACGGCGACGACGGTGAGGGGGACGAACAGCAGGCCCATGCCGAGGGCGAACACGAGGATGGGGCCGAGCAGGCCGTCGAGGTAGCCGCTGGTCACCGAGACCTGGGACAGCCAGGCGAGGCCGGTGAGGGCGAGCAGGGCGCCGGCGGTCATCAGGCGCTTGGGGCCGACCCTGGGCAGGGACCGGGCGGCGATCTGGGAGGAGACGATGATGGTCGCGGTGACGGGCAGGAACGAGAGGCCGGCCCGGAGCGGGGAGTAGCCGAGCACGTCCTGCACGAACAGGGTGAGGAAGAAGAACATCCCGAACATGGCCGCGGCGGTGAAGGAGCCCAGGGTGATGGGGTCGGTCCAGCCGTCCTGGGCGGCGCTGATGAACCCGTAGACCAGGGCCGTCATGCCGGCGGTGGAGGTGAGGGCGCCGGCGAGGTCGAACCGGCCCCGCTGGCGCTCGGACTCGGTGATGTAGAGGGGGGCGAGCACGGCCAGCAGGACGCCGATGGGCACGTTGACGAACAGCACCCAGCGCCAGGACAGCCACGAGGTGAGCATGCCCCCGGCGAGCAGGCCGATGGCGCCGCCGGCCCCGGCCACGGCGCCGAAGACCCCGAAGGCGCGGTTGCGCTCCTGACCCTCGGCGAAGTTGGTGGTGATCAGGGCCAGGGCGGTCGGGGCGGCGATGGCCCCGCCGACCCCCTGGAGGGCCCTGGCCGCCAGCAGCCAGCCGGCGGAGGTGGCCAGGCCGCCAAGGAACGAGGCCACGGTGAAGATCAGGATCCCGGCGATGAACACCCGGCGGCGGCCCAGGATGTCGCCGGCCCGGCCCCCCAGCAGGAGCAGGCCGCCGAAGGTCAGGGTGTAGGCGTTCAGCACCCACGACAGGTCGGTGGTGGAGAAGCCGAGGGCCTGCTGGACCTGGGGCAGGGCGATGTTCACGATGGTGGCGTCGAGGACCACCATGAGCTGCGACGCCGCGATGACCGTGAGGGCCAGCGCGGGACGGTGGCCCCGCCGTGCCGCACCCGGGGGACGCGACGCCACCTCCGAACCCAAGACCGCCATCGCTCCCGTCCCCCTCCCTAGTGTACGATCACGTTCACAATGCGAGCGACGCCACACCCGCCGCATTAGGAACGCAAGCGTTCACTATGAGGCTGCTGGGAGGTGGGCGATGGCCGCCACGCCGCGCGCCGCGACCCGGCGCCGGGGCGACGCCCTGGAGCACGCCATCTACGACGCCGTCTTCTCCCAGCTCCAGACGGTCGGCTACACCCGCCTGACCATGGAGGGGGTCGCCGGCTGCGCCCGCACCGGCAAGGCGGCCCTGTACCGCCGCTGGACCGGCAAGGACGACCTGGTGGCCGACGCCATCGACCACGCCCTGCCGTCCCTGGCCGACCTGCCCGACCACGGCGACGTCCGCGAGGACCTGCTGGAGCTGCTCCGGCGGATGGCGGCCATGCTCAACTCCCCCACCGGCTGCGCCCTCCAGTGCCTGCTGGCCGTGGCCGACCGCGATCACCAGTTCAAGGCCCTGCTCCACGAGCGGGTCCTGGCCCCCCGCAAGGCCAGCTTCCTGGCCGTGCTGCGGCGGGCCGCCGGCCGCGGCCAGGTCCGGCCGGAAGCCGCCAGCCAGCTCGTGGCCGAGGTCGGCCTGGCCATGGTGGTGCAGCGCTTCCTGGTCGACGGCCCACCGGTGCCCGACGACTACGTCGTGTCGGTGCTCGACGAGGTCGTTCTGCCACTGCTGCGCCCGTAGTGTCGATCCGGGCCCGTCCCGTTCGTGTAGAGGGTGAGAAGGCTCCACGAGCGAGCGGGAGGTAGCGACGATGGCCACGGTCACCGTGTTCACCAGCCTGACCCTGGACGGCGTGATGCAGGCCCCCGGCCGGCCCGACGAGGACACCCGCGACGGGTTCGCCCATGGCGGCTGGGCCGTGCCCTACATGGACGAGGTGATGGGCCGGTTCGCGGCCAAGGGAATGGGCGGCCCCGGGTCCCTGCTGCTCGGGCGGCGGACCTACGAGGACTTCCACTCCTTCTGGCCCAACCAGACCGACAACCCCTTCACCGAGGTGCTCGACAACACCCGCAAGTACGTCGCCTCGACGACGCTGCGCGAGCCGCTCCCCTGGCGCAACTCCACCCTGCTCGCGGGCGACGCCGCCGACGCCGTGGCCAGGCTCCGGGAGCAGCCGGGCGACGACCTGACCGTGCTCGGCAGCGGCGAGCTGGTCCGGTCGCTGATGCGGCGCGACCTCGTCGACGAGTACGTGCTCCAGATCCACCCGCTGGTGCTGGGGACGGGCCGCCGGCTGTTCCCCGAGGGCGTGCACGCCGCCTTGCGGCTGGTCGACTCCGTGACCACGACGACCGGGGTGATCATCGCCACCTACCGGCCAGCCGGCCGGTAGGCTCACCGACGAGACACAGAGGAGCATCCCGATGCGCCAGTACCTGCTCAGCGTCTACCAGCCCGACGGGCCGCCACCCCCGCCCGAGGAGCTGGAGCGGATCATGGCCGACCTCGACGCCCTCAACACCGAGCTCAAGGCGGCCGGGGCCTGGGTGTTCGCCGGCGGGCTGCACCCGCCGAGCACGGCGACGGTGGTGCGGGCCAGGGCCGGCGACGTGCTCGTCACCGACGGCCCCTTCACCGAGGGCAAGGAGCACATCGGCGGGTTCACCATCGTCCGGGCGCCCGATCTGGACGCCGCCCTCGAATGGGGCCGCCGGCTGGCCGAGGCGACCACCCTCCCGATCGAGGTCCGGCCGTTCCAGGACGACCCTGGGGGCTGAGGTCGGGCGTGCCGGCCCTTCCCGCGACCGAGATCGAGCGTGTCTTCCGCCAGGAGCACGGGCGGGCGGTGGCCGTCCTGGTCCGGGTCTTCGGCGACATCGACGTGGCCGAGGAGGCCGTCCAGGACGCGTTCGCCGCGGCCGTGGAGCGCTGGCCGGCCGCCGGCCTGCCGCCGAGCCCGGCCGGCTGGATCATCACCACCGCCCGCAACCGGGCCGTCGACCGCCTGCGCCGGGAGGCGACGCGCGCCGACCGCCACGCCCAGGCGGCCCTGCTCCACGCCCGCGACGAACCGGGGCAGGAGGGGGAGGAGGGGAGGGAGGGCCCGGTGCGTGACGACCGCCTGCGGCTGATCTTCACCTGCTGCCACCCGGCCCTCGGCACCGGCGTCCAGGTGGCCCTGACCCTGCGGCTGCTCGGCGGCCTGACCACGGCCGAGATCGCCCGGGCCTTCCTGGTCCCCGAGGCGACCATGGCCCAGCGGCTGGTCCGGGCCAAGGGCAAGATCCGCGACGCCGGGATCCCGTACCGGGTGCCGGGCGACGCCGACCTCCCGGACCGCCTGCGGGCCGTCCTGGCCGTCGTCTACCTGATCTTCAACGAGGGCTACGCCGCCAGCGCCGGGGACGCCCTGGTCAGGCGGGAGCTGTGCGCCGAGGCGATCCGCCTCGGCCGGGTCCTGGCCGAGCTCATGCCCGACGAGCCGGAGGTGCTGGGACTGCTCGCCCTGATGCTCCTGATCGACGCCCGCCGGGCCGCCCGTACCGCCCCCGACGGCCGGCTGGTGCTCCTCGCCGACCAGGACCGCGGCCGCTGGGACCGCGACCGGATCGCCGAGGGCCAGGCCATCATGCGGCGCTGCCTGCGCCGCAACCAGCCCGGCCCCTACCAGCTCCAGGCGGCCATCAACGCCGTCCACAGCGACGCCCCGGTCGCGGCGGCCACCGACTGGGGGCAGA
>JASLBL010000328.1 GCA_030146615.1 Actinomycetes bacterium
GGTCATGGCACACTCTCGCGGCCACGCCGGTCCCGACTCACGCCAGCCGGCGCCGTCACACCGCCATCAAGTGTCTTACCAAGGAGAAAGCCGGATACTGGACTCGCGGGAGGACGTTTGCGCAGGTCAGGCGGGGTTCGAATATCCATCTACTTCCGTACCCTTTAGTAGCTTCTGGTCCTGGTGGCCGCCGCTTCGACTCGGCGGCAGAAGGTGACTGCTTCGGCGCCGCCTGTTGAGAGGTGAGGCCGGTGCCCCGGTGACCGTCGTGTGGCCGCCGGGCCGGAGGGCGGCCGGAGGCCGCCCGCAGGGCCGGCCTTGAGTTCGTAGAGAAATTCCTCACGAGCGCAATGGTTGCCTTGCTGGGCGGAGCGGAAGGCGAGTATGCCAGCGATCCTGGATCGGCTGAGGCGCCCCTGCTGAGAGGTCGCCAGCCAGTACAAGGCTTCGCCATTAATGATCCGGTCCAGGGCGCCGCCGTTGGCCTCGATCACCCGCCGAGAGCCGATGTTGTCCTCGGCGCAGGTGACCAGAATCTCGCTGAGGCCGAGCTCTCGGACCATGGCGGGGCAAGCCGATGGCTGGTCAAGCCGAGGTTGCACCCCGGACCCCGCTCCAAATGCCGCTCTGGTGATAGGACCACTGTGTTCCGGAGGACCTTCCTGACCGCCAGCTGGACAACCGGTGAGGGGCCACGTCGTAGTGAGCGGCGGTTGGCTCTTTCCGGCCTGCGGAGCCCTTCTCGACGAGCTTCGGGCCGACAGGGCAACTGGCATTATCCTGTATCCGCTGACTGGCTCCGCTCTGGGCCGCGATCCCGGCCCGGGACGACGGCTAGAAGGTCTCGATCTTCACGTAGTCGAGATCGCCGGAGAAGTAGTCGCAGGTGATGTTGACCTGGTCGCAGTTGCCCTTGCCGGCGATGGTCACCGGGCGGGTGTTGGCGATGGTGCCGGTGGGGTTGGTGTTCCGGCCGGTCCTCACCCCGTCGATGTACATGGTCACGCTCGAGGAGGTGCGCTCGCACCGGACCGTGTGCCAGTTGCCGTCGTTGACCCTGACCGTCGAGCCCGCGGAGGCGGTGCTGCTGCCCAGCGACCCCCGGAACAGGCAGGCGACCTTGCCGCTGGGCTGCTGGAACTTGAAGTAGCCGCCCGCCGACCCGGCCTGCCCCTTCTGGATGATGTTGCCGAAGGAGTGGGTGGTACGCATCCGGAACTCCACCGCGAAGTTCCCCGTCCCCGGGTTTAGCCGTGCGTTGTGCGGCACCCGCACGATGTGCTCGGGGTCGGCGGGTGGCGTGTTGGGCTTGATGTAGGGGAACCGGTACCCGGTGCCCCCGCCGGTCAGCGCCACTCCCGTCTGCACGTGGGCACCGATGGCGCCGTTGAGCCCATTCCCGCTGCTGTCCAGCATGGTCGAGGCCCCGGCGGCCTCGTTCATCTGCCAGTTGGCCACCGGAGTGGCGGCGTTGACGGGCGAGGCCAGCAACAGCACCCCGGCCAGCGCTACCGAGAGGGTGAGGATTCTCCGACGCACGTTCGTGTTCCCCTTGGACGTAGATGCCGTACCGCGCCCCGGCCCATGCCGGGCCCTTGCACTGTCCCATCAACCGCCGGGCAGGAACCGATGCACTCGTACGATATCGATACGGAACCGGGCGTAGTCCTCGAAGTGTTACAGCTCGACCGGCTCGCCGTCGTCCAGCACGGTGAAGCTCGTGCCCGTCCCGCCGAGCTGGTCGAGCTGGCGGTAGTGGGACCTGACGCTGATCTCCGACAGCACCTTCTCGTGCACCGCGACCACGACCCTCGGGCCGACCCGGCTCAGCGATTGGGCGGCGTGCTCGGCCTGGTCCCGCCAGATCACGACGGTGAAGAACGACGGCTCCTGCTCCCTGCGGCCCGACACGGCCACCCGGAACCTGGCTCGGGCGATCCCGCTGCCGGTGGAGCGGACCTCGGGGTCGTCGGTGAGGTTGCCGGCGAAGCTGACGCTAGCCTCGGTCATGATCTGCCCCCTTCCTGGTGCCTGGCCGGGCGGTCTGCCCTGCCCTTGGACCCGGGGACGGTGGACACCGTGGCATGCCGAGAGGCCACCAGGGACAAGCGACAGAGCCAACGAAGTCGACCCAACTGGATCAACTGCCGAGCATGCTCGGCTCAGGAGTCGGGTTGGTTGGTGGGGCACTTGCGGCTGGGGGGTCGGGCATGCCAGCACCGTCCGGCCAGATCCCTCCACCCTGGGCGTGGTGGGAGAACGAGGCTCCCACCACGAGGGCCGCTTGCCGGCCCGTTCCAGGCTGTTCGCTATCGGATGGGCTCGTCGGTGAAGACGTCGAAGCCGAGGCCGTAGCTGCCGGTTGCCAGCGCGGTGATGACCTGGTTGAGGAAGGCCCAGGCCCGCGATGGGTTGATGGGCTCCAGGCCGATGCTGATCAGATAGCGCACTCCGGGGCAGGAGGTCGCGAACCCGCTCGGGAACCTCATCTGAGTTGATGAGCTCTGGGTCGCAGACGTCGACGATCCACCGCTCGCCGTCGAACTGCCATCGGGTGAAATCTTCATGGTCATACCGTTGCCAGCGGCTGGGCACCGGCAGCAGCGCGGCGACGTCAACAGGCTTGACCACCCCAGACCGCGTCGTCCCAGCTCATCTGAGAATCAAGGCCGACGGCTGGACGCTCGGGGCATCTTCGACCACCAGATAGACCGCGGTGGCGTCGTCGCTGCACTTGGTCCGGGGCCACTGTCGACCCTCGGGGTCGACAGCCTCAGCAGCGCGGACCTGACGCAGCAGCTCGTCCGGGCCGCTCTCGTCCAACAGCGCCAGCAATTCCTCCCAGGTGGCGAGCTTGAAGGGGTCGGCGAGTCGGCTGGCGCCGTCGCTGAGCAGCACGGCGCGATGGAGGCTCTTGCTGGGTAGTGAGCCAGTGATGGCCTGGCTGGCGGCCTGGGGGTCGGCGGCGGCGACCCAATAGCCCTCGGGTTGGTTGCGTGCCCGCCGCAGTGCCCGAGTGAGCTGGGCGCGTCGGCGGAGCTTGAGGGCCGAGCCAGTGGGCACCCGGTTGGCGGCCTCGCGTTCTTTGCCGGCGAGCTGGTTGACCCGCTCGTCGCTGACACCTTGACCCCGTCTACGGTGTCGAGCAGCAG
>JASLBL010000364.1 GCA_030146615.1 Actinomycetes bacterium
GTGAGTGGCGAACAGGGTCGCTGGTGCCGGGCTGGGCGTCTGGGCGCTGAGGTACCCACACCGGGAGCTCTCAGCCTGCTGGCTGAGACGCTGGAGAGCCGAAGCCAAGCTCGAACGCCCGGCTGCACAACGACGCGCACACCCCACCCATTGCAGTTCATCGTCGGCCGGGCGGTCCCCCGGCGCGGTGCCGGCGTTCCAGCCCTGGCCGAGGATCGGGGCGGGGCCAGGCGGCGCGTGAGGGCAAGGGTCGGTTGAAGTGGTGGAACCCGATCAGTTGGGCGGACAGTTGCATGTGTGGACAGGTCGATTCGTGCCCGAATACGTGACGGGGATCAGGCGGCGTTCGAGGAGCTCTTTGATGAGTGTGCTCGGGCGGTGTACAACCATGCCTTCCGGCTGGTCGGGGACTGGTCGGCGGCCGAGGACGTGACGGCGCTGACGTTCTTGGAGGCCTGGCGCTTACGGCACCGGGCCGATGCCGACGGTGGATCGCTGCGGCCGTGGTTGCTGGGCATCGCCACCAACGTTGCCCGCAACATGCGCCGAGCCGCGCGCCGCCATGAGGCGGCGCTGGCGCGGTTGCCCAGGGGCGATGCGATCCCGGACTTTGCCGAGGAACTTGTCCAGAGGATGGCCGACGCTGACAAGGTTGCGGCGGCACGCCAGGCGTACGGCTCGCTGCGCCGTCCAGAGCAGGACGTGATCGGGCTGTGCGTTTGGGCCGGGCTGGACTACACGGAGGCGGCCCAGGCCCTGGGCATCCCGGTGGGCACCGTCAAGTCCAGACTTTCGCGGGCGCGAAAGAAGCTCCAGCGGGAACCGCCAGCATCACGGCGACAGGTAGATGGTGACCGCGATAGCGAAGGCGCGGTCCGGTTGCCCGAGGGGGAGATTTGATGGACGAGCGCGACGAATGGGCGCGGTTGCTGCCGGTCCCGCCGCCACGGGATCTCCCGCAGGGCCGTCACCGACTGCTCAAGGAGTTCGTGATGACCGAGATCGACAACCCGCCGCGGCGCCAGGCGCCGCGCCGGGTGCTGCGCCCTGCGATCCTGGCCGTGGTCCTGGCCGGCGCCGTGGTCCTGGCCATCGGTGTGTCCGCTGTACTGGGCGGCGGCACCCCCGCCTACGCCGCCTACGCCGTGACCGACAACCCTGATGGGACCATCACGATCAAGATCTACGAAGCAAAGGATTCCAAAGGTCTGCAGGCCACCCTGCGCAGCCGCGGATTCAACGTGATCGTGGACTACGTCCCTGCCGACAAGACGTGCGCTCCGCAGCCGCGCAGCACCACCTGGATGTCCGGTGTCCGTCTTGCCCGTCCCCAGACCGCCACGGAAGAGGGGGAAGGGGCGGGCTTCAGGATCGACCCGTCAGTGGTCAAGCCGGGGCAGACGGCGGTGCTGGAATTCCTGGTCAAGGAGGGAGACGGCGGCATCCAGGCGGGTATCAGTGATCGGGTTTCTGCCGGGCCCGTGGCCGACTGTGTTCTGGTCGACCGGCCCGAGGGCCCGCGCGACCCCAGTTAGGCTAACCCGCCGAAGCCCTGCCTGGCCTTGAGACCGGCAGGGCTTCGGCGGGTTCTTGCGTGAAGTCCGGTTCATCCGATGCTGATGCCGAGGGTGGCCAGGGGTCGGTATGGGTTGCGGCTGTGGTGGCGCAGCGCGGCGGCGAGGTTGACCGGCCGCCCGGCGCGGCACAGCACGCCGATGGCCAGGTTGCGCAGGGCCGCCATGACCTGCGGGGCGGATCCGGTGCGCACCTGGGAGGTGTCCTCGGCAAAGGTGGTGTCGCGGACGTGGTGCAGCGCCTCGATCGACCAGTGCCCGCTGAGGTAGTCGGCCAGCCGGGCGGGGCTGGCCTGGGCGTGGAACAGGCTGGTGACCGCGTAGGCGGTCGTGGTGCGCCACCGCCTGCTGCCAAGGTCGCGGACCTTGCGGGTGACCTGGATGACCTGCTTGGTGTGGGGGAAGCCGAAGCCGCGCACACTGACGGCCTTGAGCGTGCGGATCTCCACCCGGCCATGTGCCTGGTCGCGGGTGCGGTCCAGCACCGGCACCTGATGCCAGGCCAGCCGCTGGCAGCGCTCCAGCAGCGCGGGCCGGTTGGCCTTGACCGTGAACAGGTAGTCCGCGTGCTTGACGGTGACCAGGAACTCCGCAGCCTCCCGGGTCGTGTGCAATGCGTCGGCGGTGACCACGGCGCCGGTCAACTCCAGGCCGGCAAGCAGCGGCTGGAACCCGGGGACCTCGCCAGGGGCGCCGTCGACCTGGTGTTGGGCCAGCGCGACGCGGCTGGTGTGCTCCATGGCCGAAAGCAGATGGACCTGGCGACCGTCGCGGCGTGCGCCCCGCAGCGTCTTGCCGTCCACCGCGATGGCCCGTCGCCGCTGGTCGGGGCGGCCATGATCGGCCAGCCACGCGCCGATCACCCTGGCCAGGACCTCGGCGTCCAGGCGGGACAGGCTCCGGCGGATGGTGGCCTCGGAGGGCACCACCCAGTGGGCGGGTGCCTCGCGGCGGGCGCCCAGCGCCGCCCGCACCGGCTGTGGGGCATCCGCGGCCCACTCGGCGATCGCGGCGAAGGAACGAGCGCCGGTCAGCACCGCCGCGGTGGCCATGGCCAGGATCGCAATCAGCGGATGCCGCCGCCCACTGGGCGCGCGCGGGTCGCGGATGGCGGCCAGGTAGGCCAACAGGTGCGGGACGTCGGCGTCGCCGAGCGCCTCGGCGCCATCCAGTTGGGTGAACGCGGCAGGGATCGAGGAGGATGACGGGGCAGGCACGGGTGTCCATCACGGTCATGAGGCTGTGGTAACCGCATGATCTCGGACATTCGTGCCTGTTCTCTGCCATCACGCACTACGTCGCTAACCGGTCAAGCTCACGGAATGACGGAGCCCTGGGAGGTCACCTTGCGGATCAGCCTGGCCAGGGCGCTGATGGCCATGAAGGGCTACACGCCCGAGGTCGAGCAGGCACACACCCGCGCCCTTGAGCTGTTCGAAGGGCGAGCGCTCCCCCAGCTGTTTCCCGTGCTCCGCAGCCTGGCCAGCTTCTACAACTTCCGCGCCGAGTTCGACAAGGGCGCCCAGGTAGGGCGGGAGATCCTGCGCCTGGCCGAGCAGCAGAACGACGCCAGCATGCTG
>JASLBL010000419.1 GCA_030146615.1 Actinomycetes bacterium
CCCCGAGCTACGGCACACCGAGAGCGGGATCGCCCGGGCCATGTTCCGGGTGGCCGTGTCGGGCCGTAGGGAGCAGGAGGCGTCGTTCTTCACCGTCGTGGTGTGGCGCGACCAGGCCGAGCATGCGTCCGAGTCGCTGGCCAAGGGCAGCCGGGTCGTGGTCATGGGCCGGCTCCAGCAGCGGAGTTGGACCGCTGAGGACGGCAGCGCCCGATCGACTGTCGAGGTCGTTGCCGAGGAGCTGGGGCCGAGCGTGCGCTGGGCGACCACCACGCCGAGCCGGGCGACCAGGTCGAGCTGAGCCGGGGGCGGGCTGCCTGGCCATCAACGCCGTCGTCCGCCGGGCCAGGAGCCGGTGATCGACGTCACCAGCCGCAGGTGCCGAAGGTCACCGAGGGATCGCTTTACCGCACCTGGCGTGAGTGCCACGATCCATTGGAAGCATCATGACGGGGAGGACAGATGATCAGTAGGGTCCGTGCGTTCGTGCGTCGTATTCGGGCCGGGCGGCGTCGCGCTCGACTAGGGGCCGACCCGCTGCTGGCATCGGATGCCGAGCGGGCGCGCACGCGCGCCGCTGCTGACCACTACAACCGGGTTGGCGACCCTGGCCACACCGGCGGCGGCTTCACCGGCGGCATGTAGTCCACCGCGGAGGGTCGGGCGCCGGACTTTGGCTAGACCCACGCCCGCCTGGCAGTGCGACCACGCGCAGCATGAGTAGTCCAGGACGACGAGGAGCCCGCGTCGATCGACGTGTCGGAGCGGATGCTGGACGCGCGAAGCATGCCGACGTTCCGCTCCGTTGTGTCCGTGCCGGTGAGCTTCGTGTGAGAAGTTTCTCTACGAACTCCAGGCCGGCCCTCCGGGCGGCCGCCTCCGGCGGCCGTCCTCGGCCGGCGCAGCTGCCGGTAGACCTCGCCGGTAGGTCCTTGTGGCCGACCAGGCTGACATGGGTCTCCACGGCGCTCAGGTAGCGGCGGACGCATTGGCCTGGTGAACCTGGCTGGAGGATCTCCCACCTGGTCCTCTTCGCTCGTAGGCTCCTAGGGCCCGTTGCAGGACCGAGCTGATCCGACCAAGCTCGGCCAACAGCCTGCCCCTGATTACCGAAGGAGCCCCAGCCATGTCACTCACCCGCGTCCACAACTTCTCCATCTCACTCGACGGCTTCGGCACCGGTGAGGGTCAGAGCCACGACGCACCGTTCGGCCACGCCGGCGAACGGCTGCACGACTGGATGTTCGCCACCCGGTGGTGGCGCGAGGTGGTCGGCCAGCCCGGCGGCACCGGCGGCATCGACGACGCCTTCGGCCAGCAGCACGGTCCGAGGATCGGCGCCGAGATCATGGGTGCCGGGAAGTTCGGCCCGCCCGGATGGCACGAGGACCCGCAGTGGAAGGGCTGGTGGGGTCCCAACCCGCCGTTCCACACACCGACCTTCATCCTCACCCATCACCCGCGCCCGTCGATCGAGATGGAGGGCGGCACGACCTTCCACTTCATCGACGCCTCGCCTGCCGAGGCGCTCGAGGCGGCCCGCGAGGCTGCGGGCGGCCAGGACGTCCGCATCGGCGGGGGTCCCACCGTGATCCGCGACTTTTTTGCTGCCGGGCTCGTCGACCACATGCACATCGTGGTGGTCCCGATCTTGCTCGGCCGAGGCGTACGCCTCTGGGACAGACTGGACGGCCTCGAGAAGGACTACCAGGTCGAGGCCACCTCCTCGCCCAGCGGAGTCACACACGTGACGTTCACCCGTACCGGTGTCTGAACCGCCTCGGTGAGGCTGACCGGACCCCGTGAACTGATCCATCGGACGAGAGTTCTTCATTGGGGCGCAGGGCACCAGCGTGGACCGCTGGTGCCCGGTAGCTGAGAGCGCTACCAGTGCCACAACCGATGAGATCGGTGCGGTGGTCCGGTCGAACCGAACGACGACTGACCTTGACCCGCTTCGGGGGGAACATCACCGTGTCCACGGAAGCGGGGCAAGGTCAGACCCCAACCAACGAAAAGGGAACCGCGATCATGAAGCTCACGACCACCACGATGGTCTCCGTCGACGGCGTGATGCAGGGACTCGGGGGGCCGGAGGAGGACCGCAGCGGCGGATTCGAGCGCGGCGGATGGGTCGCGCCGCTGTTCGACAACGAGGCCGGGACGTTTCTGAACCAGGTCTACGAGCGCGCCGACGCGTTCCTGTTCGGCCGGCGGACCTACGAGATCTTTGCCAGCTCCTGGGGAGCAATGGCAGATCCGGGCGGCAACCCCATCTGGACGGCGTTGAACACGCGGCCGAAGTACGTGGCATCGACCACACTCACCGAACCGCGGTGGGCGAACACGACCGTCCTCTCCGGTGACGTCGCGGCCGCCGTCGGCGAGCTGAAAGCCAAGCGGGGAGGGGAGCTGCAGGTGCACGGCAGCGGCGGTCTGATCCGCTGGCTGTTCGACAACCAGCTTGTCGACGAGATCACCCTGTTGGTCTGCCCCGTGGTCGTCGGCCAGGGCACGCGGCTGTTCCCCGACACCGGCCCGGACATAGCGCTCGAACTGGTGGAATCGCGGTCCACCCCGAAGGGGGTAACGATCCAGGTCTACCGGCCCACCGGCCGCCCGCAGTACGAAACGGCCACGCCCGACCTGAACACGTGACGTAGGTGCCGCACGAGACGGCCGACCGGTCCCAGGTTGCGGAGGAGCTGACTGCCGGATCCTGAGCGGCCTACGTCACCAAAAGACGCTGCCGCGCCGCTATCGCGGCTTGCCAATGATGCAAGTGGTTACCGAGGTCGGACCTCACTCATCGCCCGAGCTGGTACCCATCGCCGCCACGCCTGAGCCACGTTCGTCCTCGCCGGCCGTGCCCTCCCTGTGCCCCAGCTGGGCCGCGCTGGGGCCGCGAACGATCGGCAACCCCGGGTCACCAGCGGACAACAGCGGTAAACAGACGCCCAGGTCAGAGTGCATGCCAGACAATCGCCGCAGGCCCAAGAACCGGCCTTCCGGCTCTCTTAGGGCACGGTTCGGGGTTCGAGTCCCTGGCGGCGCACCCCGATCAGCTCTCCTGATGCCCGCTACGACGGCGGGCTTTCTCGTTGGGGTGGTGGCAGCCAACTCTGAGTCACACCGTCCACCCGGGTGTTCCTGACCCGTTACCACGCTGGGACCACCCTGGTCGGGTCCTGGAGCCAGCTCCGCGGTCGCCAACGGTGGAGGCAGCAGCCATGGCTGACACTACACCCAGCGAACCAGACCCAGACGGCCAGCGACGATCTGGAACGGCGCCGAGCCAGCCGGGGCAGCGCCGACACGGGGTGGTGGACGCTCACGCCCGGTGCGGCAGTACCGACAAGTTCAGGATCTCCGCCAGGCGACCTGCCGTCAGCTTCAGCCCGACCGCAAGAAGCGCAAACTCTCGTTCGATCGGCAGCCGCCGGCCGGACTCCATCGCCTGAACAGCCTCAAGCGACAGCGTTGCGCGCTGCGCGAGCGCTTGCTGGCTAAGTCTTCGCTCCTGGCGCAGCTAAGCGAACCCGATCCCGGTGTCGGAGAGCGTCCGTCCACCCTTGACGTACCGGCTCAAAAAGCTTGGTCGGCTCGCTCGGATGCCGCCGCGTCCATCGTGTCTTCCCCGGGCCCTTGGCGGCACAGCGCACGATGAACAAGTCTGTCACCTCAGTCAGCCGCACAAGCGGAACGCGCGTGGCGTTAGTCGAGCCGCTTCTCGAACACGATCGATCTGCGCTCGTACCCCATGCCCTGTTCGTAGAAGGGGACCGACAGCGGGCTGGCGTGGTAGGTGGTTAGCACGGAGCGAACCGCGCCCCTGTCTCGACCCCACTCCTCGACGGCATGCATCAGCCGCGCCCCCACACCACGGCGCCGAGTCGCCTCCTCCACACCAAGTGCGTCGACGTAGAGGCGCACCCGGCCAAGGTCGCGCAGCAGTTGCCGCTCGGCATCCTCCGTCGGATGCTCCAGACGGGCAGCGACATCCCCGACCACTCGGCCGTCGAGCTCGGCGACCAGCCAGACGGCATCCTCTGATCGGGGGCGTTGCAACAGCTCCTCGAACCACGCCACCAGACCGTCAGAACCAGGAACCCGAAAGGCATCAGCGTCAAGCTCAGCGTAATGCCTCGCACCATCGATCCAGTTCCGGGCCAGGTCGGTCGCGTCGCTCGGTCGTGCCGGGCGGACAACAAGTGACTCCATGGGAGCACTCTAGCTGCTCCAATCCGCAACATTCCGACTCACAGCATGCCGGCGTCCTGCTCCGTCGTTCAGTGCTGTGTGAGGGAGCTGGGAGACTTCTCTACACCGTCAAGGCCTGCCCTGCCCCAGCATGGAACGCACGTCTACGTCCGGGATCGTAACCTCCGCCGCTGGTTTGGGGTCGTACATCGTGGCTCAAGTGTTGCAAGTAGGGCGGCTTGGCCATCGGCGCGTTGAGGGACGGTGGAGGATGAGCATCGGGGTCGGCATTTTTCTGATGGTGTTGGGCGCCATCCTGGCGTTCGCGGTGCAAACCGACGTCCCAGGGATCAACGTGAACTCCCTTGGGGTCATCCTGTTGCTCATCGGCCTGGTGGCGGTGCTGTACTCGCTGGTGTTCTGGAGCAACCTGACCCCATGGGGCCGGCGGAGAATCATCGCCCGCCGCCGCCAGGTAGGTGGGGAGCGACCGGTCGAGGTGGTTGAGGAGCGCCCCTTCGACGACGGTCTTCCCTGACTGGACCGGACAGGTTCACTCGCTGCTCGAAGCCCCGTCCCCGGCGGAGCTGACGATCTATCGCAAGGACGGCAGCGCGCACACGGTGCCGGTGTGGTCTCGCTGGACCGACCCGGCCTTCGAGGTCGTGATCGCCGAGGGGGATGTGAAGCTGCGCCACCTGGCCCGCGACCACGGTGCGTCCTGGTTGTCAACGACGATCCAGGCCCGGGTGCTGCTGCGGCTCATCCCCGACAGCCCGCGCATCTGGGATCTGTCGGGGATCCTGCCGTCGTGACCTGGGCCAGCCACCGGGCCGCGGCTCGTAGCGCTCCGGCGAGTCGAACCTGTGCACCGACGCCGGCGGCTGATGGCTGAGCGGCGGGTCCGGGCCGGTGATATCTGCCCGGCCTGTGGTCAGGGGCTCCTCGTCGTCCGCCGCGGTGGCGGCAGAGGGCCGTTCCTTGGCTGCTCGACCTTTCCGGACTGCCGCGCGATCCGGCAACTGGACGGCACCAGGTTCCCTGGCTGGGACCGGCCGGGCCTGTCCGCGCGACCGCCCTCGCCGCGGCGGGCACGCCGGATCCTCGGCCTGGCGGCGCTGCTGATCCTGGCCGCGATCGTCGCCGGCCGCATCCTGGTCGAGGCCCTCGGGCGCTAGACCGGTGGAGGGCGGTCGTCCCGTGGGCCTCGTGTCACAGGCGTCGGACGAGCATGTGGATGGTCTCGCTGACGGTCACCGGCCGGCCAGCTGGGTCGTGCTCCTGCCAGGAGATCACGGTGGTGCCATGACCCCAGTCGGTGTAGCCGAGGCGTTCGTAGAGGCGGCGGGCGTCGGGGTTGTCCACGCCGACGCCCATGGCCAGCCGCTGGTGGCCGAGGCGGCGGGCGGTGTCCTCGCCGGCGTGGATTAGCGCGGTGCCGATGCCGCGCCGCTGGAACGGGCCCATGACCTCCAGGTGGGTGAGCGTCGGCACCCCGGGGAGGCGCCGACGGACCTCGGGCTCGGCGGCGGGTTCGAGGTCCAGGAACACGTCCCCGACCGGCCGGCCGTCGAGCCAGGCGACGAGCAGGATCCCCCCACCGCCGCGCTGGCTGGCCAGCCGCTCGGAGAAGAACCGCCGCTGTCCCAGGGCGGCGACGAGCGGCTCCAGGTCGGCCTCGGCGGCTGGGCGGATCTCCAAGCTCACCCCGGCACGCTAGCCGCGCCCGAGGGACCCGTCACCATAATTTCCTGCTCCGTAGGATGATGCGGACCCACCGCGCGAGGGGGGAACGCACATGGACTGGAAGCTCGAGATCGTCGTCGTCCCGGTCTCGGACGTGGACCGGGCCAAGCGCTTCTACAGCGAGCAGGTCGGGTTCGCCGTCGACCACGACACCAAGGTCAGCGACGACATGCACATCGTGCAGCTGACCCCACCGGGCTCCGGCTGCTCGGTCGCCGTCGGCAAGGGGATGGTCGAGATGGCCCCCGGCTCGGTTCAGGGCCTCCAGCTAGTCGTCCCCGACATCCAGGCCGCCCGGGCCCAGCTGCTGGAGCGCGGCGTCGACGTCAGCCAGGTCCAGCACTACGAGGGCCCCGACCGGATCGACGGCCCCGGCGGCCCCTGGAACTCCTTCATCTTCTTCAGCGACCCCGACGGCAACGGCTGGGCTGTCCAGGAACGCCCACCCGCCTGAGGAGGCCCGATGCCCCAGCAGCCGGCCGACGAGCCGATTCGCCTGGCCGTGACCGTCCCGTTCCCGGCCGACCAGGCGTTCCCGGCCTTCGCCGACCTGGCCCGCTGGTGGCCCCGCGAGTACACCTGGGCCGCCGACACCCTGGAGGACATCGGCCTCGAGCCACGAGAGGGCGGCCTTTGCTACGAACGGGGCCCCCACGGCTTCACCTGCCACTGGGGACGGGTCCTGGCCTGGGAGCCACCAATCCGCCTGGTCTTCACCTGGCAGATCGCCCCCGACCGAGTCCCCCAGCCCAACCCCGCCAAGGCTAGCGAGGTCGAGGTTCGCTTCCACCCCGCCGACTCCGGCACCCGGGTCGAGCTCGAGCACCGCGCCTTCGCCCGCCACGGCGACGCCGCCGACGCCTACCGCCAAGCCATGGCCTCCCTCCAGGGCTGGCCCCTCATTCTCGACCGCTACGCTGCCTCCGCGCGCTGAAGCCCCAAGCGGAACAGGCCCCCCGAACCCGCTGTTGTAAGCTCAACCGCAGCTCGCGAGCGTGGCGGAACGGCAGACGCGCCGGGTTTAGGTCCCGGTGGGGCAACCCGTGGGGGTTCGAATCCCCCCGCTCGC
>JASLBL010000439.1 GCA_030146615.1 Actinomycetes bacterium
GCGACAGCTTCCACATCACCCAGCTGTACGGCCACGACGGCCGCCTCGGCGGCGCCTACCGCAAGCGCCACCTGGGCGAGGACGAGGAGGGCTACCGGCCCGGCCAGGGCGGCGCCGGCGTGTTCCAGCTCGGGGCGGCCCGGTTCGGGGTCGCCCTCTGCGCCGAGGGTGGGGTCGACTTCCCCTGGGACGACGCGGTCGCCCGGCGGGGCCTCGGTGGTCTGCTTCTGCTCGGCCCCCGGCCTGTACGGGCGCCGCACCGACGAGCGGGGCTGGCGCGGCGGCCATGCCTGGTGGCTGTCGTCCGGCCTCGGGGACGCCGTCCGCCACGCCCGCCGCCTGGGCGTCCCGGTGGCCATGACCACCCAGGCCGGATCGACTGAGGACGAGGACTTCCCCGGGCTGGCCGCGCTCGTCTCCCCGGACGGGCAGGTGGCCCGGCTGCCCGACTGGCGGCCGGGCCACCTGGTCGTCGAGGTCGCCGCCGACATCACCGTCCACCCGGTCCGTGAGGCCGTCCGCTGCCTGCTGGTCGACCAGGCCGGCCGGGCCCTGCTGGTCCGCTACACCGACCCGCGGGCCCAGGCCAGCTGGTGGGGCGTGCCCGGCGGGGGGCTCGACCCAGGTGAGGACCACCTGGCCGCCGTCCGCCGGGAGCTGCGCGAGGAGCTGGCCCGTGACGACCTCCAGGTCGGCCCCTGGATCGGCCAGCGCTGCCACACCTTCTGGCTCGGCCGGTGGATGACCCAGCGGGAGCGGTGGGTGCTGTGCCGGGCCGAGCCGTTCGAGGTCGACCCGGCCCACGTGACCTCACTGGCGGCCGAGAGCATCGCCGAGCTGCGCTGGTGGTCGGCCGACGAGCTGCGCGCCTCGGCGGCCGTCGCCACCCCCCGCGACCTGCCCGCCCTGCTGGAGCGGGTCGCCCGTGGGGACCTCCCCGGCCCCGAGGACGACCTGGGCGTCTAGCCGGCGCCGAGGGCCTGGCGACCGCGGCGGGGCAGCTTGGCGACCACCAGCTCCCAGGAGTGGTCGACCAGCTCGGCCAGCTCGTCGTCGGGGACGGACCCGTCCAGCTCGATCGTGTTCCAGTGCCGCTTGTTCAGGTGGTACCCGGGGGTGACGGACGCGTAGCGGTCGCGCAGCGCCTCGGCCAGGGTGGGGTCGCACTTCAGGCTGACGCTGCCCGGCTGGCCGGTGAGGCCGCAGATGGCGAAGACGCGGCCGCCGACCTTGAACACGGCCGCCTCGTCCCCGAATGGGTAGTCCTCGACCGCCCCCGGCCGGTCGTTCAGGTAGCGGAGCATGCTGTCCCGGTCCATCGCTCCCTCCCTTGGCCAACGCGACTGCCCCGGATGGTCGCACGCCGGCGGGACAGGGTGTGGCCAAGGCCGGGGTGCTGTCGGACCCGGCGAGATAGCATTGGCGCCGTCACGGCGGCCACCGGGGCCGGTCCCGAACCGCCGTGGGACGGAGGAGGCCATGGACAGGAACAGGGACAGGGACTTGGACGGCGTGCCCGACTGGCGGGAGGACGCGAACTACGCCGACGAGGCGCCGATCGCCGGCCCCAACAGCCCACGGGCCCGCATACGCGGCGGCGGGTGCGCCCTCCCCGTCGCCCTCCTCCTCACCGGGGTCGCCCTCGGCACGCGCCGGATCGCCCGGGGCCGGCGCTGACCGGCGTCCGGGTCCCGACCGAGGGCGACCAGCCGGATCGCCCGGAGCCGGTCCTCGCGTCGCCCGGCGCACGGGGTCACCGTCCTAGCGACGGAGCTCCAGGAACGGGACCAGTTGCTCGGCAGGGGTCATGGAGCCGTGGTGGCCGGTGAGGATGGCCTGGGTGGGGTCGACCTCACGCTGGACGACGCCGATGGGGCCGTGGGCGGCGGCGACGACGTCGCCGATGCGGGCCCGGGCGTCGTCGGTGACCTCGGGCCCGAACCAGCCGGCGGCGATGGCCTCCTCGCCGGGGACGACCCACATGGCGTGGCCGAGCAGGCCCCGCCAGGCGGCCAGGACGTCGTCGGCGGCGCCCCGCTGGGTGTGGACGTGCCTGGCCCTGGCCTCGCCGGCCAGGAGCCGGACCCCGGCGGCCAGCTCCGGCTGGTCGGCCAGGTCGACCCGCTGCTCGGGGCGCAGGTCGACCATGCCGTGGTCGCCGGTGACGAACAGGGCGGCGTCGCCACCAAGGCGGTCGGCGATGTGGGCGACCAGCAGGTCGATGTGGGCCAGCTCCAGGCGCCAGGCCTCGGCCCCGGCCCCGCGGACGTGCCCGGTCCGGTCCAGGTCGGGATGGTAGAGGTAGACCAGGCTGCGCCGGCCCTTGCCAAGGCTGTGCAGGGCCCCGGCGGCCTGGTCGCCGAGGGAGTGGGTGCGCCGGTAGCCGCCCCCGCGGAGGGCGGCCCTGGTGAAGCCGGAGGCGGCGTACTCGCCCGCTCCGACCAGGGTGACCTCGACCCCGTCGGCGGCCGCGATCTCGAAGGCGGTCGGCTCGGGCTGGGCCCGCTCGGGCACGAACCGGTCGCGCAGGTCCTTGGACCCGCCGAGCCCGTAGGGGGACCAGCGCAGGCAGTTGAACGCCCGCTCCATCCCGGGCAGGGCGATGGTGTAGCCGACCAGCCCGTGGCGGCCCGGGGGCAGCCCGGTGCCGATCGAGGCCAGGCTGGTGGCCGTGGTCGACGGGAACCCGGTGGTCAGCGGCCCGCCCCGCTCGGCCGCGGCGGCCAGGGCGGGGGCGGCCCGGCGGTTGGCCAGTAGCAGCTCCCAGCCCAGGCCGTCGGCGACCAGGACACAGGCCCGGCGCAGCGGTTCCACCCCGAGCGGGTTGGCGAACCCGGGCACGTCCAGGGCGGCCAGCAGCGACGGCATGAGGTCGGACAGGGAGGCCTCGCCGTAGCGGGGGAGCGGCGGCGGGGGAGGGCCCGTCTCGCCGGGGGCCGCCGGGGCCGAGGTGCTCATGGCCGGCAGGGTACTCGACGCCCGGCCGGGGCCGCCTTCGTAGACTGGAGGGACGACACCGCCCCAGAGAGACGAGGACGCCATGCCCGAGGTGACCAGGACCGAGCAGGAGTGGCGCGAGCAGCTCAGCGCCGACCAGTACCGGGTGCTGCGCGAGGCCGGGACCGAGCCCCCGTTCACCGGGAAGTACACCTACGCCAAGGAAGAGGGCGTCTACCGCTGCGCCGCCTGCGGCAACGAGCTGTTCCGCTCCGACGCCAAGTTCGACTCGGGCACCGGCTGGCCGAGCTTCACCGAGCCGGCCAACGCCGCCGGGGTCGAGCTGCGCCCCGACCACAGCCACGGCATGATCCGCACCGAGGTCGCCTGCGCCCGCTGCGGCTCCCACCTGGGCCACGTCTTCCCCGACGGCCCCGCCCCAACCGGCCAGCGCTACTGCATCAACTCGCTGGCATTGGACCTCGACACCGAGGGCTCGTAACACCGGCATCCTCCGCGGGGTCGGTTAGGATGCGCCGTCCCCGAGACAATGGAGGAACCAGGGTTGGCGGAGGAGCGGCGGGACCAGCGTGATTCGCGCGACCAGCCGGCCTACAACGTGCTCAAGACCTGGGCGTTCGACGACTGGGGCTTGTACGGGCGCGGGGACGAGCTGCTCGCCCGGGCGTTGGCCCGCCATCCGCGGGTGGGGCGGGTGTTCCACGTCCAGCCGCCGATCGACCCGGCCGAGCTGCGCACCCGCTTCCGCGACCCCCGCTGGGAGCAGGACATGGAGGGCCAGCTGCGCCGGCTCAAGGGGGTCACCGACGACGGGGTGTACCTGTTCACCCCGACCAGCCAGCCCGACCGGCGCGAGGCCACCCTGGACGCGACCGTGGCCATGCTCGAGCGCGAGGGGGCGTTCACCCAGCCGCTGCTGATGCTGCACGGCCTGGCCCACCCCTTCGCCGGCGAGCTGGCCAGCCGGCTCGGCGGCCGGGGGGTGACCCGGCTGGCCATGGTCCGCCGCGACGCCCGCGCCCCCTATCCGGTCGACGCCGACGAGCGCCAGGCCCTCGACGAGGTCTACAAGACCCAGCTGTCAGGGGCCGACCTGGTCTGGGCCGGCACCCGCGAGCTCCGCGACGAGCTGGCCGCCCTCAACCCGCGGACCGTGCTCCACCCGATCGGGGCCGACCAGGGGCTGGCCGGCGGCACCCCGGCGGCCGAGCTGGCCGGGCTGCCCCGGCCGCTGATCATCTACGCCGGCTCGATGCGGGCCTATCTCAACGTCGGCCTGATCCGGGGCACCGCCGACCGGCTCCGGGAGGCGAGCTTCGTGTTCGTCGGCCCGGCCGCCGACTTCCTCCAGCCGCTGGTCGCGGGCCTGCGCAACGTGCACGTGATCGGCCCCCGGCCCTACCGGCTGCTGCCCGACTACCTGGCCGCGGCCGACGTGGCCGTCGCCCCCCACCAGGTGGCCCCGGCGACCCGGGCGGTCGTGCCCGAGAAGCTGTTCGGCTACCTGGCCGCCGGCCTCCCGGTGGTCACCACCGAGGTCGCCGGGGCGGCCGAGCTGCGCCGGCTGGTCTGGATCGCCCGCGACCCCTCGGAGTTCGCCCGGGCCATCCAGGGAGCCCTCAAGCGCGACCGGGAGCGTCGCCGGGCCCTGCGCCAGGCCGCGGTCGGCCCGCTGTCCTGGGACGCCATCGCCGCCCACACCATCGCCAGCGTCGACGCCGTCCGGGCCGGCGCCGACCTGCCCGACCCCCCCGAGCTGAAGCTCCCGGCCATCCCCGGGTTCCTGGCCCGCTAGCCGACCAGGGCCGCGCCGTCCCTGCCCAACCAGGGCGGAGGTGGCATGCTTGAGCCTCACGACCAAGGAGCGCCCGTTGCCCGACGACCAGGGCCAGTCCGACCGCCCGGACTGGCTGACCAAGTCGACCACCCCGGCCTTCTGCTACCGGCACCCCGACCGGCAGACCGGGCTGCGCTGCTCGCGCTGCGACCGCCCGATCTGCGGCGAGTGCGCCAACCCGGCCCCGGTCGGCCAGCTCTGCCCGGACGACGCCAAATCGACCGTCCGGGTCCGCGGCCTCCCCGGCACCGAGCGCCCCCTGGCCACCTACACCATCCTCGCCATCAACACCTTGCTGCTGTTCGCGGCCGCGCTGCTCACCGGCAGCGGCTTCGGGCTGCTGGAGCCGTCGGCCCGGGCGCTGTGCCAGCTGGGGGCGCTGAACGCCGCCGCCATCGCCGAGTCCGGGCAGTGGTGGCGCCTGCTCACGGTGATGGTGCTGCACGGCGGGCTGCTCCACTGGGCGTTCAACAGCTGGGCCCTGTGGGTCTTCGGGCCGACCCTGGAGAGCATGCTCGGCCGGGCCCGCTTCGTCGCCCTGTACGTCGGCACCGGCCTGGTCGGGGCCGGGGCCAGCTTCGCCTTCAACCAGACCACCCTCGGGGTCGGCGCCTCGGGGGCGATCTTCGGCCTGCTCGGGGCCCTGGTCGCCTACTTCTTCCGGCGCCGCCGGGAGGGCGGGTCGGCACCGCTCCAGAATCTCCTGCTGGTGCTGCTGCTCAACCTGTTCATCGCCTCCCGCAGCACCAGCATCGACAACATGGCCCACATCGGCGGCTTCCTGGCCGGGCTGGCCGCCATGGCCCTGTACGACGCGGTCGGGCCGCGCAACCGGAGCCTCCAGGCGGCCGCCCTGGCCGTGCCGTTCCTGGCCGGGGTCGTGCTGGCCGTGCTCGGGGTCGCCAACTACCCGCCGGGCAGCGGGCTCACCTGCGTGGGGGCCTGAGCGACCCGTCGCCAGCGTCGACCGGCTCCTGGTCGGCCCTGGTCCGCAGATACAGGGCGTTGCACATGGCGATCAGGTAGGGATCGGCCAGGGCGAGCAGGATCGACAGCGCGGCCAGGATCCAGAACTCCACCACCAGGCTGGCCAGGACCAGCCCGCTGGCCTGGAGCAGCCCGATGAGCAGGCAGAGCGGGAAGTGCGCCGAGGCCACCCGGTGGGACACGTTGGCCGCCTGGCGGACCCGGCGCTCGCCGCCGAGCACGACCCGCTGCATCAGCACGGCCAGGAACGCGAAGGCGATCCCGAACAAGGGCCACAGCCCCACGGCCAGCTTGGCCTGCTCCGACTCGGGCAGCGTCCCGCCCTCCCGGGACCCGAACAGCAGCAGCCCCACCATGAGCGCCGCCAGCAGGTAGAAGGCGCGGAGCAGGCCCGCCCGGACCCCGGGGCCGATGGTCCGGCGCATGGTGGCCAGGGCGGCCGCGGCCGGGTTGGGGGGCGGCGCCGGGTCGATCGCCGCGGCCAGCCAGGAGATCAGGAACAACTCGACCAGTAGCCCGGCGGCCAGCAGGGCCACGGCCAGCGGGACGGCCAGCACCGGGTCCTCGGGGTCGAGGAACACGGGCAGCCCGCCAATGGCCACCGTGATGACGGCGGCCAGGGGGCGGCGCCGGTACTGGCGCCAGGCGTCACGCAGGACGGCGGCGAACATGGGCTGGCCTATCCTACGGGGTGGATTCCCCCGTAGAGGAGCGCGACCATCATGACCACCGCTGCCGAGCTGCCCCGTCTGACCGCCCTCTCCCACGGGGCCGGCTGCGCCTGCAAGCTGCCCCTGGCCACCCTCGAGCAGCTGATGGCCAGCGTCGGCCAGGGGCTGGGCGGCGGCGCCGACGCCAACCTGCTCGTCGGGGCGGCCGACGGCGACGACGCGGCCGTGCTCCGCCTCGACGACGAACGGGCCCTGGTGCTGACCACCGACTTCTTCACCCCGATCGTCGACGACGCCCGCGACTGGGGGCGGATCGCCGCCGCCAACGCCCTCTCCGACGTCTACGCCATGGGCGGCCGGCCCCTGATCGCCCTCAACCTGACCGCCTGGCCGGCCGCCGACCTGCCCGTGGAGCTGCTGGCCGAGGTCCTGCGGGGCGGGGCCGAGGTCGCCGCCCAGGCCGGCTGCCCGGTGGTCGGCGGCCACTCGATCGACGACCCCGAGCCCAAGTACGGCCTGGCCGTGGTCGGGCTGGCCGACCCGGACCGGCTGCTGACCATCGCCAGGGCCCGGCCGGGCGACCGGCTGGTCCTGACCAAGCCGCTCGGCACCGGGGTGGTGTCGACCGCGGTCAAGCGCGGCGACCCCGACCCGGCCGTCGTCGCGGCCGCGGTCGCCGCCATGACCACCCTGAACCGCGACGCCGCCGAGGCCGCCCTGGCCGCCGGGGTCGAGGCGGCCACCGACGTCACCGGGTTCGGGCTGCTCGGCCACCTCCACCGGATGCTGCGGGCCAGCGGGGTCGCCGGGCAGGTGGACGCGGCCCGGGTGCCGTTCCTGCCTGGCGCGGCCGAGCTGGCCGCGGCCGGGTTCGTCTCCGGCGGCACCCGAAACAACGAGGCCTACCTGCGCGACCACGTCGAGCTGGAGGCGGGCCTGCCCCCGGTGGTGGCCACCTTGCTGCACGATGCCCAGACCTCGGGCGGGCTGCTGCTGTCGGTCGCCCCCGAGCGCCTGGGCGGGCTGGTCGGCGACCTCCGCGGCCGGGGGATCGAGCCGGCGGTCGTCGGCCGGGTCCTGGAGGGGCCGGCCGGGCGGATTGGGGTGCGGCGACTGCCGCCGGCCTGAGCGGCCGGGGGGCGCGATGGTCGGGGGCCTGCCCCGATGCTACCCTCGGTTACCAGGAGGAAGGCGATGCTGCGGATCGACGACGACCACTTCGAGGCCCTGGTGGCGCACGCCAGGGCCGAGTACCCGAACGAGGCCTGCGCGCTCCTGGCCGGCCGGGACGGGTCGGTCGAGCGCGTCTACGCCCTGCCCAACGCCGAGGCCAGCCCGACCTTCTACGTGGTCGAGCCCAAGGCCCAGCTGCGGGCCATGACCGAGATGGACGACCTCGGCCTCGACCTGGTCGGGATCTTCCACTCGCACGTGGCCACCGAGGCCTACCCCTCGCGGACCGACGTCGAGCTGGCCGCCTACCCTGAGGCCGCCTACCTGATCCTCTCCCTGGCCGACCAGGACGCGCCCGTGCTGCGGGCCTTCCGCATCCGCGACGGCCGGGTCGACGAGGAGGAGCTGGGGCGGCGGACGGCCGGGGTGGCCGGATGAGGCCGCCCGCCGACGGCCTGGCCTGCCCGGTCTGGCACCGGCAGGGCCCGGCGGCCCGCTACGGGCGATGTCGGCGGTGGCCGTCCACCGGCGCCTGAGCACCGGCGCCACGTGCTCCCCGCTCAACGCGAACCCAGCTCCAGGAGGCCTTGATGGCCGTTGAAGTCCGTATCCCGACGATCCTGCGCAAGCACACCGGCGGCGAGAAAGCCGTCTCGGCCGACGGCGACACCGTCCGCGACCTGCTCGGCGACCTCGACCGGCGCTACCCGGGGATCGCCGGGCAGCTGCTCACCGAGGACGGCTCCCTGCACCGTTTCGTCAACGTCTACGTCAACGACGAGGACGTCCGGTTCCTGGGCGCCCTCGACGCCAAGCTGTCCGACGGCGACGTGGTCGCGATCCTGCCGGCGGTGGCCGGAGGTTAGCGAGATGCGCTACGAGGACCTGGCCGACGCCATCGGCAACACCCCGCTGGTGGGGCTGCCGCGGTTCTCGCCCCGGCCCGGCGTCCGCCTCTGGGCCAAGCTGGAGGGCCAGAACCCGACCGGCAGCGTCAAGGACCGGATCGCCCGGGCCATGGTCGAGGACGCCGAGAAGTCGGGAAGGCTGGCCCCCGGGGCGACCCTGGTCGAGCCGTCC
>JASLBL010000502.1 GCA_030146615.1 Actinomycetes bacterium
CTCACGATCATCAACGACATCCTCGACTTTTCCAAGATCGAGGCGGGTCAGCTGGACCTCGAGCGGGCGCCGTTCAACCTCCGGTCGTGCCTGGAGTCCACGCTCGACCTGGCGGCCGCCACGCTGCCCCGCTCGCGTGCCATTGACCTGGCGTACGTGTGGAGCCAGGACACCCCCGAAGCCGTGGTCGGGGACGTCACCCGGCTGCGCCAAATCCTGCTCAACCTGCTGTCGAACGCGCTGAAGTTCACCGAACAAGGCGAGGTCGTCGTGATGGTCGAGTCGCGGCCGCTGGACGGCGGCGCGTACCAGCTCCAGTTCGCCGTCCGCGATACCGGCATCGGCATCGCCCCCGATCGAATCGACCGACTGTTCCAGTCGTTCTCGCAGCTGGACCCATCGACGACCCGCAAGTACGGCGGCACCGGACTCGGCCTGGTCATCAGCAAACGACTGGCCGAGCTGATGGGCGGGTCGATGGAGGTTGTCAGCCAGGTCGGCGCCGGGACCACCTTCCGGTTCACCGCGGTCGTCGAGGCAGCCGACGCCATCCCGGTCGATGTCCGGCTCCACCGGGAGCACACCGAGCTGCACGGTCGCCGGCTGCTGGTCGTCGACGACAACCAGACCAATCGCCGCATCCTGGTCAAGCAGGCGACGGCGTGGGGGCTGCGCGTGCGGGCGACGGGCTCACCCAGCGAGGCGGTGGCCTGGATCCAGGCCGGTGAGCCGTTCGACGTCGCGATCCTCGACATGCGGATGCCCGAAATGGACGGCGTCGCGCTTGCCCAGCGGATTCGGGCGATCCCTGGCGGCCGGGAGCTTCCGCTGGTCCTGTGCTCCTCGCTTGGACGGCGGGAGACGGAGGTGGAGGCGGTCGGCTTCGCCTCCTACCTCACCAAGCCGCTGAAGCCCTCCCAGCTGCTCGACACCCTGCTCGAGGTACTCGTCCAGGCAACGCCCGAGCCGGTCGTGCCTGCCCGGGCGTCTGTGGACTCCGCGCGGCCGGTTTCCGGCTTGCGCGTCCTGCTGGCGGAGGACAACGCGGTCAACCAAAAGCTGGCGTTGCGGCTGCTGGAACGCATGGGGCTCCGGGCCGACGTGGCGGGCGACGGCCACGAGGTCCTTGACGCCCTCGTGCGTCAGCGTTACGACGTCGTCCTCATGGACATCCAGATGCCCGAGCTGGACGGGGTGGAGGCGACCCGACAGATCCGGCAGCGGCAGCTGTCCGGCGAGGACGGGCCGTGGATCATCGCGATGACCGCCAACGCCATGCAGGGCGACCGCGAGGCCTATCTCGCGGCGGGCATGGACGACTACGTCAGCAAACCGATCCGGCCCGGAGAACTCGCTACCGCGTTGGCCAAGGTACCGACCGCCCGGCGCGCCAGCTCAAACCAGCCCTCGGAGGGCTAGCAGCTGTTATGTCGCTCGCAATGCGTCCCGTGATCAAGCGCGACGGCCCGCCGAAAGGGAGGAGGAGCCGGTAGCGGAGTACCGCGAAGCGGTCGTCAGCCACATATCAGCCGGACGAGGGGAGGGACATTGACCGAAGCGGTCGACCACCGGGTGCTCGCGGCGTTGTCGCAGGCGACCGGCGACGATCCGGCTTTCCTGGCCGAGCTGATCGACACCTATCTGGCTGACGCGCCAGCCCTGCTGGTGGCGATGCGCGACGCGCTGGCCGCACGGGAGGCCGCGGGGCTGCGCCGGGCCGCCCATACGCTGAAGTCGACCAGCGCGACGTTGGGCGCGCATCGGCTCGCCGACCTGTGCCGCCACCTCGAGGATGCCGAGGGCTCCGCCGAGACACTCGCGCAGGCCGAGGACGAGTACCTCCGAGTCCGCGTCGATCTCCAGGCCGCTCGCCCACCGTTCTGACCGGACAGATGCAGCGTAGCTCGATTGCTGCCGTATGGAAGTTGGTGACCGGGTTGCCATGCTCGGCGGCGGGCTCGCTTCATGGACCTTCCGTCTCCGACACCCAAATGCTTAGGGAGGCTGCGGTGAAGCGACATGGAGCCCTCGCCCTGGAAACGGTGCCGGCGCGGGGCAGGCCATGACCGAAGGTCCCGCGGTCGTGCTGGTGGTCGACGACGATGCGATGAATCGCCTGCTCCTGTCCCGAGGCCTCGAGCAAGACGGCCACCACGTGCGGGCGGTGGCGAACGGGCTGCAGGCGCTCCAGGCGCTTCGCGACCAGCTGTTCGACTGCGTGCTGTTGGATGTGCTGATGCCGGAGATGGACGGCTACCAGGTGCTGGAGCACATCCGGAGTGACCCCAAGCTCCGGCATACGCCGGTGATCATGATCTCGGCCCTCGAGGACATCAAGAGCGTCGTCAAGTGCATCGAGCTGGGCGCGGACGACTATCTACCCAAGCCGTTCGACCCGGTGCTGCTTCGGGCCAGGATCAATGCCGGACTTGCCAGGAAACGCCTCGACGACCTCGAGCAGGAATACCTCGAGCAGGTGGGCCACGTCGTGGCAGCGGCGGCAGCCGTCGAGACCGGAGCCTTCGAAAGCAGGCAGCTGGACGGCGTCGCCGGCCGCGACGACGCCCTCGGACAACTGGCACGCGTCTTCCAACAGATGGCGACCGAAGTCCGGGCGCGCGAGCGGCGCCTGAAGCAGGAGGTGCGTAAGCTGCGCATCGAGATCGACGAGGTGAGGGCCGCCCGGCAGGTGGCCGAGATCACCGAGACCGAGTACTTCCAGGACCTCCAGCGGAAGGTCTCCGAACTTCGTCTGGACCCGGACTCCTAGGTAGGAGTGGCACGATGTCGAGGGTCATCTCGATCCATTCGTTTCGTGGGGGCACCGGCAAATCCAACACGGCGGCCAACGTGGCGACGCTGCTGGCTGCAGAAGGCCAACGCATCGCGGTTGTCGACACCGACCTGCAGTCCCCCGGGATTCATGCGCTGTTCGGGCTGAACCAGGAAGCGATGGGCTATTCGCTCAACGACTATCTCTGGGGAGGCTGCGACATCACCCAGGCCGCTCA
>JASLBL010000522.1 GCA_030146615.1 Actinomycetes bacterium
GGGCAGGCGGCCCTGTGTGGCCTCGCGCAGGGCGCCGTTGCTTCCCTAGCCGAGGCGGCCGTAGGCGCGCAGGACCCCGAGGTTGTGGACGGTGGCCCAGGCGCGCCATTCGAGGCCGGCGGCCTCGGTCCAGGCCGGCCAGCCGACCGTCCAGCCGCCGTCGGGCTGCTGGCCGGCGGCCAGGGCCTCCAGGTGGGCCTCGATGACCTCGTCGGGGAACAGGCGGCGGGCCATGGCGTCCGGGGACGGGGCGAAGTCCAGCGGGGTGTGGACGTCGCCGGTGGCCGCCGGGTCGAGGGCGGCCAGCCCCTGCTCCAGAGTCAGGTCGCCGATCCGCCGGAACCTCGCCTCGGCCCGGTCCCGGTCGGGGACGTGGTCCAGGAAGGTGAGCACGGACCGGACCTCGTAGGCGTTGGTCTCGGCGATGGCGTCGGCGGCCCGCCAGGTGAAGGCGGTCGCTCCCTCCAGCCACGGGTGGGCGACCCGGTGCTTGTGGAGCAGCCCGGCGATGGCCGCCGTGGGCACCAGCCCGGCCGGCGGGTCCGGCTCGGTCTGCCACCACGGGGCCCGCGGGTACTCGAGGGCCGAGGGAAGCACGAACGGCACCCCGCCCTCGGCCGTGCTCGCCGAGACCAGCCAGTCGCAGGCCGCCGCCACCATCGGGTCGTCCATGGCATCGACCTCGTCCAGCACCCGGAAGGCCACCTCGACCGGCTCCGGCTGGCTCCCCGGCCCGCGCAGGTCCGGCTCGAGCGCGTTCCCGAACCCGCCGTCGGGGTTCTGGTAGGCGGCCAGTGCCGCCAGCACCGGCCCCCGGCCACCACCCAGGAACAGGTGGGCGAACCGGTGCCGGTCGATCAGCCGCCCGGCCCGCCACACGAACCCGGCCGCACCATCCAGCAGGTCGCTCACGGTCTCCTCCTCAACAATCAGCGGTCGTCGTCCGCCGCCATGGTGGCCCGCGGCCGGCCAGGCGGGTGCACTCGGCCGTCATGTGGGCCTGGTCGGCGTAGCCGGCGAGGATCGCCGCCTCGGCCAGGGTCGGGCGCGCCTGCGGGTCGCGCGCCGGCGGCCGGGTCCTTGAAGCCGTCGGGAACGATCCAGCCGGACCGCCCTCGCCTTGAACGGTCAACTGCCAGAGGCAGCGCACCCACGGGCCCGGTTCGGGCGGAGGTGCCTGCTCACGGTAGGTGACGGCGGCTTCGGCCGCTCGCGAGCTTGACACGGTCGGTACCATCCCAGAAACGTTACCGCCGCCTGCGACAGGAAGCTTGATGCCGCCCCGGATCACCCTGGTACTTATCGACTAGCGCGGGACCGCCGCCATAGGCGGACCCGCGCGGAACCTCCTACGCCCTCGGGCAGGAGGTTTTTTTCTTGCCCGGCTACCAACTCCCTGGGAGCAACTGTGAAGCTGTCCGGCGCCCAATCGCTCATCCGCAGCCTGGAAGCCTGCGACGTCGAGGTCGTGTTCGGCCTTCCCGGCGGGGCCATCCTTCCCGCCTACGACCCGCTGCGGGAGTCGTCGGTGCGCCACATCCTGGTCCGCCACGAGCAGGGCGCCGGCCACGCCGCCGAGGGCTACGCCTGGGCCACCGGCAAGGTCGGGGTCTGCATGGCGACCAGCGGACCCGGCGCCACCAACCTGGTCACCGCCCTGTGCGACGCCTACATGGACTCGGTGCCCCTGGTCGCCATCACCGGCCAGGTGCCGAGCTGGGCGATCGGCTCCGACGCCTTCCAGGAGGCCGACACCACCGGCATCACCATGCCGGTGACCAAGCACAACGAGCTGGTGCTGGATATCGACCGCATCCCCGGGGCGATCGCCGAGGCGTTCCACATCGCCGCCTCCGGCCGCCCCGGCCCGGTGCTGGTCGACGTGCCCAAGGACATCCTCCAGGCCACCACCGAGTGGAGCTGGCCGTCGACCACCGAGCTGCCCGGCTACCGCCCGGTGACCCGGCCCAACGGCAAGCGGGTCCGGGAGGCCGCGGCCCTGCTGCGCACGGCCCGCCGGCCGGTGCTGTACGTCGGCGGCGGCGTCACCAAGGCCGGGGCCGAGGCCGCCCTGCGCGAGCTGGCCGAGGCCTCCGGGGCCCCGGTCACCACCACCCTGATGGCCCGCGGGGCCTTCCCCGACAGCCACCCCCTGGCCCTGGGCATGCCCGGCATGCACGGCAACTACGCCGCCGTGGCCGCTCTCCAGGAGGCCGACCTGCTGGTCGCCCTCGGGGCCCGCTTCGACGACCGGGTCACCGGCAACCTGGCCACCTTCGCTCCCAAGGCCAGGATCGTCCACGCCGACATCGACCCGGCCGAGATCGGCAAGAACCGGGCCGCCGACGTGCCCATCGTCGGAGACGTCAGGTCGGTCGTCGAGGAGCTGGCGGCGGCCTACAAGGCGGCCGTCGCGTCCGAGGGGGCCGGCGACACCGAGGCCTGGCAGCGGGCCTGCGCCCAGTGGAAGCAGCGCTTCCCGTTCCGCTACGACCAGCGCGACGGCGGGCCGCTCAAGCCCCAGCACGTGGTCGAGCGGGTGTCGGCCCTGACCGGCGGCGAGGCGGTCGTGGTCGCCGGGGTCGGCCAGCACCAGATGTACGCCGCCCAGCACTTCCGCTTCGACCGGCCCCGGTCCTGGATCAACTCCGGCGGGCTGGGCACGATGGGCTTCGCCGTCCCGGCGGCCATGGGGGCCAAGGTCGGCCGGCCCGACGAGCTGGTGGTCGCGATCGACGGCGACGGCTGCTTCCAGATGACCGCCCAGGAGCTGGCCACCTGCACCACCGAGCGGATCCCGATCAAGGTCCTGATCCTCAACAACGGCCACCTGGGCATGGTCCGCCAGTGGCAGGAGCTGTTCTACGACGAGCGCTACTCCGAGGTGCACCTCGGCTTCGAGTGCCCGGACTACGTGAAGCTGGCCGAGGCCTACGGCGCGCTCGGCCTGCGCTGCGACCGGGCCGAGGACGTCGACGCCACCCTGGACAAGGCCCTGGCCACCGACGACCAGTCGGTGGTGGTGGACTTCCGGGTCGACACCCATGAAGGCGTCTTCCCGATGGTCCCGGCCGGCCGGCCCAACGACGAGATCATCCTCGGCCCCGAGTTCTCCCCCGAGGAGCAGGCGGCGGCGACCCGCCGGGAGGTGCGCACCTGATGAGCACCCATACCATCTCGGTGCTGGTCGAGGACCGGCCGGGGGTCCTGGCCCGAATCTCCGGGCTGTTCAGCCGGCGCGGCTTCAACATCGACAGCCTGGCCGTCGGGCCGACCGAGGATGAGGGCCGCAGCCGCATGACGATCGTCGTCGACTGCGCCGACCGGCCCCTCGAGCAGGTCACCAAGCAGCTCAACAAGCTGGTCCACGTGCTCAAGATCGTCGAGCTGGAGCCGGACCGGTCGGTGGAGCGCGAGCTGGTCCTGGTCAAGGTCAAGGCCGACCCGTCGGTCCGGTACCAGATCATCGAGCTGGCCGAGATGTTCCGGGCCAAGATCGTCGACGTCGGCCCCGACGCCCTCACCATCGAGGCCACCGGCAGCCCGCCCAAGGTCGAGGCCATGCTCGAGCTGCTCGACCCCTACGGCATCCGCGAGCTGGCCCGCACCGGCCGGGTCGCCCTGGCCCGCGGCGGCAAGGGCATCAGCGACAAGCCGCTGCGGGTGGCCGCCCGACCCGCCTGACGCGAACCGCTCCTCGAAGGAGGCACCCAAGAGATGGCCACGATCTACTACGACGACGACGCCGACCTCGGCCTCGTCCAGTCCCGCAAGGTCGCCGTGCTCGGCTACGGCTCCCAGGGCCACGCCCACGCCCTGTCCCTGCACGACTCGGGCTGCGAGGTCCGGGTCGGCCTGGCCGAGGGCTCGGCCAGCCGGGCCAAGGCCGAGGCCGCCGGGCTGACCGTGACCAGCCCGGCCGAGGCGACGGCGTGGGCCGACCTGATCATGGTGCTGGTCCCCGACACCGTGCAGCGGCACCTGTACGCCTCAGACATCGCCCCCAACCTCAACCCCGGCGACGCCCTGTTCTTCGCCCACGGCTTCAACATCCACTTCGGCTACATCGAGGTGCCCGACACCGTGGACGTGGCCATGGTCGCCCCCAAGGGCCCCGGCCACCTGGTCCGCCGCCAGTTCGAGAACGGCCAGGGCACCCCGGTGCTGGTCGCGGTCGCCCAGGACGCCTCCGGCAAGGCCTGGGACCTGGCCAAGAGCTATGCCAGGGCGATCGGCGGGACCCGGGCCGGGGCGCTGGTCACCACCTTTCAGGAGGAGACCGAGACCGACCTGTTCGGCGAGCAGGCCGTGCTCTGCGGCGGCGCCACCGCGCTCGTCCAGGCCGGCTTCGAGACCCTGACCAAGGCCGGCTACCAGCCCGAGGTCGCCTACTTCGAGTGCCTGCACGAGCTCAAGCTGATCGTCGACCTGCTGTACGAGGGCGGCCTGGCCGGCATGCGCTACTCGGTGTCGGACACGGCCGAGTACGGCGACTACACCCGTGGGCCCCGGATCATCAACGACGCCACCAAGGCCGAGATGAGCCGCATCCTGTCCGAGATCCAGTCCGGGGCGTTCGCAGCTGAGTGGGTCGGCGAGGACGACCAGGGCCGGCCCAACTTCACCCGGATGCGCGAGGCCGGGGCGAACCACCCGATCGAGCGGACCGGGAAGCCCCTGCGCCGGATGATGTCCTGGCTGCGGGACAAGGGGTAGCGTCGAGCACATGGCCCGTGTCCTGATCGCCGAGCCGCTGGCCGACGCCGGCGTCGAGCTGCTGCGCACCGCCCACGAGGTGGACGCGCGGACCGCCATGACCCGCGAGGAGCTGCTGGAGGCGGTCGCCGGGGTCGATGCCCTGGTGGTTCGGTCGGCCACCCGGGTCGACGCCGAGGTGCTGGAGGCCGGCCGCGACCTCAAGGTCGTCGGGCGGGCCGGCATCGGCCTGGACAACGTCGACGTGGCCGCGGCCACCCGGCTCGGGATCATGGTCGTCAACGCCCCCCAGTCCAACGTGATCTCGGCCGCCGAGCACACCGTGGCCCTGATCCTGGCTCAGGCCCGCAACATCCCCCAGGCCCATGCCGCCCTGCGCGAGGGCCGCTGGGAGCGGAGCCGCTTCCAGGGGTCCGAGCTGTACGGCAAGACCCTGGGCATTGTCGGCCTGGGCCGGGTCGGGGCCCTGGTCGCCCAGCGCTGCAACGCCTTCGGCATGCGGCTGCTGGCCTACGACCCCTTCGTGAGCCGGGAGCGGGCCGCCCAGATGGGGGTCGAGCTGGCCAGCCTGGCCGAGGTCCTGGGGCGGGCCGACGTGGTCACCATCCACCTGCCCAAGACGCCGGAGACGACCGGGCTGATCGGCGAGGCCGAGCTGGCCGCCATGAAGACGGGGGCCCGGCTGGTCAACACGGCCAGGGGCGGGATCGTGGACGAGGCCGCCCTGGCCAAGGCGGTCGACGACGGCCAGCTGGCCGGGGCCGCCCTGGACGTGTTCGCCGAGGAGCCGACCAGCCAGAGCCCCCTGTTCGAGCTGGACGAGGTTGTCGTCACCCCGCACCTGGGCGCCTCCACCGCCGAGGCCCAGGACAAGGCCGGCATCGCCATCGCCGAGCAGCTGCTGCTCGCCCTGGCCGGCCAGTTCGTGCCCAATGCGGTCAACGTCGACGCCGGCCCGGTGCCCGACGCCCTGCGGCCGTTCGTGGGGCTGGTCGAGAAGCTGGGGCAGCTGTACGTGGCCCTGGCCGGCGGCGGGCCGGGGGGCCGGACCAGCGCCGTCGGCGGCGGCCGCCTCCAGATCGACTACGTCGGGGCCCTGGTCGAGCAGGACATCCGGGTGCTGACCCTGGCCGCCCTCAAGGGGCTGCTCGGCCCGGTCTGCCACGAGCCGGTCACCTTCGTGAACGCGCCCCTGCTGGCGGCCGAGCGGGGCATCGAGGTCACCGAGTCCAAGACCCGCCACAGCCGCGACTGGGTGAACCTGATCACGCTGTCCGGCGAGGGGTCGCGGGGCCCGGTGGGGGTGGCCGGCACCACCGTCGGCCCCCGCGACAACGAGCGGCTGGTGGCCATCAACGGCATCGCCGTCGACATGGCCCCGGCCCGGCACATGGCGTTCCTGTTCTACGAGGACCGCCCGGGCGTGATCGGCCGGGTCGGGACGCTGCTCGGGGAGAGCGGCGTCAACATCGCACAGATGCAGGTTGGCCGGCGCAAGCAGGGCGGCGAGGCCCTGATGGCGCTGACCGTCGACGCCGGCATCCCGGCCGGCGTGCTCGACCGGGTGGAGCGGGAGATCGGCGCCCACGAGGCGACCTTCATCCAGCTCGCCCAGACGGGAGCGGGCGCATGACCCGGACGACCTCCGGCGCGCCGCTGCTTCTGATCCTCCGCTGCCGTGGGGCGGCCTACGCCGGCCGCCCCACGGAGAGCCTCGAGGCGGGCAGGAGGAAACGGAAGGCAAGCGGAGCCCACAAGGAGGTCGCCGGCCGTGGCCGAGCGGATCATCGTCTTTGACACCACCCTGCGCGACGGGGAGCAGGCCCCGGGGATCAACCTCAACGCCAAGGCCAAGGTGGAGATCGCCGAGCAGCTGGCCCGCCTGGGCGTCGACGTCATCGAGGCCGGCTTCCCCCAGGCCTCCCAGGGCGACTTCGAGGCCGTCCGGGCCGTCGCCGAGCGGGTCAAGGGGGCGACTATCGCCGCCCTGGCCAGGACCGCCCCCGGCGACGTCGACCGGGCCGCCGAGGCCCTGGCCCCGGCCGGACGGGCCCGGCTCCACACCTTCATCGCCACCAGCCCCATCCACATGGAGCACAAGCTGCGCATGACCCCGGCCGAGGTCCTGGCCGCGGCCGAGGGCGCCGTATCCCGGGCCAAGGGCTACACCGATGACGTCGAGTTCTCGGCCGAGGACGCCACCCGCTCCGACCCCGAGTTCCTCAAGCAGGTCTACGCCGCCGCCATCGCGGCCGGGGCGACCACCTGCAACGTCCCCGACACGGTCGGCTACATGCTGCCCGAGGCCTTCTCCGAGCTTGTCTCCTGGCTGATCGCCGAGGTCCCGGGGGCGGACCGGGCCGTCTGGAGCGTCCACTGCCACGACGACCTGGGCGTGTCGGTGGCCTCCTCCATCTCGGCCGTACAGGCCGGGGCCCGCCAGGTCGAGGTGGCCGTCAACGGCATCGGCGAGCGGGCTGGCAACTGCTCCATGGAGGAGGTGGTGATGGCCCTGCGCACCCACCAGTCCAGCCTGGGGGTGCAGACCGAGGTCAACACCCGCGAGATCGCCCGCACTTCGCGGCTGGTCAGCCTGCTCACCGGCTACCCGATCCAGCCCAACAAGGCGATCGTCGGGGCCAACGCCTTCGCGCATGAGTCCGGCATCCACCAGCACGGCGTGCTGATGGAGCGGACCACCTATGAGCACATGGACCCGGTCGAGCTGGGCTACGCCGGGTCGCGGATCGTGCTCGGCAAGCACTCCGGCCGCCACGCCGTGGCCGACGCCCTCCAGAAGCTGGGCTTCGACCTGAGCCGCGAGGAGCTGGACAAGGCCTTCACCCGGTTCAAGGAGCTGGCCGACCGCAAGCCCCGCATCACCGACGTCGACCTGGAGGCGCTGGTCGCCGGGGAGGTCCTGGCCGACGACGCCGCCTTCCGGTTCGTCGGGCTCCAGGTGGCCGGGGGCACGGTGATGTCGCCGACGGCCACCGTGCGGCTCAGCCACGACGCCGGGGTGGTCGAGCAGTCGGCCATCGGCGACGGCATGGTCGACGCCGCCTGCGCGGCCATCGCCAAGGCCACCGGGGTCGACGCCAAGCTCGTCGAGTTCCATGTGTCGGCGGTGACCGGCGGCACCGACGCCCTCGGGGACGTGACCGTGCAGGTGGAGTACGAGGGGGTGCGAGTAACCGGGCGCGGCGTGGCCACCGACGTGGTCGAGGCCTCGGCGCGCGCCTACCTGCAGGCCGTCAACAAGCTCGCCCGCAGCACCGAACGGAAGGAAGTGCCGGCATGACCAGGCGACCCAGGCAACAGGCCCGTCCCGAGGAGGCGCACGCCGCCATGGCCCGGGTCTTCGGGGTCGACGTCGAGGCCGAGGCGGCCCCGTCGTCGTCCTCGGCGCCCGAGCCACCGGCCGAGGAGTCCGAGGGCCGGGTCGCCCTCGGCCGCGTGTTCGGCACGGAGGCCTAGTTGAGCGATCCCAGGGGCTACCGTGTGGCCGTCCTGGCCGGGGACGGGATCGGGCCCGAGGTCGTGGCCGAGGCGCGCAAGGCCGCCGAGGCGGCCGGGGCGCGCTTCGGCTTCGGCCTCGACTGGGTCGACTACGACCTCGGGGCCGACCGGTACCTGCGCACCGGCGAGGTCCTGCCCGACCCCGTGCTCTCCGAGCTGCGCCAGGTCGACGCCATCCTGCTCGGGGCCGTCGGCCGGCCCGACGTGCCCCCTGGGGTGCTGGAGCGAGGCCTGCTGCTGCGGCTCCGCTTCGAGCTCGACCTCTACGTGAACTTCAGGCCGGTCAAGCTGTACCCGGGGGTGGCCTCGCCGCTGGCCGACGTCAAGCCCGACGACATCGACCTGCTGGTGGTACGGGAGAACACCGAGGGCGTCTACGTCGGCGCCGGCGGGACCGTCCACCGGGGCGGCCCGGGCGAGGCCGCCACCGAGACCTCGATCGAGACCAGGGCCGGGGTCGAGCGCTGCCTGCGGTTCGCCGCCGGCAAGGCCCGGGAGCGGGCCGGCCGGCTCACCCTGGTCCACAAGACCAACGTGCTGGTCCACGCCGGCGACCTCTGGCAGCGGGCGGCCCGGGAGGTGGCCGCCGACACCGGGGTCGCGCTCGACTACGCCCACGTCGACGCCGCCTGCCTGTACCTGGTCAGCGACCCGGGACGGTTCGACGTGATCGTCACCGACAACCTGTTCGGCGACATCCTCACCGACCTGGGCGCGGCCATCGCCGGCGGCCTCGGCACCGCCGCCAGCGCCAACCTCAACCCAGACTCGTCCCCCTCCTTGTTCGAACCAGTGCACGGGTCGGCGCCCGACATCGCCGGCACCGGCCGGGCCAACCCGGTCGCGGCCGTACTCTCGGCCTCCCTGCTCCTTGGCCATCTGGGGGAGCGGGAGGCCGCGGCCGCGGTCGAGGCGGGTGCCATAGCGGCCCTGCCAGGGGCTGCGGGATACTCGACCCAGGCGCTCGGGGACCGGATCGCCACCGCGGTCGCGGGCGGCGGGTCCCCAAACTGACAGGAGGCGGCGATGCCGATCACACCAAGCAGCAAGATCTGGATGGACGGGGAGTACGTCGACTGGGACGACGCCCGGGTCCACGTGCTGACCCCGTCGCTCCACTACGGCTGGGGCGTGTTCGAGGGCATCCGCGCCTATGCGACCGACGCCGGGCCGGCCGTGTTCCGGCTCACCGACCACATGAAACGGCTCTACCGGAGCGCCAAGATCTACCACATGGAGCCGCCGGTCTCCCTCGAGGGGGCCGTCAAGGTGACCAAGGACCTGGTCGCCATGAACAACCTGCCGGCCTGCTACATCCGCCCGCTGGTGTTCCTCGGCTACGGCGAGATCGGTCTCAACCCGCTCAACTCGCCGATCAGCATGGTCATCGCCTGCTGGCCGTGGGGCGCCTACCTGGGCGAGGAGGCGTTCGAGACCGGGGTCAGGGCCAAGGTCAGCTCCTGGCGGCGCCTCGACCCCAACATCATCCCCCCGGCGGCCAAGGCCACCGGCCAGTACATCAACTCCTCGCTGGCCAAGGCCGAGGCGGTCAAGGCCGGCTACGACGAGGGCATCCTGCTGAATCCCAACGGGTACGTGACCGACGGGTCGGGCGAGAACGTGTTCGCCGTCCGCGACGGCGTCCTCCACACCCCGCCCCTGGCCGCCGGCTGCCTGGCCGGGCTGACCCGCGACAGCATCATCACCATCGCCGAGGGCGAGGGCATCCCGGTGCGCGAGAACGACCTGGTCCGCACCGACCTGTACCTGGCCGACGAGGCCTTCTTCACCGGCACGGCCGCCGAGGTCGTGCCCATCCGGGAGGTGGACGACCGGGTCCTCGGCGACCCGGGGCCGATTACCCGCCGGCTCCAGGAAGTCTTCTCGGCGGCCACCACCGGCCGCGACGAGCGCTACCGCGACTGGGTCGAACCGGTCGCCTAGCTCCGAGCCAGGAGTCCCCCCTTTGTCCAGCATGCCCACCGAGGACCACGTAGAGACCTACGACACCACCCTGCGCGACGGGTCGCAGCAGGTCGGCCTCCAGTTCACCGTGGCCGACAAGCTGCGGGTGACCCGGCTGCTCGACGACCTCGGCGTCGACGTCATCGAGGGCGGCTGGCCAGGGTCCAACCCCAAGGACGCCGAGTACTTCGCCCGGGCCGCCGAGCTTCCCTGGCGCCACGCCACCCTGGCCGCGTTCGGGGCCACCCGCCGGCCCGGCCGCGGCGTCGACGACGACCCCAACCTGAACGCCCTCCTGGACTCCAAGGCCCCGATCGTCACCCTGGTCGGCAAGTCCTGGGACCTGCACGTGACCGAGGCCCTGCGGACCACCCTGGACGAGAACCTGGCCATGGTCGGCGACTCGATCGCCCACCTGGTGGCGGCCGGCCGCCGGGCCGCCTTCGACGCCGAGCACTTCTTCGACGGCCACGCCGCCGACCCGGCCTACGCCCTGGCCGTCGTCCAGGCGGCCGCCGTCGCCGGGGCCGACACCGTCGTGCTCTGCGACACCAACGGCGGCAGCCTGCCAACCACCGTGGCCCGGGTCGTCCGCGAGGTCCGGGCGGCCCTGCCGGCCGGGATCCGGGTCGGGGTCCACTTCCACGACGACTCGGCCTGCGCGGTGGCCAACTCGCTGGTCGCGGTCGAGGCCGGGGCCCGCCACGTCCAGGGCGCGGCCAACGGCTACGGCGAGCGCTGCGGCAACGCCGACCTGTTCGCCATCGTCGCCGGGCTCGAGCTCAAGCAGGGCCTCCAGCTACTGCCCGAGGACCGGCTGGCCGCCCTCACCGCCACCGCCCACGCCATCGCCGAGCTGGCCAACCTCCCGCCCGACCACCGCCAGCCGTACGTCGGGGCGGCCGCCTTCGCCACCAAGGCCGGCCTGCACGCCTCGGCCATCGCCCGCCGGGCCGACGCCTACAGCCACGTCGACCCCGGCCGGGTCGGCAACAGGGCCCGGGTGCTGGTGTCGGAGCTCGCCGGCCGCTCCAACGTGCTCGCCAAGGCGGGCGAGCTCGGCCTCGACCTGGACGCCGACCCGGCCCTCGGGACCAGGGTCCTGGACCGGGTCAAGGAGCTGGAGCACCGCGGCTACGCCTTCGAGGTCGCCGACGCCTCCTTCGAGCTGCTGGTCCGCCGCGAGCGCGGCACCTTCGACCCGCCGTTCACCCTCGAGGGCTACCGGGTCATGGTCGAGCGCAAGGAGGACGGCACCGACATCTCCGAGGCCACCGTCCGCCTGCTCGTCGACGGCGAGCGGGTCCTGGCCGTCGGCGAGGGCGTCGGCCCCGTCCACGCCCTCGACCAGGCCCTGCGCCGCGCCCTGACCCCCCGCCACCCCGAGCTCAAGGACGTCAGCCTGGTCGACTTCAAGGTCCGCATCCTCGACGGCCGCGCCGGCACCCGCGCCGTCACCCGGGTCCTGGTCACCTCCGCCGACCCCGACGCCGAATGGACCACCGTCGGCGTCTCCGACGACATCGTCACCGCCTCCTGGGAAGCTCTCGCCGACGGCATCGCCTACGGCCTGCTGCGAGTTCAGGAACCGGTCGGGCGGTAGCGGTCGTCGAGGGCCTCCAGCTTGGCGACCTTGGGGGAGGAGGGGCCGGGCTCGAACTCGGCGGTGAGCCAGTGGTCGAGGATCTTCTCGGCGGCTTCGGGGGCGATCACGCGGGCGCCCATGGTGAGGACCTGGGCGTTGTTGGACTTGCGGGCCCGTTCGGCGGAGTAGGGGTCGTGGGCGGTGGCGGCGCGGACGCCGGGGACCTTGTTGGCGGCGATGGCCATGCCGAGGCCGGTGCCGCAGACGAGCAGGGCCCGGTCGTGCTCGCCCCGGGCGACGGCCTCGGCGACCTCGGCGGCCACGTCGGGGTAGTCGACGCCGTCGCCGTTGCCGAAGTCGCGGACCTGGAAGCCGCGCTGCTGGAGGTAGGCGGCCAGGCGCTCCTTCAGGGGAGCCCCGGCGTCGTCGGCGCCGATCGCGATGGATGCCACGGGCGGTCTCTCAGGGGTAGCGGTTGGGCACGAAGGTCTGGTCGCTCATGGGCGGCCGCACATAGCCGCTGTCGTCGCGGCGCGGCGGCAGCTTGATCGGCTCGGGGGTCAGGTCGCCGTAGGGGATCTGATCCAGCAGGTGGCTGATGCAGTTGAGCCGGGCCCGGCGCTTGTCGTCGGCCTCCACCACCCACCAGGGCGACTGCTTGGTGTCGGTGTAGTGGAACATGTCGTCCTTGGCCCGGGAGTACTCGACCCACATCTCGCGTGACTTGAGGTCCATCGGGCTGAGCTTCCAGCGGCGGGTCGGGTCGGCGAGGCGGCGCTGGAACCGGCGCTCCTGCTCGGCGTCGGAGACCGAGAACCAGTACTTGACCAGGATGATCCCCGAGCGCAGGAGCATGCGCTCGAACTCCGGGCAGGCGCGGAGGAACTCCTGGTACTCCTCCTCGGTGCAGAAGCCCATGACCCGCTCGACCCCGGCCCGGTTGTACCAGCTACGGTCGAACAGGACCATCTCGCCGGCCGCCGGCAGGTGGGCGACGTAGCGCTGGAAGTACCACTGGGTGCGCTCCCGCTCGGTCGGGGCGGCCAGGGCGACCACCCGGCAGATGCGGGGGTTCAGGCTCTCGGTGATCCGCTTGATCGTTCCACCCTTCCCGGCGGCGTCGCGGCCCTCGAACACCACCACCACGCGGAGCCCGGCGTGCTTGATCCACTCCTGAAGCTTGATCAGCTCCAGCTGGAGGCGGGCCAGCTCATCCTCGTAGGCCTTCTTGCCGAGCTTGGCGCTGGCCTTCTCCTCGGCCTCGAGCGACTCGCGTGAAGTGGGTGTCTTGG
>JASLBL010000557.1 GCA_030146615.1 Actinomycetes bacterium
AACCCGTCTTCGCCGCCGAATGAACCGATCGAGGCGGCAGGACGAACACCTGTCGAGCCGGCCACGTCGACAGCCTGGAGGCCGGGGGGGCCGGGTGGGCCGAGGGGTTCCGGGGGGACTCCTCGGCCCCCTTCTTTGGCCGCTACATGGGAACGGTGCGGCGCTCGGGGTTCCACGCGAGAGCCTGCGCCGGGCCGGCCGCCTGTCGGCGCCGTCACCGGGGCCGGGGTGGTCTCCCGGTGGGGAGGACGGTCCCGGCGAGTAGGGCGGCCGGGTCGGGGACGCCGTCGAGGATGCGGTTGACCGCCTCCAGCAGCGGCAGGTCCTCCGGCCCGAGCTGACGTTGGGTGGCCACGTCGCGGGCCAGTCGGGCCGCCGGGACCCCCTCGACGGTCTGGCCGGCGGCGGCCATGGCGGCCAGGGCCTCCGCTGGCGGCTCGCCCCGGCCGACCCTGGTGCCGAACTCCCGGTTGCGCCCGGACAGCGAGGTGACCTCCAAGTCGCCGACTCCGGCCAGGCCGAGCACGGTCTCCTCGCGGCCCCCGAGGGCGACGGCCAGCCGCCGCATCTCGGCCACGGCCCGGGCGAAGGTGGCCGCGGCCAGGTCGTGCCAGGGCTCGCCGCCGGCCTCGGTCAGCCCGTGGCAGACCCCGACGGCGATCGCGTAGACGTTCTTGCTGGCGGCGGCCGCCTCCACCCCGTCGAGGTCGCGGCTGCGCTCGACCCGGTAGGCGGGGGTCCCGAGCACGCGGGCGCAGCGCTCGACGGCCGCCTGGTCGGCGCCGGCGAACACCGCCGCCGTCGGCCGCCCGGCCGCGACCTCGTTGGCCTTGCAGGGACCGCCGACGGCGACCACCCGGCCGGGAACCAGGGATGCCAGCAGCGGGGGCAGCAGCTCGACCCGGCCGTCGGGCCGGCGCCCGAACCCCTTGGTGCAGAGCGGCAGCGGGGTCCCCGCAGCCAGGCCGGCGGCCGCCGCCCGGCGGGCCACCTCGACCACGCCGTCGGAGCTGGTGGCCAGGGCGACCAGGTCGGCGCCGGCCAGGGCGGCGGCCAGGCCGCCGGCGTCGTGCAGCTCGACCCTCGGGTCGACGGCGACGCCGGTCCGGGGGTGGGGGCGGCCGGCCCGCAGCTCGGCCAGGATGCCGCCGTCCAGCCAGGTCCCCCAGAGCCGGACCCGGTTGCCGGCGGCGACCGCCGGGGTGGCCAGGGCGCTGCCCATGGCCCCGGCGCCCAGGATCGTCACGGTGGCCACGTCAGTCTCCCGCCCCGCCGGACCGCCGCCACCGCCTGGACCAGGCCTGGGGCTGGCCGACCGCCTCCACCACCATGTCGGGGCCCTCGTCGCCGGTCAGGCCGGCCAGCTCGCCGAGGTCGGTGACGGCGCCCCGGCCCCGAAAGAACGGGCCAGCCGGAGCCGCTCGACCCGGCGGCGGCCGACCCCGAGAACCCGGGCCCCGCGGGCGGGGACAGGCTGGACGGTCCGCTCGACCTCGGCGGCCGACCGGGCGAAGCCGGGGCCTCCAGGTCGGCCAGCAGCTGCTGGGGGACCTCCATGAACAGCGGCTGACGGACCGTCGACAGTGGTGGCATGCTCCATATGATTTCTGACATCTGACCTCTCGTCACGGCAAGGTGAGCAAGCACGCGACGTTGGCACCGGCGCTCTCGGGGGGCCGTGGGGGGGAGCGAGCTCCCCCCACATGGATGGATCAGGGACCCCAGGTAGTCGCTCCCCAGCTACAGTCGCTCAGTCCAGGGCGACCAGGTCCAGGTAGTCCTCGCTCCAGACGTCCAGGGCGCCGTCGGGCATGAGCAGGACCCGGTCGGGCTCGAAGCTCTGGACGAAGGGGGTGTCGTGGCTGACCAGGATCACCGAGCCCCTGTAGGTCTCCAGGGCCGAGCGGACGGCCTCGACCGCCTGGACGTCCAGGTTGTTGGTGGGCTCGTCCAGGAGCAGGACGTTGTGGCGGCCGAGGACCAGGCGAGCCAGGGCGAGCTTGGTCCTCTCGCCCCCGGACAGGGTCCGGGTCGGCTGGTGGGCCTGGTCGCCGCCGAGCAGGAAGTGGCCGAGGACGCCCCGGAGCAGGTCGTCAGGGGCCTTGGCGACCTCACGGAGCGACTCCATGGCGGTGGCGTCGGGGTCGAGGCCTTCGTGCTCCTGGGCGTAGTAGCCGAGCCCGGCCCCGTGGCCGAGGCGGACCTCGCCCTCGTCCGGGGTGTCGATCCCGGCCAGGATGCGCAGCAGGGAGGTCTTGCCGGCCCCGTTCAGCCCCAGCACCAGCAGCCGCTCGCCTCGCTGGAGGTCGAAGGAGACGTGCTTGAACACCGGCGGGCCGCCGTAGGAGCGGGACAGGTCGACCGCGTCCAGCGGGAAGCGGCCCGAGGGCGGTGGGTCGGGGAAGCGGACCGCCACCTTGCGCCCCGACTTGCGCTCGGGGGTCAGGCTGGCCTTCATCTTCTCGACCCGGCGCTCGGTGACCATGGCCCGCCGGGCCATCACCTCGTTGGAGTGGCGGTACTTCTCCACGAAGGCCGACAGCCGCTTGATGTCGCGCTCCCGGACCTTGCGCTCCTTGGCCTCGGACCGGGCCCGGACCTCGCTGGCCTCCAGGTACTGGGTCCAGGTGCCCTTGTAGGTCTCGATCGAGGCGGTCAGCGGGTCCAGCACCAGCACCCCGGTGACGTCCCGGTCGAGCAGGGGCAGGTCGTGGGAGACGAGCAGGATCCCGCCCGAGAAGTCGGCCAGGAACCCGGCCAGCCAGCGCTTGGCGTCGGCGTCCAGGTGGTTGGTGGGCTCGTCCAGCAGCAGCGTGGTCGCCTGGCTGAGCAGCACCCTGGCCAGCTCGACCCGGCGCCGCTCGCCCCCGGACAGGCCCGACAGCGGCCGGTCGAGCCCGCTGGCCGGGATGCCGAGCCCGGCCGCGACCCGCCGGGCCTCGGCCTCGGCCCGGTAACCGCCCTCGGCCTCGAACCGCTCCTGGAGCCCGGAGAACCGCTTGATCGCCCGGTCGCGGGCCCGGGCGTCGGCGCTCTGGTCGATCTTGCGCCGAGCCTCCTCCAGCTCGTGCCGGGCCCGGTCCAGCCCACGGGCCGACAGGAGCCGGGCCAGGCCGGTCGAGGCCGTGGTCGGCGGCGACTCCTGCGGCAGCCAGGCCAGCTCCCCGACCAGGGACACGGCCGGGTCCCGCTTCGAGGTGGCCCGCTCGCTCACCGTCCTCAGCAGGCTGGTCTTGCCGGCCCCGTTGGGCCCGACCAGCCCGACCACGTCGCCGGGCGCGACGGTGAAGCTCGCCTCGGCGACGAGCAGGCGGTGCCCGACCTCGACGGTCAGGTCGACAACGCGGAGCATGATCGAGCGGGTCCTTGTTCGGGGCTGGTCCACCGATGATCGACGCGTCCCCACCAAACCCGCAAGCAAATAGGCGCGTGCCGACCCCGCCGCCGCTCGACCGGTGGTCTAGGTTGCTCGGTGGTTATGCTTAGGGCGTGTTCGCGACCCGACCCGAGCTGCGTGGGTCCTTCGGCATGGTCTCCTCGACTCACTGGCTGGCCTCGGCGACGGGGATGGCGGTGCTGGAGCGGGGTGGCAACGCCTTCGACGCCGCCGTCGCGGCCGGCTTCGTGCTCCAGGTGGTCGAGCCGCACCTGAACGGGCCTGGGGGCGAGGTGCCGATTCTGGCCGCCCCGGCCGGGCTGGGGCGGGTGCTGGTGGTGAACGGGCAGGGGCCGGTCCCGGCCGCGGCCACCATCGAGCGGTTCGCCGGCCTGGGGCTCGACCTGATCCCGGGAACCGGACTGCTGGCCGCCTGTGTGCCGGGGGCGTTCGGGGCCTGGATGCTGCTGCTGCGCGACCACGGCACGCTGCGGCTGCGCGAGGTGCTGGAGCCGGCGATCGGCTACGCCGGGGACGGGTTCCCGGCCGTCTCCAGGATCGGCGGGGCCATCCGGGCCGTGGAGCCGCTGTTCCGGGCCGAGTGGCCGTCCTCGGCCGAGGTGTGGCTGGCCGAGGGCGTGCCGGCCCCGGGCGGGCGGCTGCGCAACCCGGCCCTGGCCGCGACCTGGCGGCGCCTGCTGGCCGAGGCCGAGGCGGCCTCACCAGACCGGGACGGCCAGATCGAGGCCGCCCTGGCCGCCTTCTACGAGGGCTTCGTGGCCGAGGCGATCGCCGCCTACCTGGCCGTCGCCGAGGTCATGGACGTGAGCGGCCGCCGCCACCGGGGGCTGCTCGACGGCGACGACCTGGCCGGCTGGCGAGCCACGGTGGAGGAGCCGGTGTCGGCCGAGCACCACGGCTGGACGATCTGCAAGACGGGGCCGTGGGGTCAGGGCCCGGTCCTGCTCCAGCAGCTGCGGCTGGCGGAGGGCTTCGACCTGGAGGCGATGGGCCTCGGGAGCGCCGAGTACGTCCACACGGTGGCCGAGTGCGCCAAGCTCGCCTTCGCCGACCGGGAGGCCTGGTACGGCGACCCGGCCGCCGTCGACGTGCCCCTGGACGGCCTGCTCGACCCCGCCTACGCCGACCGGCGCCGGGCCCTGGTCAGGGACGAGGCGTCGCTGGAGCTGCGGCCCGGGTCGCCGTCCGGGCGCACCCCCCGCCTGCCCGCGGCCGGGACCCGGCCCGCCACCGAGGAGGAGCTGGCCGGCTCCGGGGAGCCGACCTTCGGCGACACCTGCCATATCGACGTGGCCGACCGGCACGGCAACCTGGTCGCGGCCACCCCCAGCGGCGGCTGGCTCCAGAGCTCCCCGATCGTGCCCGGCCTCGGCTTCTGCCTCGGCACCCGGGCCCAGATGCTCTGGCTGGAGGAGGGGCTGGCCAGCTCGCTGCGGCCGCGAACACGTCCCCGGACCACTCTCAGCCCGTCCCTGGCCCTGCGCGACGGCGAGCCCTGCCTGGCCTTCGGGACCCCGGGCGGGGACGCCCAGGACCAGTGGACGCTCCAGTTCTTCCTGGCCCACGCCCGCTTCGGCCGCGACCTCCAGCAGGCGGTCGACATCCCCAGCTTCCAGAGCGACCACTTCCCGAGCTCGTTCTGGCCCCGCCGGGCCTCCCCGGGCACGCTGGTCGTCGAGGCCTCCCACGACCCGGCCGCCGTCGAGGGTCTCCGGCGACGGGGCCACCTGGTCGAGCTCGCCGAGCCCTGGTCGCTCGGCCGCACCTGCGCCGCCGGCCGCGACCCAGCCACCGGCTTCCTGGTCGCCGCGGCCAACCCCCGCGGCCGCCAGGCCTACGCGGTGGGCCGCTAGCCCTCCAGCACGAAGGCGAAGCTGGCCTGGCGGGTGTCGCCGCTGTCACGGACGTCCCCGAGGACCAGCTCCGGCGAGAAGATGCCGTCGCGGTCGTTGTCCGGCTCGCCGGGGAAGTAGAGCTGGGTGGTGAGGACGGGGCCGTCGGGGGCCTGGACCTTGACGTGGATGTGGCGGGTCCGGCCGGTGTAGAGGCCGGGCACGACCGTCTCCAGGCGCCAGCGGCCGTCGGCGTCGCTGAACTGGTGGCCCCGCAGGCGGTAGCCCTGGTTGTCGTACTCGCCGGCGTCGTCGGCCTGCCAGAAGTCGAGGAGGGCGCGGTTGACCGGGCGGCAGTCGGTCGTCAGCACGGTCCCGGCGACGACCAGCCGCTGCCCGCCGACGCCGGCCTCCAGCAGCGAGGCCCGCCGGGGCGAGTTCGGGGTGAAATAGGGCCCCTCGGTCTGCGAGGGGGTCGGGTCGTCGCCGTCGTCGCAGGCCGGGGTGGGGGCGAGCGTCCCCGCGGTCCCGGCGTCGGTGGTGGCGGTGGCCGGCGGCGCGGTCGTGCCCGGGGCCGCCTGGCCGCTGGGGGCGTCGTCGTCGCAGGCGGCCAACGCCATCGGCAGGGGCAGGGCCAGCCCGAGCTGGAGCAGCCGCCGCCGGGTGAGGGTGAGCTGTGGACGAGGTGGATCGACCTGCATGATGCCTCCAGGCTGGCGACGGCCTCCTAAAGTGTCGGTAAGCGTACGACGGACATCGAGGAGGGCTGATCGGTTGGCGTCCAAGGCGGTGGTGTTCGACCTGGGCGGGGTGCTGATCGACTGGGACCCGCGCTACCTCTACCGGAAGCTGCTCGCCGACGAGGCGGCGGTGGAGGAGTTCTTGGCCACGGTCTGCACCCCGGAGTGGAACGCCGAGCAGGACCGGGGCCGGCCGTTCGCCGAGGGGGTGGCCGAGCTCGTCGAGCGCTACCCGGTGCACGCCGCCGCCATCACCGCCTACCACGAGCGCTGGACCGAGATGCTCGGCGGCGACATCGGTGGCACGGTCGAGCTGCTGGCCGAGCTGCGCGCGGCCGGCGTGCCGCTGTACGCCCTCACCAACTGGTCGGCCGAGACCTTCGGGATCGCCCGCGAGCGGTTCGAGTTCCTGTCCTGGTTCGACGGCGTGCTCGTCTCCGGCGAGGAGCGGATGATCAAGCCCGACCCGGCCATCTTCCGGCTCCTGCTGGACCGGTTCGGCCTCGACCCGCAGGCGACCCTCTACGCCGACGACAGCCCGGCCAACGTGGCCACGGCCAGCGATCTCGGCTTCGACGCCGTCCGGTTCACCGGCCCTGAGCAGCTTCGACGGGACCTGGAGGCTCGAGGGCTGCTCGCCCGATCTGCTCCCAGCGCTCGGCCATGACCCGGTAGGCGTCGCCCATGAGCTCGGCCACGGCGAGCTGCCCTGGCCGGTCGCCGCGGGCCTGGAGCCGCTCGATGATCGCGGTGGTGACCTCGACGGTCCGGCGGTGGAGCTCGGCCTGGGCCCTGGCCAGCTCGGCCACGTGCTCGGGCTGGGCGTGGTGGCTGAAGAACAGCTTCAGCAGGCCGAGGCTGCGGAACTGCGGCGGCTCGTCGGCCGGCTCGGCCAGCCAGGCGGCGAGCGCGTCCCGGCCCTCGGCCGTGATCCGGTAGCTGCGCCGCCGCCGCCCGGTGTGCTCGCGCTCCTCCGCCAGGAGGCCGAGGCCGGCCAGGCGCTCGGTCTCGGCGTAGATCTGACTGTGCGGGAACGGCCAGAAGTGGGCCACGCCACGGCCGACGGCCGTCTTCAGCGCGTACGGGGTCGAGGGGCCGTCCCGGACGACCAGGCCGAGGACGACATACGACACGGGGGTGAGGTCGGGCCTGGACATGCTCCGGACCATACCATACGTTCAAGACCGTCCGAAACAGACTATTACCGTTGGAGCCGGAATGGGGCTCCACAGCCAAGGAGCTGGCCATGGCCGAGTACGAAGATCTACGCCTTCGACACCTGGCCGAGCTGGCGACCCTGATGCCCGAGCACACCCGGCGGCTGGGCTGGCCGGCGGAGCGGCTGCGCCAGGAGCGGCGGGACCGGCTCCGCGACCTGCTGGCGATCGCCACGGCGTCCTCGCCCTGGCACCGCGACCGGCTGGCCGGGATCGACCCGGCCACCTTCGAGCTCGAGGACCTGGCCGGCCTCCCGCCGATGACCAAGGACGACCTGATGGCCAACTGGGACGCGGTGGTCACCGACCGCCGGCTCACCCTCGACCTGGTCGAGGGCCACCTGGCCGGGCTCGAGACCGACGCCTACCTGTTCGACGAGGTCCACGCCGTCGCCTCCGGCGGCTCCAGCGGTCGCCGCGGGGTCTTCGTGTTCGGCCGGCAGGCGTGGGCCACCGCCTACGCCGGCTTCATGCGCCCGACCTTTCTGGACCGGGCGGCCACCCCCGAGCTGGCCGCCGTCCCGCTGCGGGTGGCCATGATCGGGGCCAGGAACGCCACCCACATGAGCAGCGCCCTGGCCCAGACCTTCGTCAGCCCGGCCGTCGACGTCGCCCGGTTCCCGGTGACCCAGCCCGTCGGCGAGATCGTGGCCGGGCTCAACGCCTACCAGCCGCTGCTCCTGATGGGCTACCCGTCGATGCTGGCCCTGGTGGCCGCCGAGGCCCGCGCGGGCCGGCTGCGGATCCTGCCCCGGCGGATCATCGCCACCAGCGAGCCCCTGCTGCCCGAGACGCGGCAGGCCCTCACCGAGACGTTCCGCGCCCCGGTGGCCAACATGTACGGGACCTCCGAGGCCGGTCCCGTCGGCGTCGGCTGCTTCCGCGGTCCCGGCATCCACCTCTGCGACGACCTGGTCGTGGTCGAGCCGGTCGACCTGGCCGGCCGCCCGGTCCCGCCCGGCGTGCGCTCCGACAAGCTGTACGTCACCGCCCTCGCCAACCCGACCCTGCCGCTCATCCGCTTCGAGCTCACCGACCAGGTGACCGTCCTCGACCGGCCGTGCGCGTGCGGCTCGGCCCACACCCTGATCGCCGACGTCCAGGGCCGGCTGGACGACGTCTTCACCTACCCGGGCGGCCAGGTGGTGCACCCGCACGTCTTCGGCTCCCTGCTCCGCCGCGACCCGGGGATCCTCGAGTACCAGGTCCGCCAGACCCCGGCCGGGGCCGAGATCCTGGTCGTGGGCGCCCCGGCCGACCCGGGGGCCTTCGGGCGCCGGGTCGCGGCCGAGCTGGCCGCGCTCGGCCTCCCCCGGCCCGCCGTCGAGGTCCGGGTCGTGGACCAGCTCGAGCGGCAGGCCGCCGGCAAGGTCAGCCGGTTCCGCCCGCTGGAGGCGGTGGCGGTCAGCCCGCCGGGCTGAGGTGCCGGCGCCACCAGTCGAGCACGGCCTCGAACCGGGCGACCCGGTGGCTGGGCAGGCCGGAGCGGGTCAGCTCGTGGCCCTCCCCGGGGAACAGCAGCAGCTCGACCTCGACCTTGCGCTGCTTGAGGGCGACGAACAGGCGCTGGACCTGCTCGATCGGGCAGCGCCAGTCGTGCTCGGAGTGGATCAGCAGCATCGGGGTGCGGATCCGGTCGGCATACGACAGCGGGCTCTGGGCCAGGACCCGCTCGGGGTCGGTGCCGTTGTACTTGGGGACGAAGAACCAGCCGATGTCGCTCGAGCCCTCGAAGCTGTCGAAGGCGTTGCAGGCCCGCTCGCTGATCGCGGCCCGGAACCTGTCGGTGTGGCCGACCAGCCAGGTGGTCATGAAGCCGCCGTAGGAGCCGCCCATCACCCCGACCCGGTCGCCGTCCAGGTCCGGGTCCTCGAGGGCGGCGTCCAGCAGGGCGAGCACGTCCTGGCTGTCCAGGTTGCCGAAGTCGCCGACGATCGCCCGGCCGTGGGACTCGCCGTAGCCGGCCGAGCCGCGGGGGTTGCCCATCACCACCCCGTAGCCGGCCCCGACGTACACCTGGGCCTCGTCGAACAGGGTCCAGCCGTAGTGCGCGAACGGCCCGCCGTGGACCATCAGCACCACCGGGAACGGGCCGGTGCCGGCCGGCTTGAGCACCCAGCCGTGCACCTTGGCCCCGTCGGGGGCGGTCGCCTCCAGCTCCTCCATCGGCCGCAGCGAGGCCGACCGGGCCAGCAGCGACCCGAAGTCGGTCAGGGTCCGCTCCTGTCCGTCCCGGACCACCACGACCTCGCCGGCCGAGAGGGGGTCGGAGACCACGGCCGCGACCACCCCGCCGGCCACGGCGTAGTCGTGGACGGTGCGCGGACCGCCCAGCAGCTCGACCGGCTCGCCGCCGTCGACCGGGAACCGCAGCAGCCGGATCGCGCCCCGGTCCAGGGTGATGGTGGTGACGGCCTCCTCGTCGACCAGCAGGGGCAGGATCCCGCCGCCGAAGGCCGGGTCGTGGTCGTAGCGCTCGGGGTCGGTGAGCCGCTCGGGCTTGCCCGACCCGTCGGCCGGCACCGACCAGAGCATGGTCGGGCGGCCGGCGAGGTCGGGCTCGACGGCCACGAACCAGATGGTCGACCCGTCGGGGGAGTAGGCCGGCCGAGCCACGGCGAGGTCGGTGGCGGTCACCCGGACCGCGTCGCCGCCGGCCGCCGGGGCCACGAACACGTCGCTGATGGTGTCCTCGTCCCTGGTCTCGTGGCGGGCCGAGACGAAGGCCACGCTGGACCCGTCCGGGCTCCAGGCGGGCTCGCCGTGGTCGTAGTCGCCCCTGGTCAGCTGGACCGGCTCGGCGTCCTCGGCCAGGGCGTCGACCACGAAGACGTGCGGGCGCCGGTCGAAGGTGAAGCCAAGGTTGTCCACCCGGTACTGGAAGCCGGTGATCCGCCTCGGCGGCTCCTTCTCGGGCGGGACGTCCTTGTCGGTGCCGTAGCGGCCCTCCTCGGGCACCCGGGCGACATAGGCGATCCGGGTCGAGTCGGGGCTCCAGGCGAACGCCTCGACCCCGCTCGGGTGCTCGCCCAGCCGGCGCGGCTCGCCGCCGTCGGTTGGCATCACGTGGAGCTGCGGCTTGTCGTCGTCGCGGGCCCGCAGGAAGGCCAGCCAGCGCCCGTCGGGGGAGAACCGCGGGCGCACGTCGCGCCGGCCCGAGGTGAACCGGCGGGGCGGGGACGAGCCGTCGGTGGGCATGGTCCACAGCTCGGCCCGGTACTCGTCGGCCTCCAGGTCGATCCGCCCGACGGCCACGGCCACCAGCCGTCCGTCCGGGGTCAGGGTCGGGGCCGACGGGGTGCGCAGATGCGCGAGATCGCTCGGTTGCATGCCTTCGACCCTACCACGCAGCCGCGGTCTCGCCGCCCGAGGCCAGGCTGGCCATCCAGCTGCCGTGCAGCCGCGCGTAGGCCCCGCCGGGGTCGGCCAGCAGCTGGGCGTGGGTGCCCTGCTGGACCAGCCGGCCCCGCTCCAGGACCAGGATCAGGTCGGCGTGCTCGGCGGTGGCCAGCCGGTGGGCGATGGTGATGGCGGTCCGGCCCTCGGTGAGCCGCTGGATGGCGTTGCGCAGCGCCACCTCGGTGGCCGGGTCCACGGCCGAGGTGGCCTCGTCCAGGATCAGGCAGCCCGGGTCGGCCAGGTAGCCGCGGGCCAGGGCGACCAGCTGGCGCTCGCCCACCGACAGGTACTCGCCCCGCTCCCCGACTCGGGTGTGCAGGCCCCGTGGCAGCGCATCGACCCAGCCGCCCAGCCCCAGGGCCTCGAAGGCGGCCCGGAGCTCGCCGTCGTCGGCCTCGGGCCGGCCCATGCGGACGTTGCCGGCCACGCTGGTGTCGAACAGGAAGCCGTCCTGGGGGACCATGACCAGGGCCGAGCGCAGCGACGCCAGGCTGACCTGGCGCAGGTCGGTCCCGGCGACCCGGATGCGGCCGTCGATCGGGTCGGCCAGCCGGATCAGCAGCTTGGCCAGGGTGGTCTTGCCCGACCCCGTGGTCCCGACCAGGGCCACCCGGGTCCCGGCGGGGATCTCCACCGACACCTCGGTCAGGACCGGCGGCCCGCCGTGGTAGGCGAACGACACCCGGTCCAGCTCGATGTCCAAAGCGTGGGACGGCAGGGCCAGCCCGGGCTGCGGGTCCTCGACCTCGACCGGGGTGTCGAGCACGTCCAGGACCTTCTTCCAGCCGGCCACCGCCTGCTGGGTCATGTCCAGGATCTCGGTGAACTCGGCCACCGGCTCCAGGAAGATGGTGACCAGGAAGGCGAAGGCGACCAGGGTGCCGACGGTCAGGCCGCCCTCGGGGCCGATGGCCATCCCGACCAGGAGCACGGCCGCGGTGGTGACGACGCCGAACAGCTCGCCCGATGGGAAGAAGAAGGCGCCGATGGTGCCGGCCCGGACCTCGGCCCGGCGGCGCCCCTCGACCGAGCCCATCACCCGGCGCTGGGCCAGGTCCTGGACGCCGTAGGCGCGGATCACGGCCGCCCCCTGGATCGACTCGGAGATGGCGGCCAGCGACTCCCCGACCCGGGTCCGGACCACGTCCCAGGCCACCACCACCCGGCGCTGCATGACCCGCAGCACCGCGGCCAGGGGCAGCACGGTGGCCACCGCGACCAGGGCCAGGCGCCAGTCGTAGACCACCATGGCGACCAGGGCGGCCAGCATCAAGGCGCTGTTGATGATCCAGGCCAGCCCGCCCCAGCGGAAGAACTGGCCCAGGGTCTCCACGTCCGAGGTGACCCTGGAGACCAGGGCGCCGCGCTGCTCCTCGGTGTGGTGGGCCATGCTGAGGGCGTGGATGTGGTTGAAGGCCCGCACCCGCAGGCCGCACAGGGCCCGCTCGCTGGCCGTGGCCAGCCGCTGGTTGGTGGTCCGGGCCGCCCAGGCCGCGACCACGATCAGCGCAACCCCGGCCCCGGCCAGCACCAGCATCCCCGACAGCTGGGCCTGGCCGCCGACGATGTGGCGGTCGATGGTCTGCTGGACCAGCACCGGGGTGGTCACCCGGCCGCCCCCGGCGACCAGGGCCAGGGCCAGGGTGAGGACGGCTCCCTTGCGCAGCTCGGGCGAGGAGGCCAGGCCCCGCCGCAGCAGGGCCAGGGCCGGGATGTGCCGGGCGCCGACCTCGCTCCCGTGCCTCATGGCCCCGTTCCCTCGTCCGGCTCGGGTAGGGCCGCCTCGGCCTGCTCGTAGGCGCGGACCAGGCGGGCGTAGCCGGGGCTGGTGGCCAGCAGCCGGTCGTGGTCGCCCTCGGCCACCAGCCGGCCGTCCTCCAGGTACAGCACCCGGTCGGCCAGGGCGATGGTGGCCAGCCGGGATGCGACCACCACGGTGGTGGTGGAGGGCAGGTGGCCCTCGAGGGCGCCGAGAATGGCCGCCTCGGTCACCGGGTCGACGCTGGAGGTGGCGTCGTCCAGCACCAGCAGCCGGGGCCGGCCGGCCAGGGCCCGGGCCAGGGCGACCCGCTGGCGCTGGCCGCCCGAAAGGGTCGCCCCGCGCTCGCCGACCACGGTGCCGTAGCCCTCGGGCAGGCGGGCCACGAACTCGTCCGCCTGGGCGAGCCGGGCCGCCTCGACAATCCCGTCCTGGGGCCGTTCCAGCCGGATGTTGTCGGCCACCGAGGTCGAGAACAGGAACGGCTCCTGAAAGGCGATCGACACGGCCGCGGCCAGCTCGCCGGCGTCGAGCTCGGCCAGGTCGCGGCCGCCGAGGCGGATGGCGCCCCGGTCGGGGGTGAGCAGGCGAGCCAGCAGCAGGGCCAGGGTCGACTTGCCCGACCCGGTCGGCCCGACCAGGGCCACGGTGCTGCCCCCCGGGACCCGGAACGAGACCTCGTGCAGGACCTCGGCCCCGGGCTCGTAGCCGTACCCGAGGCGCTCCACGGCCAGCTCCAGCGGCCCACCGGGCAGCTTCCGGCCCGGGGGATCGCTCGGCATGAGCCCGGACCCAGAGGCCGAGGCTGGAGTGCCGCCGCGTAGGGGCTCGGCCAGCACCTCGGCCACCCGCTCGTAGCCGGCGACGGCCCGGGGCATGTCCCCGAGCACGTACCCGATCAGGCGTAGCGGCCAGATCAGGAGGGCGAACAGGTTGATCAGGCCGACCAGGGTGCCGGCGGTGATCGCCCCCTGCTCGATCCGCCAGACGCCGATCACCAGCAGGGCGACGGTGGTCAGGGCGGGCACGGCGTCCAGGCTGGCCTCGAAGTTGGCCGTCACCCGGGCGGCCTCGATGCGGGCGTCGCGCAGCAGCTCGGCCTTGTCGGCGAAGCGCCGGCCCTCGGCCTCCTCGGCCTGGAGGGCCTTCACCACCAGGGCGCCGTCGAAGCTCTCGTGGGCCACCGCCGACATGTCGCCCAGGCGCTCCTGGCCGAGGGTGGTCGGGTGCTCGACCCGCCGCTGGAAGGCCAGGTTGAGGACCAGGATGGCCGGGATCACCAGCATGCCCAGTGCGGCCAGGACCGGGTCGGCCAGGAACAGCCAGACCGCGGCCGCCCCCAGCATGGTCAGCACCCCGGTGGCGAACGGCAGCGGCGACAGGATCTCGGAGGCGGCGTCCAGGTCGCCCTCGGCCCGCGACAGCAGCTCGCCCGCCGGGTGCTCGTGGTGCCAGGTCAGGGGCAGCCGGTGGTAGCGGGCGACCAGCCGTTCCCGCAGGGTCGCCTGGACGCCGGCGTGGACCATGGTGGCGGCGATCCGTCGGGTGATGATGCCGACCGTCTTGACCACCCCGACGGCCACGATGGCGGCGGCCGCGGCCACCGCCACCCCGGTCCGGAGCTGGCCGCTCTCGAACCGGGGGGTCACCGCCCGGTCGACCACCTGGCCGAGCACCCACGACTGGGCCACCGTCCCGACGGCGTAGACCGCCGCCCCGAGCACCGCGACCACGAACGGCCGGGGGTGCAGGGCGACCTGACGGCCGATCACGCGCAGGCCGCGGCGGAGCAGGCGTCCCTGGGGCGCGGTGGGGGCTTCGGTGCTCACTCGGCCATGGTGCCGGAAGACGCCGGCCCCAAAAAAGGCAGTTTCGCGGCGCCCAGGTGGACCAGCACGGCGGCGGCCGTCTTGATCCCGGTGTGGAAGCGCTCCAGGTCGAGGTTCTCGTTGGGGGCGTGGTTGGCCTGGTCGGCGTTGCCGAGGGGGATCCCGAAGGTCGGCAGGCCGAGGACCCCGGTGAACACGTGCAGGGGGAGGCTGCCCCCGAGCACGGGCACGAGCAGCGGGTCGGCCCCCTGGGCGGCGGCCATGCCGGCGCGGATGGGGTCGGTGAAGGC
>JASLBL010000632.1 GCA_030146615.1 Actinomycetes bacterium
CCAGCAGGGCGTCGCGGGCCCGGCCGAGGGCCAGGACCTGGACGGCCGGGTCGGCGGTGGGGTCGAGCAGGCGGCGGTAGGCCGGGCCGAAGGCGGGGCCGGCGGCCTCGGTGGCGGCGGTGGCGTGGAGGGCGTGGGGCAGGTTGCGGTAGGCGGTGCGGGTCTGGAGGCCGACGACCAGGGCGGCCAGCACCGCCGCCTCCTTGACGGCCAGCAGGGTGGTCGGCAGGTCGCCGGCCAGCTCGGCGGCGCGGGCCTTGGCGTCCCAGGACAGCAGCTGGACCAGGTCGACGCCGGCCGCGGCCGCGAACACCTCGGGGGCGGCCTCCTCGACGGCGGCCTCGTGGACGTGCTTGAGCTTGTGGAAGAAGCCGCCGGGGTCGTGGACGGCCAGGTGGGTGACGTACTGGTCGGCGGCCAGGGGCCAGGCCGGGCCGATGTGGCCGGCCTCCTCCAGGTAGTCGTCGGCGGCGATCGCGGCCAGGTCGACCACCGTGCCCCGGTGGCGCAGGTAGCGGGCCGGCACCTCGACCTCGGGGCCGGTGCTGACCACGGCCAGGTCCAGGTCAGACTCCTCGCCGTCGTCGCCACGGGCCACCGAGCCGTGCACGCCGACGGCGGCGATCCTCGCCCCGTGCCGGTCCAGCAGCCGCTCGGTCAGGTCGGCGGCCAGCCGCAGTCGCTCGTCGTGGTCCACCGGCCAAGGCTACCCGGAACCGGTCGTCCGGCCGATCCGGGATCGGCCGTTCGGTTGACCCGGAGCCCGCCCGTCCGGCGGTAGGCTCCTGGCATGGACGACGGACCGGTGCTGTGGTGCAAGGACCTGCGCAAGCGCTTCAAGGAGCGCCTGGCCGTCGACGGCGTCGGGTTCGAGGTCGCCCCGGGGGAGACCTACGGGCTGCTCGGGCCCAACGGGGCCGGCAAGACCACCACCATCTCGATGATCTGCGGGCTCCTGCGCCGCGACGGCGGCGAGGTCACCGTGGCCGGGGCGTCGCTGGACCGCGACCCGGGCCGGGTCAAGGCGGCCATCGGCTACGTGCCCCAGGACGTCGCCCTCTATCCGGACCTGAGCGGACTCGAGAACCTGCGCTTCTGGGGGCGGATGTACGGCCTGGCCGGCCGGGACCTGGCCGAGCGGGTCGAGGCCACCCTGGAGGTTGTCGGGCTGACCGAGCGGGCCGGCGACAAGGTGGCCGACTACTCGGGCGGGATGCAGCGGCGGCTCAACATCGCCGCCGGGATGCTGCACCGGCCGCGGCTGCTGGTGCTGGACGAGCCGACCGTCGGGGTCGACCCCCAGAGCCGCAACGCCATCCTCGGCAACGTCGAGGCCCTTGGCGGCCGAGGGATCGGCGTGCTCTACACCACCCACTACATGGAGGAGGCCGAGCGGCTCTGCGACCGGGTCGGGATCATCGACCAGGGCCGCCTGATCGCCGAGGGCACCCGGCGCGAGCTGGTCGCCAGGGTGGGGGAGCGCGACCGCATCGAGCTGACCGCCACCGGCGACCTGGCCGGTCTGGCCGCGGCGGCCGCCCGCGTCGACGGGGTCGACGAGGCCGGCGTGGTCGCCGGCGGCGTCCACCTGGTCGCCCGGGACGGCCGCCGGCTGCTGCCGCGGCTGCTGGAGGCGGCCGAGCACGCCGGGGCCGAGGTCACCAGCGTCGAGCTGGTCGAGCCCGACCTGGAGGCCGTGTTCCTCCACCTGACCGGCAAGGCCCTGCGGGACTGATGAGGGTCCGGGGCTCAAGCAGCGAAGCGACCGCCCCGGCTGGGACGAGGCTGTGGCGGACAGCGCTCCTGGTCGCCGGCAAGGACCTGCGCCAGCGGCTGCGCGACCGCTCGGCCCTGGTGATCGCCTTCGTGGCCCCGTTCGTGCTCGCCTCGATCATCGGGCTGGCCTTCGGCGGGGACCAGGCCTTCCGGGCCACCTACGCGGTCGCCGACGCCGACCGGGGGCCGCTGGCGGCCGGCTTCACCGACGGCGTGCTGGCCAGCCCGGGCCTGCGCGACCTGGTCACCGTGCGCCAGGTGGACGCCGCCGAGGCCCGGGCCCTGGTCGACCGGGGCGACGCCGACGCCGCCTTCCTGCTCCCGGCCGGGTTCTCGGCCTCGGTCCAGCGGGGCGGGGCGGCCACCATCACCGTGCTCGAGTCGGGGGAGAACCCGATCGCCGGCCAGGTCGCCCGCTCGCTGGCCGAGGCGTACGCGGCCGAGCTGGCCGCGACCCAGCTGGCCGTACGGACCGCCCTGGAGGCCGCCGGCCAGCCCCCGACCGAGGCCGGCCGGCTGGGGGAGCGGGCGGCCGCCACCCCCCTGCCCGTGCGGCTGGTCGAGGGCCAGGCCGGCGGGCGCACCGTCGAGGCGGCCAACTACTTCGGCCCCTCCATGGCCATCTTCTTCCTGTTCTTCACCGTGTCCTTCGGTGCCCGCAGCATCCTGGCCGAGCGCCGCCAGGGGACCATGCGGCGGCTGCTGGCCAGCGCCGCCTCGCCCGGCGGGGTGCTGGCCGGCAAGGCCCTGGCCGCGTTCGCGCTCGGCACCGCCAGCGTGCTCGTCATGTGGCTGGCGACCACGCTGGTGTTCGGGGCCGACTGGGGCGACCCGGTGGCCGTGGTCGCCCTGACCGTCTCCAGCGTGCTCAGCGCCATCGGCATCACCGCCCTGGTCGTCACCCTGGCCAAGACCGACGAGCAGGCCGAGGGCTACAGCTCGCTGGTGGTGTTCACCCTGGCCCTGCTCGGCGGCAACTTCGTCTACCTGGCCCAGCTCCCCGAGCTGCTCCAGCGGGTCTCCCTGCTCACCCCCAACGGCTGGGCCCTGCGGGGCTTCGTCGACCTGGTCGCCGACGGCGGCGGCCTGGCCACGGTGGCCGCGCCGGTCGCCGTCACCCTCGGCGTCGGCCTGGTCACCGGCGGCCTTGCGCTGTACCGGGCCCGGCGGATGGTGGCGGCATGAAGGCCCTGGTGATGGCCGGCTCGGCTCTGCGCCGGCTGGCCAGGGACCGGCTGGCCGTGTTCTTCCTCGTGCTCCTCCCGGTGGTCATCATCGCCATTATCGGGATCACCTTCGGCGACGCCGGCTCCCAGCGGCTGCCGGTCGGGATCGCCGACGAGGGCGCCGGCCCGCTCGGCGACGAGCTCCGAGCCGGGCTGGCGGCCTCCCCGGCCCTGGACGCCCGCGCCTACGACGACCCCGACGCCCTCCGCAAGGCGGTCCGCCGCGGCGTGATCTCGGCCGGGGTCGTCCTGCCGGCCGGCTACGACCAGGCCCTGCGGGACGGCCGCCCGGCCGAGGTCACCTTCGTGGTCGACCAGACCCGACCCGCCCCGGCCCCCGTCCGCACGGCCGTCTCGGCCGTGGTGGCCAGGCAGGCGGCCGAGGTCAAGGCGGCCCGGTTCGCCGCCGAGAGCGCCGGCGTCGGATTCGACACTGCCCTGGCCAGGGCACGGGCCCTCGCCGACGGCCAGGAGCAGGTCCGGGTCGAGGCGGCCACCATCGGCGGCCGCGAGGACGCCCTGCCGACCGGCTTCAACTACACCGCCCCGGCCAACCTGGTCCTGTTCGTGTTCATCACCTCGCTGGCCGGGGCGGCCGGCCTGATCGAGGCCCGCCGCCTCGGGGTGACCCGGCGCATGCTGGCCACCCCGACCACCACCTCCACCATCCTGTTCGGGGAGGCCCTGAGCCGCTTCGCCATCGCCCTGCTCCAGGGCATGATCATCTTCGGCGTCGGCTGGCTGGTGTTCGGGGTCGACTGGGGCGACCCTCCGGCCGCCCTCCTCCTGGTGGTCACCTTC
>JASLBL010000651.1 GCA_030146615.1 Actinomycetes bacterium
CCGGGTCGGCGGTGCCGAGGAGGTCCAAGACCTCGGCGACGTCCGAATGGGTTTGGGCCAGCTGCACATAGCCCGGACCCGGTGCTGGGGGTGCAGGGGACTGGGCCCCACCCACTGACACCCGGACCGGGTTGGCGCGCGCCCGGACCTCGGCCGAATCGGCCAGCACGACCTGGTGGTGCCGGCCGCTCTCGTCACTGAAGCGGCCGGTCAGGCCCACCGGCCGAACGTCGCTGCTGAGCGTCCGGGCCACGCCGTTGACCCGGCGCAGCAGCACCGAGGCGGCGTCGTGCAGTCCTCCGCCGTCGCGAGAGAACTCATCGGGAACGGTGAAGCGCAGGTAGTAGCCCTCGTCGTCGGTGGCAACGGTGGGATCACCCTCACCGAACAGCTCGGCGAGGGTCAGCAGATCAAACTCATGGCCCGTAAGGTGCGCCTTGACAAGCACCGGCCGAGGATACCGGCAGGATGGGCGTTGGCGGCGTACCGGCAGGGTGATTCCGCAGGAATCGCGACAAGCAGCAGCGGCCACGGGCACCGTCAGCCACCTGGCCGAAGTCCAAGACGAGACGGTCCGGCTAGCCAGTTAACGTTGGTTGCTGGCACCAGGCGGCGTAGACCAGGCCGGATCGGAGGCCGCGGTCGATCTGGGCCCAGGCGTGGCGCAGGCTGGTCGCCTCCAGCCGGTCGGCCCGGACCCGGATTAGGCCGACGCCCTCGGCCACCGCCCGCAGCAGCTCCACCGCCTCGCGCTGGGTCACGCCCGGCGCCGGGCCGCCGGATCCTCGGGGGGTGGTGAGCCCGGTGGCGCGGGCGGCGACCCTGGCCTCGGCGGCGGCCAGGCGGCCGTCGGGGAGCAGGGCGAGCCCGTGGCGGTCGGCGACGAGCTCCACCAGCGTGTCGAGGCGGGCGAGCAGCCCGCGGTCAGGAGACGGCACGGCGGTTCCCTTCGGGGTGGGGTGGACAGGGGCGGGCGCAGCCTGCCACCCCGACCCGCCGCCCAGAAGGGGGTCTCGCCAATCTGTGGATGAACGGCCCGAAGTCGCTACCGCGTCGGCGCTCGCTCGCTGTCGGGGCGCGGCCGGGATCGTGGTGCCTCGGTGGCGGTGAGGCGGGCGGCGTCGTTGGCGACGAGGACGCGTCGCAGGAGCGATTCGAGCGTCGCCACCGCTCTTCCGGCGACAGTGCGTTGACGAACCCCTGCTGTGTCCCAGGGGCCTACAACGGCGAACAGGTCGAGCCGCTTGCCGAGATCAAGGCCGTCCACCAGCGGATCCAGGACGAGATCATGGCTACGCCGGCTACGGCGACCTCAGCGGCGTCCAGCCACGACCGCGCCGGGCGGGCTAGACGGCCTCAGCGCTGGAACGCGTCGGGAGCGTAGTTCCAGGGCTGGCCGCGGTCGATCTGGAAGCGGCTGCCGACCTCGGGGTCGCGGTCGATGCCGACGACCTGCTGGCAGCCGGGGCAGGACCAGCGCTCGAAGCCGTGGGCCGAGCCTTCCAGGTCCATGCGGGCGCCGCACTTGTCGCACACCTCGCGCCGGACGGTGGTCGCGGCGCCGGTGTCGCTCTTGATGTCGGAGCTCATGTCGACCTCCACTTCTGTGAGTCCCCCATGGCATCGTGCCGGGTGGTGGTCACGTCCGCGTTACGCCGCCGCAAGCATCAGGTGAACGCTGACGCCGGTGCGCTTCGCGCTAGATTGGGGCCATGGAGCGCGACCGGAACAGACCGCCGGCCCCTGGGCACGAGGACCTGCGCGGGCTGCGGGGCGCGACCCTGACCGCCCGGTTCCTGTGTGAGCTGGCAATGCTGGCCGCGCTGGCCTTCTGGGGCTATGTGGTCGGCGACGGTGTCTGGGCCTGGCTGCTCGGCCTGGCGGCGCCGGCCGTGGCCGCGGTCGTCTGGGGCACGTTCGTCGCTCCCCGGGCCAAGGTCCCGGTCCCGGCCCCGGTGCGGGTGGCGATCGAGCTGGTGCTGTTCGCCGCGGCGGCCGCCGGCCTGGCCGCGGCCGGTCAGCCGGTGGCGGCCGTCGTCCTCGGGGTCGCCGGGCTCGTCACCACGCTGCTCAACGACCTCCAGGAGCGCCGGGCGGGCCCGGACATCCGGCGCCGCTAGCCACCGGCGGCGGGCACGGCGAACAGCTGCCAGTCGCCCTCGACGCCCTTGAGCTGGCGGGTGCCGCGGTCCTCGAGGCGGTGGTCGGAGCCGGCGACCAGGTCGCGGACGGTGCTGGAGACGAGCACCTCGCCTGGCCCGGCCGCGGCCATGACGCGGGCGGCGATGTGGACGGCGATGCCGCCGACGTCGTCGTCGCGCAGCTCGACCTCGCCGGCGTGGAGGCCGGCCCGGATCTGGACGTCGATGTCGCCGAGCCGGTCGCGGAGGGCGACCGCGCAGGCGATTGCCCGGCCGGGGCCGTCGAAGGTGGCCAGGAGCCCGTCGCCGGTCGTCTTGACGACCCGGCCGCCCCACTGCTCGACCAGGCGGGCCCCCAGGTCGTCGTGGACCTGGAGCAGCTCCCGCCAGCGGCGGTCGCCGAGCTCGGCCGCCCGCTCGGTCGAGCCAACGATGTCGGTGAACAGCACCGTGGCCAGCACCCGGCTCGCCGGGGCGCTCGCCCGGACCCCGGTCAGGAACTCCTCGATGTGCCCCAGGATCAGCTCCGGGGTCTCCCAGGTCAGCGGGCCGTCGGAGCCGGGCAGCTCGACCAGCCGGGCGTTGGGGATGTGCTCGGCCAGGTAGCGGCCGTGCTCGATCGGGAGCAGCCGGAAGTCGCGGCGGTGCAGCACCAGCGTCGGCGCCTGGATCAGCGGCAGCAGCGGCCGAACGTCCACCTCGAACAGGGCCCGCAGGAAGATGTGGACGGTGCGGGGGCTGGCGATCGAGCGCTGGACCCTGGCCATCCAGCGCCGGAACCGCTCGTCGCCGGCCCGGCTGGGGATGCCGTCGGCGATCCGCTCGGCGGTCCCCCAGGACTCCTCGACCCGGGAGATCAGGGTGTCGGCGTGCTCGGGCGAGAACCCGATCGGGTAGTCGTCGTCGGCCACGAAGCGGGCGCTGGCATTCGCGAGGACAAGGGCCCTGGTCCGCTCGGGCCGGGTGGCGGCGAAGAACAGCGCCATCGGGCCGGCCTCGGCGGTCGTGGCCATGAGCGCCGCCTCCCGCGACCCGGCGGCGTCCATGACCGCGGCCACCTCGTCGGCGTAAGCCTCCCAGGGCGGCGGCACGTTCTCGGGATACGGGTCGGAGGCCCCGGTGCCGCGGCGGTCGAAGGAGATCAGCCGGGAGAATGAGGCCAGCCGGCGCAGGAACAGCGCCACCCCCGGGTCCTCCCACAGCAGGTCGACGTGCCCGAAGGCGCCCATGGTCAGGACCAGGTCGGGCCCTTCCCCGAGCACCTGGTAGGCGACCCGGTCCTCGCCCAGCGGCGCGTATGTCGTCTCGGGTTGCACGACCCTCCCGGCTTCGTGGACCGTCGCAGGATAGTACTAAGGTGGCAGCACCGTGCCGGTCTGGATCTGCGCCACCTGCGCCAACCACTACCCGGAGGCGCCGTCGCCTCCCGGGGCCTGCGTGATCTGCTCCGACGAGCGCCAGTGGGTGCCGGCCTCGGGGCAGCGCTGGACCACGGCCGAGGAGCTGGCCGCGGCCGGCCACCGGGGCGACGTGCGCGAGGTCGAGCCGGGCCTGCTCGGGATCGGCGTGGACCCGCCGGTGGCCATCGGCCAGCGGGCCCTGCTGGTCCGCACCGACGAGGGCAACCTGCTCTGGGACCCGCCCGGGTACCTGGACCAGGCGTCGGTCCAGGCGGTCGCCGACGCCGGCGGCGTGCGCGCGGTCACCGCCAGCCACCCCCACTTCTACGGGTCGATGGCCGCCTGGAGCCGCGCCTTCGGCGCCGAGGTGCTGGTGTGCGAGCCCGACCTGGCCTGGCTGACCCACCCGCCGGAGACGCCGCCGGTGACCTGGTCCGGCTCGCTGGCCGTGCTGCCCGGGGTCACCCTGGTCCAGTGCGGCGGCCACTTCGCGGGCAGCGCTGTGGTCCACTGGGCCGAGGGGGCCGGCGGGGCCGGGGTGCTGTTGAGCGGCGACACCATCTTCGTGACCCCCGGCGAGGACCGGGTCACCTTCGTGCGCAGCGCCCCCAACCGGCTGCCGCTGCCCGAGCGGTCGGTCCGGGCGGTGGTCGAGGCGGTCCGGCCCTACCGCTACGACCGCATCTACGGCGGCTGGTGGACGCCGGTGCTGCGCAGCGACGCCAAGGCCGTGGTCGAGCGCTCGGCCGAGCGGTACATCCAGTGGCTGCGCGGGGAGGTGCCGGAGGACCCGTGACCGCCCGCGCCTGGCTGCTGTTCGCGGCTGTCTCGGTCGTCTGGGGGGTGCCGTACTTCTTCATCAAGGTCGCGGTCGACGACGGGGTGCCGCCAGCGTTCGTGGCCTGGTCCCGGGTGGCGCTGGGGGCGGCGGTCCTGCTGCCGCTGGCCTGGCGGCGTGGGGCTCTGCGGGGGCTGGGCGGCCGGTGGGGGGCGATCGCCGCCTACACCGTCTGCGAGGTGGCGGTGCCGTTCCTGCTCATCGCCGTCGGCGAGCAGTACGTGTCCTCGTCGCTGGCCGCGATCCTGATCGCCTCCATGCCGCTGATGGTGGCGCTGCTGTCGGTGCGCTTCTCGCCCGACGACAAGCCGACCGGGCTGCGGCTGGCCGGGCTGGTCATCGGGTTCGGCGGCGTGGTCGCGCTGCTCGGGGTGGACATGGCCGGCCGGCCCGCGGAGCTGCTCGGCGCCGTGCTGGTGCTGGTGGCCACCCTGGGGTACGCGACCGCGCCGATGATCATCAACCGGCGGCTGGCCGACCTCGACCCGCTCGGGCCGATCGCGGCCAGCCTGGCTCTGGCCATGGTCCTGCTGGTGCCGGCGGTGGTCGTCTCGCCACCGGAGGGGGTGCCGTCCGGGGACGGGCTGGCGTCGCTGGCCGTGCTCGGGGTCGTCTGCACCGCGCTGGGGCTGGTGCTGTTCTTCCGGCTGATCGTCGAGGCCGGGCCGAGCCGGGCCGCGGTCATCACCTACGTCAACCCGTTGGTCGCGGTCGTGCTCGGGGTGCTCGTGCTGGACGAGCGGCTTGGGGCCATGTCGGTGGTGGGGCTGCTGGCCATCCTGGGCGGCTCGTGGCTCGCGACCAGGGGCCGGACGCGAACCGACCCCCGGACCCGTGACGCTGCTACGGGTGCCGGGGGCCGGAGGTAGGGGGGAACGGGTCGGGCGCTGACGAGGGTGCAGGCAGGGCCGCTCATCGGGCCGTCAGGGCCTGGACGAGGACCCGCCACTGGCGACGGGCCATGGACTGACCGGCCTCGAAGTCCCGCTCGGCGCGGCGGACGCGCTGATGCCGGACCTGCTGGGCGTCCGCCCGGAGCTCCGCCACCCGGTCCGCGGCCAGCTGCTGCAGCATGAAGTTGTGCATGTCGTGTTCACCTCCTCCTTCGTGTCGGCTCATCAGCAGGCCTCGGCCTGGGCGGCCGGGAGCTCGGCTGGGAGCGGAGGCAGCGGGTGCTTGCGGGGACGTCCCCGGGAACGCTTGAACGGAACGGGTCGGCCGTCGACGAACACCTCCCCACCCCACACGCCCCAGGGCTCGCCGCGCTCCTTGGCGCCCTCCAGGCACCTGGTGCGCAGCGGGCAGGGCCGGCAGAGCTGCTTGGCCAGCTCCAGCTCGCGGGGTGACTCGGAGAAGTAGAGGTCGGGTCCCGCCTGCACGCATGGCAACGCTCGCCCAGGCGGGAACAGCTCCAGGGTCTGCATGGTCGGGTCGCTCCTTGTCGTCATCGTTGACGGGCGGCGGTTGGTGGCGGACGAGGGCAAGAAGAAAGGCCGTGGGGTTCGCCCACGGCCTTCGCGGTTTCGGAGGGACCGTTGAGGTCTGCTCCGGGGAGGTCCCGTCAGGTTGGTACCTCCCGTCGATCCACCGCGAAGGCCTGGCGGCCGTTCGGGCCGCCGTCGAAGACGGCAGCGCCGACGGTCGTGGTCACCTGGCCGAGGTGCCGCAGCTTGGCGCCGATCGTGGCCGGCTCCGGGCACACGTCACCCCTGGGCCCGTACAGGGCCGCCCTTGGGGAGACGAGCATCCGGTTGGTCACAATGGGCACCTCCTCGGCCGACGTCAGTCCCTGGAGACCCGGCCAGCACTCGACAGACCATCCGCCGGGTGCTCGCCCAACCCTGGCAGACGCCAAAAGACGGGTCAAGCGATTATCGGAAGAAAGCTTCCGCCGTCCGCGGAGGACGCCGGAGCTACAGCACCCGTACCCGGTGGCGTCGCGACCGGGAGGTGTTGCCAGCGGCGTCGGTGGCCTCGAGGACGTAGGAGAAGGTCCCCCGCAGCCAGGCGCCGGCCGATGTCTTCCCGGTCCAGGTGACCCGCTGGCGCCCGGCGGCCAGGGTCCCGCTCTGGAGGACCCGGACGACCCTGGTGCTGGCGTAGCGGTAGATGACCACCCGAAGCCGGCCCCGCTCCGAGGACGTCATGGCGAACCTGGTGGTGTCCCGGTCGCCGTCCCGGGGCCGGGGCTCGAACGGGTTGGGGGCGGCGGTCGCGTCGGCGATCCGGGGCCGCTGCTCGTCCAGTGTGAGGGTGTACGCCCGCAGCAGGGCCCGCCCGCCCGGCTCGGTGTACAGGACCCGCAGGGTGTAGCTGCCGGGGCCGCTGTCCCCGCCGTCCCAGGTCCGGGTGCCGCCGCCGGTCTGGCGCTCGACCGAGCTGGTGCCACGGGTGACGAACGAGGTGATGGTCCAGCCGGAGATCGCCCCGGCGGTCCAGGCGCAGCGGTCCTTGACGCCGTCGCCGTTGGGGCTGCAGGCGGGGACGGTGACCTCGATGGGCAGGCCGCTCGCGTTGCGCACCGTCCAGGTCAGGCGGTAGTCGCCGGTCGACCCGGTGGAGAACAGGTCGAGCAGGTAGGTGCCGCGGGTGTCGGCCTCGAAGTGGAGGCCGGTGGTCGAGCAGCCGACCTCGGCGCCGCCGCCGCAGGCCCGGGCCTGGTCGAGCTGGCCGAAGACGTCGGTGGTGCCGGCGTCGAAGAGCAGGGCGGCCACCGGGTCGGGCGAGAGGCTGGTGATCGACACGTCCAGGCGGTCGCCCCGGCCGAGGGTGACGGCGTAGACGTCGTCCAGGTCGTCGCCGTTCACGCCGTCCACCCGCCGCCAGGCGTCGTCGGCGGCCAGGTCGACCAGGCCGATACCGGGGGCCTGGTCGTCGGCGGCCAGGACCAGCATCG
>JASLBL010000411.1 GCA_030146615.1 Actinomycetes bacterium
CCTTTGAGCAGCACTTTTGTGGATCTGCTGATTCGAATGCCCATGCTCACCGCTCCGACCGCCCGCCGAGGGCGCCCCGACCGCCAGCCCGGGCACCATGCCGGGCACCATGCCGCCGGAGCCGTCGCGCCACCTCCACGACCAGGGCGACCAGCAGCGCCAGGCCCAGACCGAACAGAAAGGCATACAGCGGGCGCCGCTCGTACGTCTCCCCCCCCGAGATAACCCAGCCCGGCCGCATACGCTGCCCACAAGGTCGCGCCAACCGCATCGGCAGCGGCAAACCTCGGCCAGAACAACCGCACCATTCCGGCGGTGAAGGTGGTCGCCGTCCTGCCGCCAGGGACAAAGCGGGCCACCACGATGATGGTGCCGCCATGGCGGTCGAGGGCCTCCCTGGCCCAGGCGAGCCGGCGCTTGGCCTTGGGGCTCCGAAATAGCCGTCCAGCGGCCCCGGCGGTGCGACCAATTACATAGGAGCCGGTGTCGCCGAGGAAGCCGCCAGCTGCCGCGGCCAGGGCAATCAGCCAGATCGACAACTCGCCGTGAGCGGCCAGGACCGACGCGGCGATCACCACCGCCTCGCTGGGCACGACCGGGAGCACGGCGTCGAGCGCGCAGGCGCCAAGGACAGCCAGATAGGTCAGCGGTGAGGCCTGATCTTGGGTCAGCCAGTCGAACACGCCCAGCTCCCGAGGGCACCAAGTCTTGAAGGGTTGCTCCGGCCGGCAAGACTAATCCAAGTGACCTGATCGGTTCCGTCGTACGAGAGTGAGAACATCCCGCTGTGCTTGGTTTGATGGTTGCCGGTCTCGCGACAATTCCTACACGGGGCTATTAGCGGTCGTCTTTTCCGCCGAGGTACTCGGCTCCGGCATCTGGCGCGGACTGTGCGACCCTTGGCCCGCTGGGCATGAAGCTGAAGTATTCCGGCTGGAGGTGCTGAATATCCGTCATGAGCCACATCCACCCCTGCTCCCGACTGAACCGCAACGAGAGAACTCCAGTGTTGTCCCACCAACCCAGCCTGGTGAATCCGCGATAGGCAGCCAGCTGATCTGACGTGTCCAGGGCGGGCACCGCCGTGAACATCAGATGCGCAACCCAGATTTTGAGGATTCCGCCGTGGGAGACCACGACGATCAGCCGTTCCTTCTGCGCCTCCAGATACCGACGGATCTCCTCGGCCCGCCGCCACAGGTCATGGAGGTTCTCCTCATCCGAATAATGGCCGTCAGGTTGGTCGGCGACCGCCATGGCGGCATGCTGGATCGCCCGTGCCCGGGGGTCCTGGAACCGCAGCCCCTGCAGCTCGCTGGGGACGTCGATCTCTCGGAGCAGCGAAGCATGGTTGCGAACGTCGGGGTCGTCCGCCGGCAAGTCCACCCACGTCGAACCTTCTCGAACGGGAATCGCGTGCCGTGCGCCGGTTGCCTCGGCGATCCGGGCGGCGGTGCTGCGCGCCCGCAGGTAGCTGCTACTGATAACAAGGTCGACGGGCAGGAGGGCGAGGCGTTGGGCGAGGCGGCCGGCGTCCTCGGCGCCGAGTGGGGTGAGCGGGTCAGAGTCGTACTGGTTGCCGGCCTGAAAGGTATTGGTGGCGTTCGTTTCGCTCTCGCCGTGGCGAATGACGATGAAGTGCTGATAGTCGTTCATGTCGCCGCTCGCTGGACGGCCGCGCGGATGAACTCGTGGGTAATCTCCACGTCAACGGTGTCGGCCTGGTTGTGCCGCAGACGGTCCTGCCGGTGTTCGGCCTGGAGCACCGCTTGCACCAGCTGTGCCGTGAGCAGCGACTCCTCGGCGACCCCGCCGGGATATGACTCCCAGAAGCCCTCCAGGAGTTCGCGGTCGCGCAGAAGTACCTGAGATGGCTGACCCTCGCGGCGCTGGCGAAGCTCGTTGTAGGCGACGTTGTTCATCATCGGCGCAATGTCCCACGAGGGGTCACCGCTCAGTGGGTTGGGGTCGAAGAGCCCAACGGTGAACGGCTGGTCGTGGAATACCCCGACGTTGCGGATCGAGACGTCGCCATGCAGGAAGCGACCCTCGGCAACAAACGGGCAGGCACGGATAAAGGCGAACGTGGCCTGCAGCCGATCCTCGCCGATGCCGAGTTCTTGGACAAGGTCGGCATGGAGTGCGAAGAAGTCCTCAAGATAGCCGCTCCAGCTGCGATAGGTCCGCTCGCTGCCCGGGGAATCGGCGAAGTTGCCGAAGCCGGTTTCGTCCACTGCCTGATGCAGGCGGTGCAGCTCGGCTCCCACCGCGCGCCCCAGCTCCCGAGCGCTCGCCGGTGACCGGTCGAGGTACTCGTCGGCGGTCTCCACGAGCCGGCCCTCATCGTTCTTGAGCGCGGCGAGAATCAGGTACTTGGTGGGGCGCTCACTCGCCGATGGCACCGTGCCGGAGCCCAGGACCTCGGGAACGCGAGTGGTGTACGGCCTCCAGGCCCGCAGCGCTCTAGCCTCTGCCTCAAGACCGTTGCTCTTGAGCTTGACGACTACGTCCCGACGCGGGCACCTCACCAGATAGGTGGCCGCGTCTACTCCACCCCCCAACTCCACGACCTGCTCAGGGGCCAGCTGAGCGAGTCCAGGGAGGTCAGGGAATTCTCCACTGTCTTGGAGCACCCACCGCAACATGGGCCCCACTCCGACGCAACACCTCTCTCGAAGTCGGCGCACCGACGGCGAATGCATGCTCGAGCTTGGCGCGGACACCTGCAGTGTATCTGACGCCCAAGTAAGCGCTGGTCACGACACTATCGACGGCCGATCGCGCCTTTTGGCTGGGTCCTTGGTCGTCAGCCAGTCGGCGAGTACGCGAAGCCCGCCGGCGAACTGCCGCCCCCTCACAGGGTCTCGGAGCCGTCGGTCAGGTGTGAGCATCGCGATTCTCGCCGAAGGTCAGGTTTGGTCCATCGGGGCAGCAGATGGGCAGCAACCGACCGCCGTAGGGATCAACACGACCCTTGGAGAACCGTGACGGATCGTCGGAGGGCTCGGCCACTTACACGTTCGCTCACCTGCCGCTTTCGGATGATCCTTCCAGGTCTCTACCCGTCCGACGTTCATGCGGGCAGACGCTCGTTGGATCTGACACGGAAGAGGACGGAGGTTCAACTCCTCCCCCGCCCACCACGCTGGCCCTGAGCAGGGTTTTCGTCGACGACGCCTCCCACTGATGGACAGGATCGGCGGCGGGACCAGCCCAACGGCAGGAAAGCACTTCCCTAATTAACCAGAGGAGTTCTCTTCCAGGCCATCCAGCGTGTAGCTAACCCGGTGTGCGGGTTTTGGTGAGTTGTGACCCCCGTACGCTTCTGGTGCGGCCATCACCACGCGTACGGGGGTCGAGCATGGATGCTACGACGCTGCTCGTCACGGTGTACTGCCTGATCGATGACTGGCTGGCTGGTCGGCGCGTGCGGCGGCGCGGCCCCCAGCCGGTGCTGTCCGACAGCGAAGTCCTGACCATCGAATGCGTCGGCGAGTTCCTGGGCATCGACACCGACAAGGGCCTGTACGAGCACTTTCGCCGCCAGTACGGCGACTGGTTCCCCGCCCTTGGGCGCCTGCACCGCCCGACCTTTGTGCGCCAGGCGGCGAATCTGTGGGCGGTCAAGGCCCAACTCCGCCAGCAACTGCTCACCCAAGTTCACTTCGACCCGGCCATCTCCATGCTGGACAGCTTCCCATGCCGGTCTGCCGCTTCGGTCGCGCCGATCGCTGCCAGCGGCTGGCCGAGCTGGCCAGCTTCGGCCGCGACGAGGCGCCAAGCAGACCTTCTATGGGCTCC
>JASLBL010000682.1 GCA_030146615.1 Actinomycetes bacterium
CACCTGGCGGAACTACTGGGAGCTGGGCAGCATCCTGATGCTGGCCGAGCTCCAGCCGGCCAAGCAGTAGCGGCCTGACAGCGCCGTCACGGCGACGAGGAGCACGCGATGCGTCAGTACTTCCAGCGCAAGCTCGGGATCTACGCCCTCACGTTCTTCGTCGCCGTGACGGTCGACTGGGTCATCCCCCGGTTCATGCCCGGCGACCCGGTCCAGACCATGCTGGCCCGGGCGTCGCTGCGGCCGGAGGCGAACCAGGCCATGCAGGCCTACTACACCAGCGTGTTCGGCCTCGACGTGCCGGTCTGGCAGCAGTACCTCAACTTCTGGAACGCGCTGCTCCACGGCGACCTCGGCGTCAGCATCTGGCTGTTCCCGCAGCCGGTGACCAGCGTCATCCTGCGGGCCATCCCCTACACCCTCGCCCTGCTGCTCCCGTCGATCCTGCTCAGCTGGTGGGCGGGCAACAAGTTCGGCGCCTACGCGGCCCGGCGGCGGTGGCTCGACAACACCGTGCTGCCGGTCGGGTACATCCTCACGGCCACCCCGTACATGTGGCTGGGCATCCTGCTCGCCTGGGCGCTGGCCACGGTGGCGGGGGTCTTCCCGATCGCCGGCGGCTACAGCTTCGACGTCGAGCCGTCGTGGTCGCTGTCGTTCCTCGGGAACCTGGCCCGGCACTGGTTCCTGCCGTTCGCCTCGCTGTTCCTGGTCGGGTTCGGCGGCTGGGCGATCGGGATGCGCAACCTGATCATCTACGAGCTGGAGGCCGACTACTGCCACTACCTGGAGGCGTTGGGGGCGCCGCGGCGGCTGGTCCGCCGCTACGCCTTCCGCAACGCCCTGCTGCCCCAGCTGACCGGGCTTGCCCTCGCGCTGGGGGTGCTCGTGGCCGGCGCCCTGGTCACCGAGATCGTCTTCTCCTATCCGGGCCTCGGCTACCTGATCCTCCAGGCCATCAACAACCAGGACTTCTTCCTCATCCAGGGCGCCTTCCTGTTCATCATCGTCGGCGTGCTCCTGGCCAACTTCCTCATCGACATCGTGTACGTCCTGGTCGACCCGCGGACCCGGGTCGGGATGCGAGGTGGCGCATGACGGTCCCCGATCAGGAAGAGCTCGCCGTCGCCACCCCGGCCGCGACCGCGGCCACGCCGGTCACCGTGGCCAAGGTGCGACCCGGCCGCGAGGCCCTCTACTTCGCCCGCCGCAACCGCAAGCTGCTGGTGGGGGCGACCGTGGTGCTGGCCTTCCTGGCCGTCGCGGCCGTCGGCCCGCTGCTCACCGACCACGGCCCCAACGAGTACGTCGGCCCGCCGGCCCAGCGGCCCTCGTCGCAGTGGTGGTTCGGGACGACCATGTTCGGCCAGGACGTCTTCGCCCAGTTCGCCCACGGCCTGCGCTCCACCTTCCTGGTCGGGCTGCTCGGGGGCGGGCTGGCGGCCGTCATCGGGATGGCGATCGGCTTCACCGCCGGCTACCGGGGCGGGGCCGTCGACGAGGTCCTGAACATGGTCACCAACGTCGTCCTGGTCATCCCGACCCTGGCCGTGCTGCTGATCATCGCCACCTACCTGCGGGTGCGGGGCGTCGTCCCCGAGGCCATCTTCATCGGCGTGTTCTCCTGGCCGTGGGTGGCCAGAGCCATCCGGGCCCAGACGTTCTCGCTGCGCACCAGGGACTTCGTCGACCTGGCCCGCCTCAGCGGCGCCGGCGGGGCCAGGATCGTGTTCCGCGAGATCGCCCCCAACATGAGCTCGTACCTGTTCATGACCTTCATCCTGCTGTTCGGGGGGGCGGTGCTGACGGCGGCCATGCTCGACTTCATCGGGCTGGGCCCGACCGACGGCATGTCCCTGGGGCTGATGATGAACAACGCCGTCCTCTGGAGCGCCCTGCCGCTCGGGATGTGGTGGTGGTTCGTCCCGCCCGGCCTCGGGATCACCATGATCGTCGGGGCGCTCTACATCATGAACGTCGGCCTGGACGAGGTCTTCAACCCCAAGCTGCGGGAGCTGTGACGCGGTGAGCCTGCGGGTCGACAACCTCAAGGTCTGGTACCGGACCCTGCGCGGCGACGTCCAGGCCCTGGACGGGGTCAGCTTCACCGTGGCCGACGGCGAGCTGGTCGGGCTGGCCGGCGAGTCCGGCTGCGGCAAGTCGACCCTCGGCAAGAGCCTGATCCGCCTGGACAGCCGCATGCGCCACGTCGACGGCACGGTCGAGCTCGACGGCAAGGAGCTGCCCATCGGGGACTCCGAGCGGATGAACACCTTCCGCTTCAAGGAGGTCTCGATCATCCCCCAGTACGCCATGAGCGCCATGAACCCGACCCGGCGGATCGGCAGGCTGGTGGCCGAGCTGCTGGCGTCGCGGGGCGTGCGGCCCGACGGCGTCCGGGACGAGCTTCTGCGCCGCCTGGAGCTGGTCGGGCTGGCCCCCGAGGTCCTCGACCGCTACCCGATCGAGCTGTCGGGCGGGATGAAGCAGCGCATGGTGATGGTGCTCTCCACCCTGCTGAACCCCTCGCTGCTGATCGCCGACGAGGTCACCTCGGCCCTGGACGTGTCCACCCAGAAGGCGGTGGCCGAGACCCTCGTCGAGTTCCGCGACCGCCACTACGTCAAGAGCACCATCTTCATCACCCACGACCTGTCGCTGGTCTACCAGATCGCCGACAGCATCATCGTCATGTACGCCGGCCGCCTGGCCGAACGGGCCCCGACCGAGGCGCTGGTCACCAACCCGAGGCACCCCTACACCCGCATGCTGCTGTCGGCCCTGCCCGAGGTCGGGGTCCGCTACGCCACCAAGCGCCTGGAGGGCATCCCCGGCAGCCCGCCGTCACTGCTCGACCCGCCCAAGGGCTGCCGGTTCCGGGACCGCTGCCCCCTGGCCTTCGACAAGTGCGCCGAGCAGCCGCCGTTCCTCGAGGTGGCGCCCGACCACCAGGTCGCCTGCTGGAAGGCGTTCTGACCATGCTGTCGCTCGAGGGCGTCTCCAAGGCCTACCGGGTCGGGACCTTCGGCGGCCGCGAGCTGGTCGCCGTCCGCGACGTCAGCCTCCAGGTCACCCAGGGCGAGGTCATCTCCCTCATTGGGGAGAGCGGCAGCGGCAAGAGCACCATCGGCCGGATGGTCCTGCGCCTCACCGGGGTGACCGGCGGGCGGATCACCTTCGACGGGGTCGACATCGCCGGCTTCAAGGGCAAGGGGCTGCGCTCCTACTACGCCCAGGTGCAGGGGGTCTTCCAGGACCCCTTCAGCAGCTACAACCCGGTCTTCAGGGTCGACCGGGCCCTGGAGCGGCTGCGCCAGACCTACTTCGCCGGGCTCGACGGCCGCCGCTGGCGGGACAAGGTCGAGGCGTCGCTGGACGCGGTGCGGCTGGACCCCGGCCAGGTGCTCGGCAAGTACCCGCACCAGCTCAGCGGCGGCCAGCTCCAGCGGCTGCTGGTGGCCAGGGCCCTGCTGCTGGAAATCCGGCTGCTGGTGGCCGACGAGATCATCAGCATGCTCGACGCCTCGACCCGTATCGACGTGCTCAACCTGCTCGGCGACCTCAAGGCCAGGGGGCTGGGCATCCTGTTCATCACCCATGACCTGTCGCTGGGCAACTACATCAGCGACCGGGCGGTGATCCTGCGCCAGGGCGAGGTGGTCGAGGAGGGCTCGGTCGAGCGGGTCTTCGGCCGGCCCCAGCACCCCTACACCCAGTCGCTGCTAGCCTCCGTGCCACAGCTGCACCGCAAGTGGGAGCGGAACGGGGATCCGGTCCGCCAGCCGGCAGGGGAGGGCGGGTGAAGGTGACCAAGCGGGCCACCATCGCCGACATCGCCAAGCGGGCCGGGCTGTCCAAGGGCGCCGTCTCCTACGCCCTCAACGGGCTGCCCGGGGTGTCGGAGTCGACTCGCCAGCGGGTCCTCAAGCTGGCCGCCGAGATGGGCTGGCGGCCCAACAGCGCCGCCCGGGCCCTGTCGGCGTCGCGGGCCGGCGCCCTCGGCCTGGTCATGGCCCGGCCGGCCAGCACGCTGGGGGTCGAGCCGTTCTTCATGAAGCTGATGTCGGGCATCGAGAACACCCTGGCCGCCCGCTCTGCCGCCCTGGTCCTCCAGGTCGTGCCCGACCACGACGCCGAGGTCGAGGCCTACCGGCGCTGGTGGGCCGAGCGGCGGGTCGACGGGATCTTCCTGATCGACCTGTGCATCGAGGACAAGCGGGTCATGGTCCTGGAGGAGCTGGGGCTGCCGGCGGTGGTCATCGGCGGGCCGGGCCACCACGGCCGCCTGCCCGGGGTGTGGAGCGACGACGGCAGCGCCATGGCCATGGTGGTCGAGTACCTGGCCGCCCTCGGCCACCGCCGCATCGCCCGGGTCGCCGGGCCCTCGGGCCTGCTCCACACCGAGCTCCGCAGCCGCGCCTTCGCCGAGGTCGCGGGCCGCCTCGAGCTGGACTCGGCGGTCACCGTCGGCACCGACTACAGCCCCGAGCAGGGCGCCCAGGCGACCCGACGGCTGCTGTCGGGCAGCTCGCGCCCGACGGCGGTGATCTACGACAACGACGTGATGGCCGTGGCCGGGACCTCGGTGGCCCACGAGATGGCGGTCGAGGTGCCCCGCGACCTGTCGATCGTGGCCTGGGACGACTCGGTCCTGTGCGAGATCGTCCACCCGCCCCTGACCGTGCTCAGCCGCGACATCATGGCCTACGGCGCCCGGGCCGCCGAGCGGCTGCTGGCCCTGCTCGACGGCGAGAGCGTCGGCGACTTCGAGGACGCCATGCCCCGGCTGATCACCCGGGGCAGCACCGCCCGGCCGCCGAGCTGAGCGCCCTCCCCGCCGGGCCGGCGACCCGACGGTAGGCTGGCCGCCATGCGCTCCCGCCTCACCGCCGCCGCCCTGGTCTGGGTGGCCCTGGCCTGCGTGGCCCTGCCGGCGGCGGCCCAGGAGGTCGAGGGGGCCGAGGTGGCCCTGCGCCTGCGGGACCCGCGGATCTACGAGTCGAGCGGGCTGGCCCTCAGCCGCCGCCACCAGGCGGTGCTCTGGACCCACAACGACAGCGGCGACGACCCGCGGCTGTTCGCGGTCGGCTCGGAGGGCCGGACGCTGGCCACCCTGACCCTGGGCGGGGTGGAGGCACGCGACTGGGAGGCCCTGGCCACCGGCCGCGACGACCGCGGCCGCCCGGCCCTGTTCGTCGGCGACATCGGCGACAACCAGGGCGTCTGGCCGGAGGTGTCGGTGTACCGGGTCCCCGAGCCGGCCCGCCTGGGCGACGCCACCGTGCCCGCGGTGCGCTACCGGCTCCGCTACGCCGACGGCTCCCGCGACGCCGAGGCCCTGCTGGTCGACCCGCGCAGCAACCGCCTGTACGTGGCCACCAAGGATCCCACCGGCGGCGCCCTCTACCGCGCCCCTTCCCCCCTCCGCACCGACCAGGTAAACGTCCTACGCCGCGTCGCCCGGGTCCCCCCGGCCGTCACCGACGGCGCCTTCACTCCCGACGGCCGCGCCTTCGTCCTCCGCGACTACCAGGCCGCCTACGTCTACACCGCCGCCGGCCGACGCGTCGGCGCGTTCGAGCTCCCCCTCCAGTTCCAGGGCGAGTCGATCACCGTCACCGCCGACAGCCGCGCAGTCCTGGCCGGCTCCGAGGGCCCCGACAGCGAGGTCTGGCGCGTCCGGTTGCCCGAGTCAGCCGTGGCCCGCGTCACCCCCACCACCCGCCCCCCGGCCGCGACGTCGGCGCCGGGTCCAGCGGCCTCGCCGGCCTCCGCCGGGCGGGGGAGGGGGGTGGCGCCGTTCCTGGCCATCGCCGTCGGCGGTCTGGCGCTGGTGGCTGCGGTGCTGCTCGGGCGGCGCGGTTAGAGGGCGATCCCCGGGTAGAGGGGGAAGCGGTCCAGGAGGTCGCCGGCGCGGCGCTTGGCCTGGTCGCGGACGCTGGCGTCCAGGGTGTACTTGGCCTTGGAGTCGGGGACGGGCTGGGTGGCCCCCAGGACGGTGTGGACGATCGAGGCGACCTCGCGCATCTCGTCGGCGCCCATGCCCAGGGTGGTGACGGCCGGGGTGCCGAGGCGCAGGCCGCTGGTGTACCAGCTGCCGTTGGGGTCGAAGGGGATCACGTTGCGGTTGAGGGTGATGCCGGCCTCACGGAGGGCGGTCTCGGCCTGGCGGCCGGTGAGGCCGTAGGGGCGGGCGTCGACCAGGAGCAGGTGGTTGTCGGTGCCGCCGGTGACCACGGTCGCGCCCTGCTGCTGGAGGGCGTCGGCCAGGGTGGCGGCGTTGTCGACGATCCGCTGGGCGTAGTCGGCGAACTCCGGCCGGGCGGTCTCGGTCAGGGCGACCGCCTTGGCGGCCATGATGTGGCCGAGCGGCCCCCCGAGGACCAGCGGGCAGCCCCGGTCGACGGAGGCGGCGTACTCCTCGGTGCACAGCACCATCCCGCCCCGCGGCCCCCGCAGCGTCTTGTGGGTGGTGGTGGTGACCACCTGCGCGTGGGCCACCGGGTCGAAGTCGCCGCTGAACACCTTGCCGGCGACCAGGCCGGCGAAGTGGGCCATGTCGACCATGAGCACGGCCCCGACCTCGTCGGCGATCTCCCGGAAGATGCGGAAGTTGATCTTGCGCGGGTAGGAGCTGTAGCCGGCCAGCAGGACCAGCGGCCGGAAGCTCTCGGCCTGCTTGCGGACCTGGTCGTAGTCGAGCAGCCCGGTGGTCGGGTCGACGGTGTAGCGGGCGATCTCGAACAGCTTGCCGGACACGTTCGGCCTGAACCCATGCGTGAGGTGGCCGCCGGCGTCAAGGGCCATGCCGAGCAGGCGCTGGCTGCCGAGCTCGAGCCGGAGCGACTCCCAGTCGGCGTCGGCCAGGCTCTGGAGGTCCTTGGCCCCGAGCCGCTCCAGCGCCGGGGCCTCGACCCGCTTGGTCAGGATCGACCAGAAGGCGACCAGGTTGGCGTCGATGCCGCTGTGGGGCTGGACGTAGGCGTGGTCGCTCCCGAACAGGCCCTTGGCCAGCTCGACGGCCCGGCTCTCGATGGTGTCGACATTCTCGCAGCCGGCGTAGAAGCGGTGCCCGGGCGAGCCCTCGGCGTACTTGTCCGAGAGCCAGTTGCCCATGGCCAGCAGGGTGGCCGGGGAGGCGAAGTTCTCCGAGGCGATCAGCTTGAGGTTGGCCCGCTGGTCGGCCAGCTCGGCCACGACGGCCGAAGCGATCTCGGGCGCGACCTCGCCGACCACGTCCATGGCGGCCGCGAAGGCGAGCGCCTCGGCGCTGACCCCGCTGAGGTCGGCGTCAGGGCAGACGGTGCGGAGATACGAGGCGAGGGTCGAGTCGGGGTTCATGGTTCCTCTCCCTGTCGGTGGCGGCCGCCAGCCCGCATCCTACCCGCCGCCACCATGCCCGGACCTTGTGCCGGTTCGTCCTATACTGCGCGTTACAACCCGGAGGCTCGCCTCCTCCACCCCGCCGCAAGGGAGGAGGTGAAAGAGCATGACGCACCTCAAGTCCCGCATGGCGCGCGTCGCCTGGTCGCTGGCCTCGTTGGCGGCGTTGGCCGCCGCTCTGGGCGCCGGTCACAAGTGGGGCTAGCCCCACCCGCCGTAGGCGTGCGGACCTGATCCCCGGAGGCTCGACATTGCCAGGGGGACGTGGTGTGCTATCGACCCTCCTGCCGGTCTGAACGCTCCTGCGGGCTTGGGAGGGCCATGGTCGCTCGCCACCGCTCGTCAGGACTGTACGCCTACGTCCTCACCGTCTCGGCGGTCGGGTTCGGCGCTCTCGCGTTGCTTGCCAGCCAGGGCGGCGTGGCGACCGTGCAGCAGCTGCCGCCGGTGTTCTGGGCGCTGCTGATCTGTCTGGTTGTCGTCGAGTCGTTCCCGCTGGTGCTTCCGCGGCCTGGGAACGAGCTGATCACGACCGCCGAGACGTTCGCCTTCGCCATCCTGCTCGGCTGGGGCTCGGCCGCGGCCGCCTTCGCCCTGACCGTGGCCATTTTGATCAGCGACGGGCTGCGGCGGGCGGCGCCCGAGAAGGTGATCTTCAACATCGGCCAGTACGGCCTGCTGATCGCGGTCTCGGGCGGGATCTACGAGATCCTCGGGGGAGGGCGCCCCTTCACGGCCAGGCAGCTGCCGGCGTTCACGGCCGCGGCCCTGGTGTTCTTCGTCGGCAACCTGCTCCTGGTCGGCGGGGTCACCACCCTTGCCTACGGCCGCAACTTCGTGGCCGACCTCAAGGAAGCGCTCCGGGTGGAGGCCCGGCCGTACGCGATGGTGTTCGGCATGGCCCCGATCATGTACGTGGTGGCCACCCAGGAGGTCAGCCTGCTCCCGCTGCTGCTCCTGCCGCTGTTCGCCGTCCGGGTGGCACTCAGGACCGCCGTCGAGGCCGACCGGGACCGGGCCGCTGCCGAGCAGGCCGCGAAGCAGGCTCGGGCGATGGCCGCCGAGAAGGCGCTCCTCGCCGAGACCCAGCACACCCTGGTCGAGCGGCTGCGGGAGAGCGACCGGCTCAAGGACGACCTGCTGGCCGCCGTCTCCCACGAGCTGCGCACCCCGCTGGCCGGGATGCTGGGGGCGCTGGCCACCCTGAGCGCCCGCGAGGGCCAGCTCACCGACCCGCAACGCCAGGAGCTGGTCGACATGGCGGCCCGCCAGGGGGACCGGCTCAAGCTCCAGATCGAGCAGCTGCTGCTGGCGGCCCGGCTGGAGCGCAGCGGCCACGACCCGGCCGAGCGGCCGGTGGTCGACGCGGCCGCCCTGGCCCGCGACGCCGTGGCCGCGGCCAGGACGGCCTACCCGGCCCGCCAGCTGGTCCTCGAGGCCGGGGAGGTCCTGCCCGTCCGGGCGGTCCCCGAGGCCGTCCTCCAGGTCCTGGGCGGCCTGCTCGACAACGCGGCCAAGCACGCCCCCGACAAGTCCCCGATCCGGGTCGAGGCCCGCCGGGTCGGCCCGCTGGCCGTGCTGGCCGTGGAGGACAGCGGCCCCGGGGTCCCGCCGGCCGACCGCGAGCGCATCTTCGAGCGCTTCACCCAGCTCGACTCGGGCGCGACCCGGCGGGCCGGCGGGGTCGGCCTCGGCCTCTACATCGCCCGCCAGCTGGCCAACGCCCAGGGCGGGGAGCTGCGCCTGGCCGACCCGACCCCGCCCGGCCAGGGGGCCCGCTTCGAGCTGCGTCTGCCCATGGTCGAGCTGGCCTTCCGGCGTCCCGGCTGACGTCGCCCGGCGCCGCTCCCGGGGGAAACCCTCAGGGGGCGCTGGGGCTAGCTGGGGGATCTTCCGGGGGGATCCCGGATGGTCGCGGCCCCGGCCACGCGCCAGGCTGCTCCCCGAGAGGACCCCCGTGCGTTCGAGGAGCCAGCTGTGGACGAGAACGGCCAGGTCGAGCCCCTGCTCGTGGCCGAGCAGGTGCGCAAGGTGTACCGGACCGGCGGCATCGAGGTCGAGGCCCTGGCCGGCCTCGACCTGGTGGTGCGCCGCGGCGAGCTGGTCGCGGTGATGGGCCCGAGCGGCTCGGGCAAGACCACCCTGCTGAACTGCCTGTCGGGGCTGGACGACCTCGACGGCGGCCGGGTGCTGGTCGATGGCCAGGACCTGTTCGCCATGTCCGACGCCCGCCGGACCAGCCACCGGGCCCGGTCGATGGGCTTCATCTTCCAGGCCTTCAACCTCATCCCGGTGTTCAGCGCGGCCGAGAACGTCGAGCTGCCCCTGCTGCTCAACGGCGTCCCGGCCCGCAAGGCCAGGGCCACCGCGACCCAGATGCTGGAGCGGGTCGGCCTCGGCCACCGCACCGGCCACCGGCCCAACCAGCTGTCCGGCGGCGAGCAGCAGCGGGTCACCATCGCCAGGGCGCTGGCCGCCCGCCCGGCGATCGTCTGGGCCGACGAGCCCACCGGCAACCTCGACACCTCCATGGCCGACCAGGTCGTGGCCCTGCTGCACGAGCTCAACCGCGAGGAGGGCCAGACGATCGTGCTGGTCACCCACGACCCGGCCATCGGCGGCTCGGCCGGCCGGGTCGTGCGCATGCGCGACGGCCACCTGATCGGCGACGAGCGGCGCCCGCTGGTGCCGGTGGGGAGCTGACCGATGTACCCCAACCTGACCCCGTTCCTGGTCGGCGTGGGCGGCGCCGGCCTGCTCCTCACCGTCGTCCTGGCCCTGCGGGGCCCGCTGACCCGCCGCCTGGCCCTGCGCCAGGTCAACCGCCGCCGGGCCGAGGCCGCCCTGGTCGTGGCCGGCTCGGTGCTCGGGACGGCGATCATCGTCGGCAGCCTGGTCGTGGGCGACACCCTCGACCAGTCGTTCAAGCAGAACGCCTACCGCTACCTGGGCGTGGTCGACGAGGTGGTGTCCTCACCCGACCCGGCCAAGGGCGAGGAGGCGGCCCGCCGGCTGGAGCCCCTGCGCGGCGACCCGGCGATCGACGGGCTGCTCACCGTCCGCCGCCACGGCGCCGCGGTGGTCTCCGACGGCAAGGGCGAGCCCCAGGCAACCGTGCTCGAGCTCGACTTCGCAGCCGCGGCCGGCTTCGAGGGCCCGGGGTCGGCCCTGGCCGGTCCCGCCCCCGGCCAGGGGCGGGTGGTCCTGAGCGACACCCTGGCCACGGCCCTGGACGCCCGGGCCGGCGACCGGCTCACCTTCCACCTGTACGGCCGCCCGCTGACCCTCGAGGTGGCCAGGGTGGTGCCGGCTCGGGGACTGGCCGGGTTCGCCGAGCACGGCGCCTTCGTGGAGCCGGGCACCCTGGGCTGGGTGGCCGGGCCGGTGGGCGGCCGGGCCGGGCCCGAGACGCTCACGCTGGTTTCCAACACCGGCGGGGTCGAGGGCGGGGCCGCCGCCAGCGACCAGGTCAAGGGCAAGCTCCAGGCCGCCCTCGGCCCCCTGACCGGCCAGGGCACCGCCGTCGCCACCCCCAAGCAGGAGCTGCTGGACGAGGCCGAGGCCATCGGCGGCGAGTTCGGCGCTCTGTTCCTGTTCATCGGCAGCTTCGCCATCATCGCCGGGGTCATGCTGCTGGTGAACGTGTTCGTGATGCTGGCCGAGGAGCGCAAGGGCGAGCTCGGCATGCTCCGGGCGGTCGGCCTGCGCCGGGGCCGGCTGATCCGCGGGTTCGTCATCGAGGGGACCGTCTACGCGCTGGTCGCCGCCGCCCTCGGGGTGGTCGCGGGGCTGGGCGTCGGCCGGGCCGTCATCGCGGTCACCGCCCGCATCTTCGAGAGCTTCGCCAGCGAGGGCGGACCCCAGCTGGCCTTCACCGTCACCTCGACCAGCCTGGTCAACGGGTTCTCGGCCGGCTTCCTGATCGCCTTCCTGACCGTCGCCCTGACCAGCGTCCGCATCAGCCGGGTCAACATCATCGCCGCCATCCGCGACCTCCCGTCGGGGACCGGCCGCCCCCTCAAGCGCCGCTGGGTCGTGGCGTCGACCCTGGTCGCGGCCGGCTTCGGGGCCGCCGCGGTGGTCGCCATCGCCGGCAACCAGGGGGCCGGCAGCTACCTGTACCCGGCTCTGGCCGCCATCGCCCTGTGCCCGCTGCTGGTCCGGTTCCTGCCCCGGCGGGCCGTCTACACCGGGGCGTCGCTGGCCGTGCTCGGCTGGGGGCTGGTCGCCAACACCGTCCGGCCCGAGCTGCTCGACGACGGCTCCACCGCCACCTTCGTCGTCCTCGGGGTGGTCCTGACCTTCTCGGCCGTGCTGCTGGTCAGCCAGAACCAGGAGCTGCTGCTGCGGCTGCTGCGGCCCGTGCTGGCCCGCCCGTCGGCGGCCGGCCTCTCGGCCAGGCTGGCCGTGGCCTACCCGGTGGCCAGGCGCTTCCGGACCGGGGCCACCCTCAGCATGTACGGCCTGGTGGTGTTCACCCTGGTGCTGATCTCGGTGCTCGGCGCGGTGATCGACTCGGGCGTGGACCGGGCCGTGGCCGAGGCGTCGGGCGGGTACGCGCTGCGGGTCGACTACAACCCCTCGGCGCCGATCGCCAACCCGGCCGAGCGGCTGGCCGGCGGCCGCTTCGCCGGCCGGGTCGCCGGGGTGGCGCCGCTTCAGTCCGCCGACGCCGAGGTCCTCGGCGTGCCCGGCGCCCCCAAGGCGGTCCCGGCGACGGTGGTCGGGGCCACTCCGGACCTGGCCGCCGGCGGCCTGTTCCCGCTGGACGCCCGGCTGGACCGGCTGGGCGGCGACGACCGGGCCGTGTGGCGGGCCGTGCTCGCCGACCCCCGCTACGTGGTCGTCGACCAGTACCTGGGCTACGACGAGGGCGGCATGGACGCGACCATCTGGTCGCCGGGCGACACCCTGACCGTCGCCGACCCCGGTACCGGCCGCCGGGAGCCCAAGACCGTCGCCGGCATCCTGGCCGACGCGACCGCGTTCGAGGGCCGGGGCGAGCTCGGCGGCAGCCCGGTGGTGATGGCCGCCGAGGGGCTGCGGGAGCAGTTCGGGACCAGGGCGCGGGCGTCGGCGGCGCTGGTCGCGGTCGCCCCCGGCGCCTCGGACCAGGCCCTGGCCGCCGACCTCCAGGGCGAGTTCCTGCCCCACGGCCTGGTCGCGACCCGCATGCGCCACCTCATCGAGCAGGACTACGCCGCCAACCGGTCCTTCTTCCAGCTCCTCCAGGGCTTCCTGGCCCTGGGGCTGGTGGTCGGCGTGGCCGGCCTCGGCGTGGTCATGGTCCGGGCCGTCCGCGAGCGCCGCCGCATCGTCGGCGTGCTCCGCGCCCTGGGCTTCCCGGCCGGGGTCGTCCGGCGGGCGTTCCTGCTGGAGAGCTCGTTCGTCGCCCTCGAGGGCATCCTGCTCGGCACCGCCCTGTCGATCGTCACCAGCTACCTGCTGTTCCGCAACGACGACGACCTCCAGGCCTCCGGCGTGCCGTTCCCGATCCCCTGGATGAACATCACCCTGCTGGTCGCGGCGACCGCCCTGGCCTCCCTGGCCGCCACCGCCTGGCCGGCCCGCCAGGCGGCCAGGATCAGGCCGGCGGTGGCGCTGCGGATCGCCGACTAGCCGGTGGGGGTGGCCGTCACGACCACGTTGTCCAGGTAGTGGCCGCTGGCCCGGTCGAAGTCGCCCCCGCAGGTGATGACGCGCAGGACCGGGCCGGTGACGGGGCCGAAGACGGCCTCGGTGGGGAAGGCGGCCTTGGCGTAGCGGGCGGTGCCGGTGACCTCGAAGACGAGCCAGTCACCGGCCGCCCGCCGCACCCGGATCCGGTCGCCGCGGCGCAGCTCCCGGAGCCGGTAGAAGATCGCCGGGCCCGACTTGGAGTCGACGTGGCCCGAGATCACCGCCGGGCCGTCCTGGCCCGGCATGGCCCCGCCGGTGAACCAGCCGGCCAGGCCGTAGTCGCGAGGCACCTCCATGGTCCCGTCCGCGTTCAGCCCGAGGCGGACCAGCCGGCTCGACACGCCGATGGACGGGATCTCGACCCGGACCGGCGGCGACGGCTTGCGGGGAGCCCGGGTCGAGGAGGGGGCAGCCGCCCGGCTGGTGGTGGTTGGCGCCGCCGTCGTGGTCGGGGCGGCCGCCGGCGACGCCTCGGGGCGCGCGGGAGGCTCCCCGCACGCCCCGAGGACCAGGGCCAGCGTCAGCGACGCTAGCCCGGCGGCGACCCGGCGGTCAGCCGGCACGCCGGCGCAGCAGCACGCTGGCCCCGAGCCCGGCCAGGGCGACCACGGCCGCGCCGGCCAGGACCAGGCTCAGGCCGGGGATGGTGGCGCCGGGGGCGGTCCCGCCGGCGCCGGTGGCGATGCCGCCGTGGGGCGCCTGGCCGGTGCCGGTGGCGTCGACGATCGGCAGCAGCTCGGCGTCCTTGCCGGCCCCGCCGACGGCCGCGACCGAGTAGATGGTGCCCGCCTTCACCGGCAGGCTGGCCTCCAGCAGCACGTCGTCGCCGCCGGCCGCCTTGACCTGCACCGGGTAGGTGCCGGCGTCGACCTCGGCGTAGTCGGTGGCCGAGGGGAACTCGGCCCCCTCGAACAGGGTCGGGCCGCCCTCGACGGCCACGTCCACCGCCGGGACCTCGGGCGCGGCGTGGATGACTCGGACCTTGGCCTTGCCGGAGCCGGGGGCGCTCAGGTCGTCGCTGAAGATCTCGGCCGCGATGTCGTCCAGGGCGCCGACGGCGGCAACGGTGTAGGCGTTGCCCGCCTCGACCTCGGCCGTGGCCTCAATCACCGGGTCGGAGGAGGCGGCCGCCCCGGCCGGGCGGACGGCCAGGTCGTAGGAGCCGGCGGGCAGCTCCAGGTACTTGGAGACGGTCTTGTACTCGACCCCGGACAGGACCCGGTCGTCGTTGACGTAGACGTCGACGGCGGGGGCGTCGGGGGAGAAGTGGGCGACCCGGACCAGTGCGGCCGAGCCCTGGGCGCCGGCGGCAACGGGCAGGGCGAGCAGGCTGCCGGCGCACAGCGCCAGGACCAGGCCGGCGCGCCGCAGCAGCGAACGGGGGGACATGGGGGGCTCCCTTCGGGTTCCTTCGGTGCGATCTGCACCCAACGTCTAGGTTCGTGGGGGAGGCCGGCGCGGTTGCAGGAAACCGCGCCGGGGTCCGGCTCGAAGAGCGGGGCATGGAGCTGCAGGCGATGACCGCCCTCGGGACCCGGCTGGCCAGAGGAGACGCGCGGGCGGTCGAGGACGTGTACGAGACCCTGGGGCCGCGGGTGCTGTCCTACCTGCGCCGGCTGGTGCCCTACGACGAGGCCGAGGACGTGATGCAGCGTGCCTTCTTCGAGGTGTGGCGCAGCCGCGAGCGCTTCGACCCCGACCGCAGCCTCGAGGCCCGGGTCTTCGCCATCGCCCGCAAGCGGGCCATCGACCACCTGCGCCGGCCGCACCATGTCACCGTGCCGATCGAGCTCGTCAGCGACCTTGCCGATGCCGATGGGCGCGATGATGCCGACACACTGGTCTGGGCCCGGGAGGTGCGCCGCGGTCTCGACCGGCTCCCGGCCGAGCAGCGGGAGGTGCTGGAGCTGGCCTACTTCGGCGGCCGGGCCCAGGTGGAGATCGCGAGCCAGTTGGGACTACCACTGGGGACGGTGAAGGCGCGAATGTTCAGGGGGCTGCGCCGGATGGGACACGTGATGGGGATCAGGCGGGGATGAGCGAGCACCCGTACGACGAGCTGCCCGGCCTGCTGTTCGGGGAGCTCAACCGGGCCGAGGTCATGGTGGTCAGCGACCACCTGGCCGGCTGCGACGACTGCCGTCGCGAGCTGGCCGTGCTCGCCGCCACCTCGGCCTCCCTCCGCGCCACCGCCCGCCAGGCGCAGGCTGTGGACAGCCCGGAGCACGCCCTTCCTGACTCGGCTACGCTCCCCCACCCCCACCGGGGGCTGCGCCCGGCATCGGGTCGCTGGAGGCTGCGCCGGCCCCCGCGGCCCGGACGCTGGCCGGGCCGGACGGCGGCGCGGACCGCTGATCAGCCTGGCCGCCGCCCTCACCCTGGCCGTGGTCGCGGCGGCGGTCCTGCTCGGGACCGGGCCGCTGCGCCCCGACCGTTCCGACAGCACCGTCCCCCTGGCCGGGGTCGGCGCCGTGGCCGCCAGCGGCCGGGCCAGCATGGCCGGCGATGACGGCCAGCGGCAGATGACCGTGACCGCCGACGACCTCCCGGCCCTTCGCCCCGGCCAGTACTACGAGGTCTGGCTGCTCGACCCCGAGGCCGGCGCCGTCTTCCCGGTCGGCGTCCTCCCTCCTGACGGCGAGGCCCGCTTCACCCTCCCGGCCTCGGTGGTCGGCCGCTACCGGGTGATCGACGTCAGCCTGGAGTCCGATGACGGCGACCCGACCCACTCCAAGCGCAGCCTCCTCCGAGGCCGCTACGCCTGACGGCGGTAGCATGCGCGCCATGACCCGCCTCCCGGTCGGCGAGCCCGACCAGACCACCATCCAGGAGCCCGCCGGCTCCCTCGAGGCCCTGGCCGCCGCCACCGACCCCGCCGCCGTGGCCGAGGTCGCCGCCCGCCACCCGACCTGCCTGGCCGCCTGGGCCACCCTCGGCGACCTCGCCTTCCTCGACGGCCGCCCCGTCGAGGCCTACGCCTACTTCCGCGTCGGCTACCACCGCGGCCTCGACCGCCTCCGCCACGCCGGCTGGCGCGGCACCGGCAGGGTCCCCTGGTCCTCCGAAGGCAACCGCGGCTTCCTCCGCTCCCTCTCCGGCCTCGCCCAAGCCGCCGCCACCATCGCCGAAGCCGACGAGGCGGCCCGCTGCCGCCAGTTCCTTTCCGACCTCGCCCCCGACGCCCCCCAGCCCGGCCCCTAGCCGTCTGCGGCGGTGATCGACGGGTCGCGCCTGCGGGCCTGCCTCGGCAGCAACGGCCTGTGGTCTCGACGCTGCTCGACGAGTCCGGCATCCCGGCCGGGGCGCCGGTGCCGACGCTGGACGGGCGGTCCGTGGTCGACCTCGACGACGCGTCGCTGGCCCTCCTGACCTGGGTCGAGGGTGAGCCCCTGACCGGCTCCGACGCCGACGAGCAGCACGTGATCGGCGAGACCCTCGCCCGACAACGAGTAGGGCCTGGAGGACGCCCGCCGCCGGCTCTGCTAGACCGTCGGATCCTCGGTACGCGTCCGGCGCATCGGCCAGCGGCCCCTTGCCCTCCGGCTCAGCGGTAGTCGCGGAGGACCGATTCGATGTCGGTGACGAGCTGGTCGTCGGTGAGGCGGCCGCCGTGGTCGAGGCGGGCCTGGACGACGGCGAGGATGCGGTTGGCGAGGAGGGCCAGCTCGCCTGGCTCGTCGAAGTGGACGGGGGTGAGGGACTCCTGGGGAGGTGAGACGGGACGGGAGCGCTCGTCGGGGTCGGGTGGGGCGAGCAGCGATGGGGGGGCGGGGGGTGCGGGGAGCTCGGGGCGGCCCTCGCCGAGGGCGCCGAGCTGGCGGCGCCAGGCGGAGAAGCTGGACTGCTCGACCGAGAAGGCGGAGGCGCCGGCGTGGTCGTCGATGCCGACACGGGCGCTCTCGACCCAGTTGGGGTCGCCGTCCGGGAACACGGCGACGTGGATGGGCTTGCCGGCCATGTCCTCGATCACGGGGCTGTTCTCGCCCATCAGGAGCTGCCGCTGGGCGGGCGTGCAGACCTGGGGGAGGCCGAAGTCGAAGGCGTCGACGCAGGCGTCCCAGGGGACCGCGGCCTGCTCGGCCTCGGCCCGGGTCGGGAAGGTCGAGAACCCGAGGGCGGCGATCGGCTCGCGTTGGCGCAGCCGGGCCGCGAACGCCGTCACCTGGTCGGGCGGGGTCCCCGGGCCGACCTCGACGATGTAGACCTGGTGGCCGGGGGCGATGGCGGCCAGGGCGTCGGCGCTGCCGAACCCGTCGGCGCTGTGAGGCGGCCCCAACCACGACCAGGGGATCACGGCCGGGCCGCGGGACAGCATCCAGGCCCTGAAGTTGTCGGCGTAGCTGAACCCGGACGGGGCGGTCCCGCCGGTCCCGCTGGCGCAGCGGACGAACACGGCGTCGAGCCCGAAGATCTGCCTGGGCTCGCCGTGCCAGACCCACGCCGCCGTCCTGGGAAGGTGGAACTCGGCCGCCATCGTCACCTCCACGCCTCGGCCGCGAACCCGGATTATCGCAAAGAACAGCGGGCCGGCCACGAGGGCCGGCCCGCATGGTGTCGTTCGGTCAGCGGCTGGGCCCTTGAGTGGTGCGAGGCTCGCCGGCGGCGGTCATGGTCTGAAGCACCTGCTCAACGCCCTGGGCCGGATAGCGACGGTGGCCACCCGGTGTCAGGATGCTTGGCAGCTTTCCCGCCTGGGCCCAGGCGAGGACCGTGCGGGCGCTCACCTGGAGCCGGCGCGCGACCTCGGTGGTGCGCAGCAGGACCTCCAGGTCGCCGGACGACGTCTGCTGGCCAGCCTGACGGAGCTGGTCATACGACGACCGGGGCGGTTGCCAGTTTCGTAGGGCGCCATAGGTGTTCGAGGCACCGACCTGCTTGCGAGCGGTAACCACTCTGCCTCCCCTCTGGTGGCATGTCGGCGGAGGACGTGGCCGCTGCCACCGAGCGTGCTACGTCCGGCTCGTTCCACTTCGACAGTATGGGCGGGACTTTTGCACTCGACGGGTCCGGCTGTCCAGTGGACAAACTGCCCGGCTGCCCCAACGAGTCCCCAACGTGGCGGCAAACGCGCT
>JASLBL010000012.1 GCA_030146615.1 Actinomycetes bacterium
GGGCCTCGCGGATCGGGTGGCCGTCGTCGGAGAAGCAGTCCACGGCGGCCGCCGAGCGGGCCATGGCCCCCAGCTCGGCCAGCTCGCTCCCCCGCCGGCCGACGGTCACCGCCCCGACCGGGAACACGTCGACCAGGCCGATCTCACGGCCCCGGGCGGCGACCATCTCGACCACTCCGGCGTTGTCGGCCACCGGGTCGGTGTTGGGCATCGGGCAGACCGCGGTGAACCCGCCCAGGGCGGCCGCCCGCGACCCGGTCTCGATGGTCTCGGCGTCCTCGCGGCCCGGCTCCCGCAGGTGCACGTGGAGGTCGACCAGGCCCGGGCAGACGACCAGCCCGTCGCAGTCGACGACCTCGGCCCTTGCCACCTCCAGCCCGGCCCCGACCTCGGCCACCCGGCCGTCGTCGACGAGCACGTCGGCGGTGGCGTCGGTGCGCGACGCCGGGTCGACCAGCCGCCCACCCTTGAGCAGCAGCTTCATGCGACCACCTCCGGCCCGCCGAGCAGGAGATAGAGCAGGGCCATGCGGACGCTGATGCCGTTGGCCACCTGGTCGGCGATCACCGACCGCTCCAGCGAGTCGGCGACCTCGGCGGCGATCTCGACCCCCCGGTTCATCGGCCCCGGGTGCATGACGATGGCGTGGTCAGCCATGGCGTCCAGCCGGCGCCCGTCCAGCCCGTACAGCCGGGCGTACTCGCGCATCGACGGGAAGAACCCGGCCCGCTGCCGCTCCAGCTGGACCCGGAGCATCATGACCACGTCCTGCTTGGGCAGGACGGCGTCCAGGTCGTAGGAGACGGCCGACCCCCAGGTCTCGACCCGGGCCGGGAGCAGGGTCGGCGGGGCGACCAGGGTGACCTCGGCCCCCATGGTGGTCAGGGCGAGCACGTTGGAGCGGGCGACCCGGGAGTGGAGCACGTCGCCGACGATGGCCACCTTGAGGCCGTCGAAGCTCGGGAACCGCTGGCGGATGGTGTACAGGTCGAGCAGGGCCTGGGTCGGGTGCTCGTGGGTGCCGTCGCCGGCGTTGACGACCACCGCCTCGACCCACTCGGCCAGCCGCCACGGGGCCCCGGAGGCGCCGTGGCGGATCACGATCGCGTCCACCCCCATCGCCTCCAGGGTGATGGCGGTGTCCTTGAGGCTCTCGCCCTTGGAAACACTGGAGCCCTTGGCCGAGAAGTTGATCACATCCGCCGAGAGGCGCTTGGCGGCCAGCTCGAAGGAGATCCGGGTCCGGGTCGAGTCCTCGAAGAACAGGTTGCAGACGGTGCGGCCGCGCAGGGTCGGCACCTTCTTGATCGCCCGGTCGGTCACCTTGGCGAGGTGGGCGGCGGTGTCAAGGACCCGGGTGATGTCGTGCGCGGCCAGGTCACCGGCCGACAGCAGGTGCTTCTGCATCTAGGAGGCCACCGCCTTCTCGGCCGGGCCCTCGACGACCACGCCGTCGTCGCCGTCGGTCTCGGCCAGCTGGACCCTGACCGCCTGGCCGGGGGCGGTGGGCAGATTCTTGCCGACGTAGTCGGCCCGCAGGGGCAGCTCGCGGTGGCCGCGGTCGACCAGCACGGCCAGCTGGATGGCCCGCGGCCGGCCGAAGTCGGTGAGGGCGTCGAGGGCGGCCCGGACCGTCCGCCCGGTGTAGAGCACGTCGTCGACCAGGACCACCACCTTGCCGGCGAGGTCGAACGGCAGCTCGGTGTCGTGGGTGGCCTGGGGCGGCCGCATGCCGATGTCGTCGCGGTACATGGCCACGTCCAGGGCCCCGGCCGGGACCGGCCGGCCCTCGATCTCGCCCAGCTTGACCGCCAGGCGCCGAGCCAGCGGCACCCCGCGGGTGTGGATGCCGACCACCACCAGCCCGTCGGTGCCCTTGTTGCGCTCGACGATCTCGTGCGCGATCCGGACCAGGGCCCGCTGCACGTCGGCGGCGTCCAGCACCGTCGCCGGACCCGACATCAGAAACGCCCCCAGCCGGGACGGCATGGAGGCGTCGGACAGCACAGCATCGGTTCTCGCTCCCTTCCCGGCCTCACAGGACCGGCCCTTAAAGGTCGCTCGTCGCCGGGGATAGTATCACCACCGCATGGACGACCCGACCCGAGCCGCGCTCGCCTGGCTGCTGGCCTCCGACGAGCCGGCGATCCGCTACCTCACCCGGCGGGACCTGCTCGGCGAGGCTGCGGCGGCCGACGCGGCCCGGGTCCTGGAGGGGCCCAAGGTCCGCGCCCTGCTGGCCGGCCAGCGGCCCGACGGCGGGTTCGGGGTCCGGCCCTACAGCAAGTGGACCGGGGCCCACTGGCGACTGGTCTCGCTGGTCGAGCTGGCCGCCCCGGCTGGGGAGCCGCGTCTTCAGGCGGCCGCCTCGACCGTGCTGGACTGGCTGGCCAGTGACGGGCACCGCCGGACGGTGCGGGTGATCGACGGGCTGGCCCGCCGCTGCGCCTCCCAGGAGGGCAACGCCCTGGCGGTCGCGTGCCGGCTGGGGATGGCCGGCGACCCGCGGGCCGAGCTGCTCGCAAGGTCGCTGGCCGGCTGGCAGTGGCCGGACGGCGGCTGGAACTGCGACCAGCGGGCCAGCGGCCGTCGCTCGTCGTTCCACGAGTCGCTCCCCCCGGCCTGGGGCCTGCACGAGTACTGGCTGGCCACCGGCGCGTCCTGGGCCCGGAAGGCGCCCGGGCGGGCGGCCGAGCTGTTCCTCTCCCACCGGCTGTTCCGCTCCCTCGGCGACGGCGAGGTGATCAACCGGCGCTGGCTGAGCCTGCGCTACCCGCCCTACTGACACTACGACGTGCTCCAGGCGCTGCTGGTCCTGTCCCGGCTGGGCAAGGCCGGCGACCCCCGCGCCGGCGACGCGCTCGACCTGCTGGTCCGGCGCCGCCGCCCCGACGGCCGCTGGCAGCCGGGCGGCGCCTGGTGGCGCGCCCCCGGCGCCACCTCGGGCTCCGGCCCACCTGAGGTGGTCGACTGGGGCCGCTCGGGACCCAACGAGATGCTCACCCTCAACGCCCTCCGCGTCCTACGCGCCGCCGGCAGCCCGGCCTGCACCGCCGGGTGCCTGGTCAGGTGAACGGGTTCTCAATCTGGACGCCGCCGATCCGTCGGCCGCTCTGGAGGTCCTCGGTCAGCAATCGGGTGGCACCAGACCGTTGGGCCGCCTCGACGATCA
>JASLBL010000059.1 GCA_030146615.1 Actinomycetes bacterium
GCGGCCGCGGTCCGCCGGACCAGGTGGGCCAGCAGCCGGGTGGCGTAGCGGCGTCGCTGCTCGCCGCCGGGCGGCCCCGGCGTGCCGGCCAGCAGCCCGACCTCGCCGGCCACCGCCGCCGCCCGCTCCTCGGGCAGCGACAGCAGGCCGGGCACGTCAAGGGTGAGCTTGATCGCCGGGCGCGGGAAGTACAGGTTGGCCCCGTCGAGCACCCGCAGCTCGACCAGGGCGGTGCCGGGACCCGCCGGGTCTGCCTCCGACATGCCGGGAACTTTATCCTGGCGCCATGCTCGACGTACTCGCCGACAACCCGGTCCTGACCCTGTTCCTGGTCGTCGGCCTCGGCGGCTAGGCCGCTGGTCCCGTGGCCGATGGGCCGGTTGTCCCTTTTCTGGATGACCTGGTCGGGTACAGTGCCGCCATGACGACCCGGACCGCCACCGGCACGACCAGGATCGCCGTCGTCGGCGCGGGCAGCGTCGGGGCCACCTGCGCGTATGCCTGCCTGATCCGCGGCATCGGCCGGACCATCGCGCTCTACGACGTCAACGCCGACAAGACCAGGGCCGAGGTGCTCGACCTCAACCACGGCCTCCAGTTCGTCCCCCAGGCCACGGTGATCGGCTCCGACGACATCGAGGTCTGCCGCGGGGCCGACCTGGTGGTGATCACCGCCGGGGCCAAGCAGAAGCCGGGCCAGACCCGCCTGGAGCTGGCCGAGGCCAACGTCGCCCTCTCCAAGGCCCTCGTCCCCCGGCTGCTCGAGGTCGCCCCCGACGCGATCCTGCTGCTGGTCACCAACCCGGTCGACGTGATCACCTACGCCGCCCTCAAGTTCTCCGGCCTGCCACCCCAGCGGGTGTTCGGGTCGGGCACGGTGCTGGACAGCTCGCGGCTGCGGCTGCTGGTCGCCGACCACTGCGGCGTGGCCGTCCAGAACGTGCACGCCTACATCGCCGGCGAGCACGGCGACTCGGAGATCCCCCTGTGGAGCAGCGCCTCCATCGGGACGGTGCCGCTGCTGGCCTGGGAGGTCCCCAACCGGCCGCCGCTGGACGCGGCCGTCCGCGGGGAGATCCACCGCAAGGTGGTCGGCGCCGCCGGGCAGATCATCCGCGGCAAGGGAGCCACCAACTACGCGGTCGGGCTGGCCACGGCCAGGATCGTCGAGGCCGTCCTGTACGACCAGCGCCAGGTGCTGCCGGTGAGCTCCCTGCTCGACGGCCAGGCCGGGATCGACGACGTCTGCCTGTCGCTGCCGTCGGTGGTGGACCGCCTCGGCGTCGAGCTGGTCCTGCCGGGCCCGCTGTCGGAGGAGGAGACCCAGGGCCTGCGCCGCTCGGCCGACACGGTCAAGGGCGTCATCAAGAGCCTCGGGCTGTGACCGACCCAAGGGCCGAGCCCTCCTGCCTGCTTGCCCCCCTGTGGGAGCGCTACGACGACGTCCTGGGCCGGATCGAGGAGCTGGTCAACATCGACTCCGGCTCCTTCACCACCGCCGGCGTCAACCGGGTCGCCGACCTGTGCCAGGCCCGCTTCGAGGCCGGCGGCTGGGAGGTGGAGCGCTACCGCCACCGCCCGGACCAGGAATGGGCCGGGCCACCGCTCGGCGACCTGGTGGTCGGCCGGCGGGCCGGGGGCCGGCCGGTGGCCGAGGGCGGGCGACGGCTGCTGCTGCTGGCCCACATGGACACGGTGTTCGACGAGGGCACGGCCGCCGCCCGGCCGTTCCGGACCCGCGACGGGCGCGCCTACGGGCCCGGGGTGACCGACGACAAGGCCGGGGTGGTGTGCGGGTTCGAGGCTGTCGAGGTCCTCTGCGACCTGGCCGGCTTCGACGACTTCGCCGCCATCACCCTGGTCTGCTCGCCCGACGAGGAGATCGGCTCGCCGTTCAGCCGCCCGCTGATCGAGGCCCTGGCCGGCGAGCACGACGTGGCAATGGGGCTGGAGGCGGCCCGGGTCAACGGCGCCCTGGTCTCGGCCCGCAAGGGCATCTCGGCCTTCACCATCGAGGTCGCCGGCAAGGCCGTCCACGCCGGGGTGCGGCCCGAGGAGGGGGTCAACGCCGTCCTCGAGGCGGCCCACAAGACGGTCGCCCTCCAGGCCCTGAACGGCCGCTGGCCGGGGGTGACCTGCAACGTCGGGGTGCTCCGGGGCGGCAGCCGGACCAACGTGGTCGCCGACCGGGCGGTCATGCAGGTCGAGGTCAGGGCGGCCACCGTGGCCCACTTCGACCAGGCCATGGACGAGGTCGGGCGGATCGTGGCCGCGACCACCGTGGAGGGGGCCAGCGCCACCATGGCGCCGTCCCACCGCCATCCCCCGATGGAGCGCACCGCGGCCGTGGCCGCGCTGGTCGGCCAGGCCCAGGCGGTCGCCCACGACCTCGGGTTCGAGGTCGGCGAGGCCGCCACCGGCGGGGCCGGGGACGCCAACACCACCGCGGCCGCCGGGCTGGCCACCATCGACGGCCTGGCCCCGGTGGGCGGCGAGGCCCACGGCCCGACCGAGTGGCTGGACCTGGACAGCGTGGTCCCCCGCACCGCCCTGCTGGCCGGCCTGCTTGCCCGCCTGGGGGTCAGGGGCCCGGGGGCCTAGCCGCATCTACCAGGGGTTCCGCGACCGGCGACTTATACTGCTTGCACCCATGGCTAGGACCCCAGCGCGGTTGGTCACGCCGGTCAGGCGCCTCGTCCAGCTCCTGCTGGTCGCCTTCGTGGTGATCTATTTCGTGCTGCCCCAGATCGCCGGGGCCCGCCGGGCCCTGAGCCTCCTGGCCGGGGTCAACCTGTGGCTGATCGTCCTCGGGGTCGCCCTGGAGGCGGCCTCGATCCTCAGCTACGCCAACCTGACCAGGGCGATGATCCACGGCACCCCACCCCCCTACCTGACCCTGCTCCGCATCAACCTGTCGACCCTGGCCGTCAGCCACGTCGTCCCCGGGGGGGCGGCCGTCGGCGGGGCGCTCGGGTTCCGGCTGCTGACCCGGTTCGGGCTGACCGGCACCGACGCCGCCTTCGCCATGGCCGCCCAGGGCATCGGCTCGGCGGTGGTGCTCAACCTGCTGCTCTGGGTGGGGCTGCTGGTGTCGATCATCGGCGGTTCGTACAACCCCCTGTACGCCACCGCGGCCCTGGTCGGGGTGCTGGTGCTGGGCGGCTTCTCGGCGGCGGTGGTGCTGCTCATGCGGGGCGAGCAGGGGGTGGCCAGGGTCATGCGGACGGTGGCCAGCCGGATCCCGCTGCTCGACGAGGAGAGCGTCTACCGGCTGGTCCTGCGGCTGGCGGCCCGGCTCCAGACCCTGGTCGCGGACCGCCGCCGGCTGGTCCGGGGCCTGCTCTGGGACCTGGCCTTCTGGCTCTGCTCGGCCGCCTCGCTGTGGGTGTTCCTGCTCGCCTTCGGCTACCGGGCCGGCATCGACGGGCTGATCGTGGCCTTCGGGCTGGCCTACGTCCTGGCCGCCATCCCCATCACCCCGGCCGGCCTGGGGCTGGTCGAGGCGACCATGATCGCCCTGCTCACCTTCTTCGGCGCCGACCGGGGCACGGCCACCCTCGGGGTCGTCACCTACCGGCTGATCAACTTCTGGCTGCCCATCCCCCTCGGCGCCCTGGCCTACCTGTCGCTCCAGGTCGAGCAGGAGACCCCCGAGGGCCGCCGCCGCATCGCCGAGCGGCAGAAGGCGGCCGAGCTGCGCCGCCTGGCCGAGCGCTCGCTGCGCGAGGCCGAGGAGCACCGGGTGCGGATCGGCCGCCGCGAGCCTCCGCCCGAGGGCGGCGGCTAGCGGGCCACCCGCCGCTTCTCGGCGTACATCTCGGTGTCAGCGGCCGACCAGGCATCGGCCAGGGTGCCCGAGGGCCGGCGGGTGGCGCGGCCGACCGAGGCCCGGATGCCGGCCGCCTCCAGGGCCCCTCTGAGGCGGTCGGCCAGGACCTTGGCGGCGGGCTCGTCGCACTCGACGGCCAGGACCCCGAACTCGTCGCCGCCGAGGCGGGCGACCACGTCGGCGGCCCGCCGGCAGGAGTCGATCACCTGGGCGGTGCGGCGCAGCAGCCGGTCGCCGGCGGCGTGGCCCTGGGCGTCGTTGACCCGCTTGAGCTCGTCCAGGTCGATCGCGACCAGGGACGCCACCGAGCCGTAGCGGCGGCAGCGGGCCTCCTCGGCCTCCAGCAGCCGGTCCCAGGCGCGGCGGTTCCCGACTCCGGTGAGCGGGTCGGTGAGGGCGTCCAGCTCGGCCAGCTCGAACCGGCGCTGCAGCTCCTGGAGGTCCAGCTCCTGGACCAGCAGGACGGCCAGCATCCGCCCCAGCAGCTCGATGGTCGGCAGCTCGGCGGCCAGCTGGGGCCGCCCCGGCTCGGGGTCGACCCCGCACAGGCAGCCGAACACCGAGCCGTCGGGGGCCAAGACGGGCACGCCGGCCAGGGCGCCGACGGGCACGCCGCCGCCGAGGGAGGCGCTGGCGTAGGCCTGGACCTCGGCCGCGACCCGGGCAACCCGGGGGCCGCGGCCGTCGACCAGGGCCCGCACGGGCAGGTCGGCGTCGGACAGCTCCTGGTCGGCCCGGAGGCCGTAGCTGCGGTCGCGGACGGCCAGCACCACCGACCCGCCGTCGTCGGTCAGCCGCACCAGCAGCCAGGTCCCGAGGCCGGTCCGGGCCGGCAGGCCGTCCAGCATCGATGCGACCGCGTCCCGGAACGCCGTCGACGGGCAGAGGTCAAGCCCCACGTCCACCCCCCACGACGCCCCTAGGACCGGACGTCCTGCACTCGAACTACTCGCCTGCCGCCTTCTTGCGCCGTCGGCTGCTCGTCTTGGGCTCAGAGGCCGGCTTCCCGGCCTTGGCCGCTTCGACGCTCGCCTTCAGCGCCTCCATCAGGTCGACCACCTTAGACGGTTCGGCCTCTTCGGTATAGGTGATCTCTTCACCCTGGACCTTCTTCTGGACCAGCTCCTCGAGCGCCGCCCGGTACTCGTCGCGGAACTCATCGGGCTGGAAGGCGTCGGTGAGGCTGTCGATCAGGCTCTTGGCCATGCGGATCTCCTGGGGCCGCAGCTCGACCGACTCGTCCAGGACGTCGAACTTGGGCGTGCGGATCTCGTCCGGCCAGAACATCGTCTCCAGCACGAACACGTTGTCGCGTAGCCGCAGGGTGGCCAGGTGCTCCTTGTCGCGGAAGGCGACCTTGGCCAGGGCGACCTTGCCGTCGTCGGCCATCGCCTCCCGCAGCAGGTGATAGGCCTTGGCCCCGGTGCCCTCGGGCACCAGGTAGTAGGCCTTCTGGAAGTAGATCGGGTCGATCTCCTCGGCCTCGACGAACCGCTCGATCTCGATCGCCTTGGCCGAGGACACGGGCAGCGAGTCGAGCTCCTCGTCGGTCAGGGTCACGTAGTGGTCCTTCTCGTACTCGTAGCCCTTGACGATCTCCGAGTAGTCGACCTCTTCGCCGTCGATCGAGCACACCCGCTTGTAGCGGATCCGGCCGCCGTCGGGCTCGTGCAGCTGGTTGAAGCGGAGGCTCTTCGCTTCGGTGGCCCCATACACCCGGACGGGGATGGTGACCAACCCGAAGGAGATCGCCCCCTTCCAGATCGTCTTCACGAAGCCAGGCCTCCTTTGACGTCGGAACACTCCGCGAGCGGCGGGCACGTCGGAAGGCGACGGTCACGGACCAGGGACAACTGTACGCTGGCGAGCAACGCAACTGAAGGAGGCTCGGGCTCGTTGACCACCGCCAGGCGCCGCCGCCTGCCGTTCCCGTCAGCGCTGCCCGCCTCGCGGGCCGGTGACGCCTGGCGGCTCGAGGCCGACGGCCGCGAGCTGCGCCTGTCCAACCTGAACAAGGTCTACTGGCCGGACGACGGCATCACCAAGGGCGACCTCCTGGCCTACTACTGGAACGTCGCCGACCTGCTCCTCCCCCACCTGCGCGACCGCCCGCTGACCATGAAGCGGATGCCGAACGGCCTCGCCGGGGAGCCGTTCTACGAGAAGCAGGTCCCGGCCCACGCCCCTGACTGGCTGCCCACGGCGGCCGTGCCGACCGAGGAGGACTCCCGGGTCGTCGAGTTCGTGCTCGCCCAGGATCGGGCCAGCCTGCTGTACGTGGTCAACCTCGGCTGCATCGAGATGCACCCCCTGCACTCGAGGGCCGGCTCCCTCGACCGGCCCGACTATGCATTCTTCGACCTCGACCCCTTCGAGCCGTACACCTACGAGGACGTCCGCACCGTGGCCAAGCTGGTCAAGGTGGTGCTGGACGGCCTCGGCCTGCGGGGCTACGCCAAGACCTCGGGGGCGACCGGCATGCAGGTGTTCGTGCCCCTGGACGGCACCCACACCCACACCGACGCCCGCGAGTTCGTCGAGCGGGTCGGCAGGCTGGTCGTCCGCGCCTACCCGGAGAAGGCGACCATGGCCTGGCCGATCGCCGACCGGGCGGGCAAGATCTTCATCGACCACCAGATGAACCGGTCGGGAGCCAACATCGCCAGCGTCTACTCGCTGCGCCCGCTGCCGGGGGCGCCGGTGTCGACCCCGCTGGACTGGGAGGAGCTGGACACCGACATCGAGCCGGGCGACTTCCGGATCGACAACGTCTGGGACCGGTTCGCCGAAGGCGACCGGTTCGCGCAGGTCCTGACCGACAAGCAGTCCCTGACCCCGGCCATGGAGGCCCTCGGCCTCACCCCCGGCGCCGAGGAGACCCCCCGGGAGCGAAGCCGCCCGAGGTTCCCGCCCAAACGCACGACCCGCCCCGCCTCCCGGGCCAGCCTGGACGAGTACGTCGCCAAACGCGACTTCGCCCGCACCCCGGAGCCGGGTCCCACTCCTCCAGTGGGCACTCCTGAGCCCGACCCGCCGGCGGGCGCCACTGATCCCCACCCGCCGATGGATGGGGCCCCTGCCGGGAGGGTAGCCGCCAGCCGGAAGCGGGGCGAACGGCTGTCCACAGCCCCGCCGGACGCCGCGGGGCCGTCGGGGGACGCCGCGGTGTCCCCGTTGCCGGAGCAGCCGCATCCGGCCGGGTTGACCGAGGTGGCGCCGCTGGTGGAGGGGCGGCGGTTCACGATTCAGCAGCACCATGCTCGGCGGCTGCACCATGATGTCCGGTTCGAGCAGGACGGGGTGCTGGTCTCCTTTGCGGTGCCCAAGCGGCTGCCGGAGGAGCCGGGGCTGCGGCATCTGGCCGTCCACACCGAGGACCACCCGCTCGACTACCTGACCTTCTCCGGGAGCATCCCGGCCGGGGAGTACGGCGGGGGCGAGGTCCGGCTGTTCGACCTCGGGACCTACGAGCCGCTGGAGGTGGCCGACGACAAGCTCACCGTCCGCCTCCACGGGACCCGCTACAAGGGGGCCGAGTACCACCTGTTCCAGACCCGGGACCAGGACTGGCTGGTCATCCTCAAGGGGAAGGTGTCGCTCCCCCAGCCGCCTCCGCCGCCGACCTACGAGCCGATGATGGCCGTGCTCACCAGCGAGCCGTTCGACGACGACGAGTGGCTGTTCGAGGTCAAGTGGGACGGCCACCGCTGCCTGGCCAACCTGGGCACCTCGACCCGGCTGACCTCGCGGACCACCCGGGACATGACCGCCCAGTTCCCCGAGCTGATCGACATGCACCGGCAGCTGGCGGCCCGCAACGCGGTGGTCGACGGCGAGATCGTGGCCCTCGACCGGGCAGGCCGGCCGTCGTTCGAGCGGATGCAGGACCGCTTCCACCGGACCCCCGAGGAGCTGGCCCGCAACAAGGGCCGGGTGCCGGTCCAGTTCCTCGCCTTCGACCTGCTGTGGCTGGACGGCCAGCCCCTGCTGGACCTGCCCCTGGTCGAGCGGCGGGCCCGGCTGGCCGAGGTGTTCGTCGAGACCAGGGACATCCGCCTCTCCCAGGTCGTCGAGGGGGCCGGGCGGGAGTTCTTCGACCAGGTCCGGGCGCTGCAGCTGGAGGGGATCGTGGCCAAGCGGGCGGCCAGCTGCTACCGGCCGGGCACCCGCTCCCACGACTGGCGCAAGATCAAGGCCCTGTGCCTCCAGGACTGCGTGATCGTCGGCTGGACCCCCGGCAAGGGCGGCCGCGCCGCCACCCTCGGCTCGCTGCTGCTGGCCGTGTACGACGACGGCCGGCTGCGCTACGCCGGCAACGTCGGCACCGGGTTCACCCACGCGTTCCTGGCCGACCTGCTGGCCAAGCTGGCCGAGCTGGAGGTCCCCCAGCCGATGTTCGAGGGCTTCGAGGGCACCCCCCGGCCCCGCGGGGCCCGGTTCGTCCGGCCGGAGCTGGTCTGCGAGGTCGAGTACCTGAAGTGGACCCAGGACGACAAGCTGCGGGCCGCCTCGTTCAAGGGTCTCCGGCCGGACAAGCCGGCTACCGACGCCCGGCGCGAGCACCCGGTGGACCGCCCGAGCTAGGCAGTCGGCCCAGCCAGCAGGCAGAATGGGCTCAAGGCAGCATCGAGCGAGCGCCGCCCGGCGGCGGTTTGACGGCGGTAGGTGCATGGGCGCACACATCCTGGTCGTCGACGACGACCCCCTGTTGGCCGCGGCCCTTCGCCGGCCGCTGGCCTACGAGGGGTTCGAGGTCGAGGTGGCGGCCTCCGGCGAGGAGGCCCTCGGCCGCGCGCTCGACCACCCGCCCGACCTGGTCATCCTCGACGTGCTGCTGCCGGGGATCGACGGCCTCGAGGTGTGCCGGCGGCTCCGCCAGGCCGGCGAGGTGGCCGTGCTCATGCTGACCGCCCGCAGCGAGGTGCCCGAGCGGGTGGCCGGGTTCGAGGCCGGGGCCGACGACTACCTGGTCAAGCCGTTCGCCTTCGAGGAGCTGCTGGTCAGGGTGAAGGCGCTGCTGCGCCGGGGCCGCAACGGCTCCGGGTCGGCCGAGCTGCGCTTCGGCGACCTGCGCATGGACCGCTCGACCCACGAGGTCTGGCGGGGCGAGCGGACCATCTCGCTGACCCGCCAGGAGTTCGACCTGCTGGCCCTGTTCCTGGAGCACCCGCGCCAGGTCCTGACCCGCTCGACCATCCTGGAGCGGGTGTGGGACTACGACTTCGGCCGCGACTCCAACGTCCTGGAGGTCTACGTCGGCTACCTGCGCCGCAAGCTCGAGGCGGAGGGCGAGCCGCGGGTCATCCACACCGTCCGCGGGGTCGGCTACGTGCTGCGCGAGGACCCGGAGGGCGGCCGATGACGTTCCGGGCACGGCTCACCCTGGCCTACCTGCTGCTGCTGACGACCGCCCTGTCCGGGTTCGGGCTGTGGGTCTACGCGTACGTCGACCGCAACCTCCACCAGGAGTTCCACGGCTCGGTGCAGCGCCAGAGCAAGCAGCTGGCCAAGATCCTGGCCGACGACTACGACGCCGCCGCCGAGCGGGCCGGCGACACCCTCGCCCAGTGGTCGAGCGGGCAGGAGCGCGACACCTACATCGTGGTCGAGACCCGCAAGGACCGCGACCTCGCGCTGGGCATCGTGGCCAAGCACCCGGCGGACACCCTGGCCGGGGTCGACCTGCCCAGCGTCGAGCCGGGCAAGGTGGTCAACGTCCGGCCGTCGGCCAACCAGCTCGGCCTGCCCCTGGCCGTCTACGCCGAGCGGTTCGAGGCCAGCAAGGTGGTCCGCCAGGTCGGGACCAACCCGCCCGAGAAGCCCAAGCAGACCGTCAAGCTGGAGGGCCAGGTGACGGTGGCCCGGTCCCTGGCCGGGGTCGAGCGCTCCCTGGGGCTGCTGCGCACCATCCTGATCGCCGGCGGGCTGGCGGTCCTGCTGGTCACCGCCCTGATCGGCCTCGGCCTGGCCGCGGCCCTGCTCCGGCCCCTGGCCCGCATGCGGGCCACCGCCCAGCGGATCGGCGACGAGCGCGACTTCTCCCACCGCATGCCCGTCGACGGCGACCCGCACGACGAGCTCGGCCGCCTGTCGCTGTCGTTCAACCAGATGCTGGCCGAGCTGGAGCAGGCCAACCTGGGGCTCAAGACGACCCTGGACTCCCAGCGCCGCTTCGTCGCCGACGCCTCCCACGAGCTGCGGACGCCGCTGACCGCCATCCGCACCAACGTCGAGTTCCTGGCCCGGGTGCCAGGCGCCCGAACCGAGGACCGGGTCGAGGCGCTGCGCGACGTGCTCACCGAGCTGCGCCGGATGGAGTCGCTGGTCGGCGACCTGCTGGCCCTGGCCCGGCTGGAGGCGGCGGTGGCCACCCCGGCCCGGCGGACCTTCCGGCTCGACCACATGCTGGCCGACGTGCACCGCGACGCCCTGCGCATGGCCACCCCCGAGGTCGAGGTCACCCTGGGCCCGCTGCCCGAGATCTGGGTCTCCGGCGACCGCGACGACCTGCGCCGGGCGGTCTGGAACCTGGTCGACAACGCCCTCAAGTACACCAGGACGGGCCGGATCGACCTGCGCCTTGGGGCCGAGGACGGGAAGGCCGAGCTGGTCGTCCGCGACACCGGCATCGGCATCGCCGAGGGCCACCTCGACCACGTGTTCGACCGCTTCTGGCGGGCTCCGGGGGTCCGCGGCATGGCCGGGTCCGGGCTCGGCCTGGCCATCACCCGGTGGGTCGTCCAGGCGCATGAGGGCACGATCGCCGTCGAGTCGGTGATCGGCCACGGGACGACCTTCGCGCTCACCTTGCCCGTGGTCCAGGGCCCGCCCAAGCGCGCCCGGCGCCGGGAGGGCGAGCTGCTCGGCGTCAGCCGGGTGACCGGCTCGGGACATCATTCTTAAGAGTGTCCTAATAGAAACTCATCGTTCTCTCAGGGACGCCGGGTACAACGATGGCCTTCGCGGCGGACGGGCGCGTGCTGCCGACAGGCCAGCCGCCCGGCCGCTGCGGCGGCGACGCCCGAGGCCTGCATGGTGGGACGAGGCCGGAGTGCGCTCCGGCCTCGGGGCCTTGGGGGGCCCGCTGGGTGGCCGTTGCCGCCTCTAGGTAGTGCCTTATCTCGCAGGGACCGCTAAGGTAAAAAAACCGGCCGCCCTCGGAGTGGCCGTCCCTTCGCCCCGAGGAGCCTGCCAGGTGACCGAGCAACCATCCCGCCTGGCCGCGGTCGGTGAGGCCCCCGTCGCCCGCCAGCAGCTCGAGGCGGCGTTGTTTGAGATCAAGCGGGTGATTGTCGGCCAGGAAGGCATGCTGGAACGGGTCCTGGTCGCGCTCCTGTCGGGTGGGCATCTGCTCCTGGAAGGGGTCCCCGGGCTGGCCAAGACCCGGACCATCGCCACCCTGGCCCAGGTGCTGGGCGGGTCGTTTCAACGGATCCAGTTCACCCCCGACCTGGTCCCCTCGGACCTGGTCGGGACCAGGATCTGGCGGCCCGACCAGGGCAGCTTCGAAACCGAACTGGGCCCGGTGTTCTGCAACTTCTTGTTGGCCGATGAGATCAACCGGGCCCCCGCCAAGGTCCAATCGGCCCTGCTGGAGGTCATGCAGGAACACCAG
>JASLBL010000144.1 GCA_030146615.1 Actinomycetes bacterium
ATCGTCAGGCTCCCCGGGAGCTGTACCGACGCTACCGCACCGCCGCGAGAGCTAGCGTCCATGGCCGTGGTGTACGAAGGCCATCCTCACGAGAATCTGTCCAAGGAACTCGACGAGGAGGGTCGGGGTGGTCGCATCGACGATGACCTAGGCTGGCTGCGCAGCACCTCACCCGCAGCGCGATCGCCTCGCCCATGGCCGACTGCTCGCTCGCTCCTGCCCGAGGCGACACTCGCCAATCAGCGCCTGCGACCCAGCAGGTTCAGCACGGCAAGCCCGACAGCCATCAGGACAAGAAAGACACTCCACCAGCAACCGCCTGCCCGCCCCATCAGCTTCGCTCAGGATGCCGACCGGCTCGTCGTCTTCGTGGCGGTTAGCACTAGTCAAGAGAGATAACGTTCTTTATCATATTTTCTGTTAGTTCGGCCCGCTTTGGAGGGAGGCCCTCGATGGCCACCACACTCCGACCTTCGGCACGAGGCGCCCATGCCGCCCCCGCCCCACCGCTCCTCCCCGGCTTGGCCGTGGTCGCCGCCGCGGTCGTGATCGCCGTGGCGGCTGCGGTGGTGCTGCCCGACATCACCGCCGCCGGCCGCATGACCACCACCCCAACCCACTACATGGGCCTGCTCATGGCCAACCAGCCCTGGAACCTGCTGCTGTTCATGGCGCTGCCGTTTGCGGTCATCTACCTCGGCCTGCTTCCTGCTGCACTCGGCCTGTTCCCCAGTCGGTTGGGCCGCGCGGCGGTCGCGTTCCTGGCCGTCTATCTCACCGTCGCATCGGTCTATCTCGTCCGGTGGGCGGTTGTGCCGCTCACCGACGGGAGCGGATGGCGTGGCCCGGTCGACCTGATCGCCGTCGGCGGATACGTGCTCACCGCCGTGCCGATCCTGGTGTTGGCCGCGCTCACGTTCAGCGGTGGCAGCGCCAAAGCGCAGGCGTGGTGGGCGTGGGCGGCGCTGGTTGTCGCGCACGTGGCCATGACCTTCGGGATGATGGCCCCGTTCGTGCTCGGCTGGGCCGATCCTGGCCACGCCATGCACGGAATGTGAACAAAAGGGCGTCGACGCAATGGCAGCAGGGCCAGAAAGACGATCCCGGGCCCAGCCACCATGGTCGCACCGCCCAGATCCACCCCGATCCCGAGCATCCGCTGGGCGTCCGGGTCAACGACCTGCCGCTGCCGCCAGCCGCCGACGGCGACGTCGAGGCCGCATTGGCCACCCAGGCGCCCCTGGCCGTGGCCGACCTCCGCGCCGCCCGTCCCAGCATCGGTGATACCGAGTCCTTCCAGCGAATGCGGATGGAGGGCTACCTCATCGACGTCCTGGTCTTCGACGCCGGTACCAGAAGTCAACTCGTCACGCCGCCCCATCATCTCGCCGCCCCTGTGACCCAGGCCGAGGCCTCTGATCGGTGGGCGGCCGGCGGGCTGGAGGGGTGGTCCCAGGCGCCGACAAGATGGCCAGGACGCTCGCCCAGGGGCGGCTACAGCACGAACTGGCCCGGCTGCGCGACGCCGGTGCGGAGGCCGACGGCGAGGTCGTCGACCCACTCCGCGTCGACGCGGTCCACAAGCTCGCCAGCCGCGAGGAGGTCGACGAGATCATCGTGTCCGCGCTGCCGCGTCGCCTGTCCCGTTGGATGGCCGTGGATCTGCTGCATCGCGTCCGGCGCGCCGCCAAGCTGCCGGTGACTCACATCAGCGGACCGGCCGGCCCCTCGCTCTGACGGCCCGTGGCCGTCGCGCGCCCTGGCCACGGTTAAGCGATGATCGAGGCATACGGCCGAACTCCTTGGCTGGGTGGTGCCGCCTTCGGGGGCGCTGATCCATCAGCCAACGAGCCAGTTCGCCAGGAAGAGGTCCTCGCGTTCCTCGCCTACGACGAAGGTCCGCGGACGGCGAAACGAATACCAGGACCGGACGAGGTCTTCAGGTGGCGCCCGGGCCAGATACTGGAGCGCCAGCTGCTGGGCGTGGCTTGGGCTTCCCGGCGGCCTTTCGCTAGCTGGCCCGGCGGGCGGCTGTGGCTGGCACGGGCGCTGCCGGGGCAGGGTTGGTTAGGAAGTCGGTCACGACACGCACGAACCGCTTGGGTTGCTCCCAGTAGAGCAGGTGGCCCGCCCCATGGAACCGTTGCACTCGGGCGTCGGGAACCAGGCCGGCCAGCACGTCGGCGTTGCCGGGGGCAACGACCTGGTCGGCCGTGCCCTGCACGACCAGGGTGGGTTGGGTGATGCGGCGTTGCCGGCCGAGCGGGTTGAACAGCATCCCGGCCTCGGTCTGGGCGCGCCAGGCCTGCGGCGACTGGGGATGGGCGAGCTTTCGGGCCGCTAGGCGGCGGGCGATCTTGGGTCGGCGGCGGAGGGTTTCGGGGCCGAGGGTCGTGTGGACGAACTGCTGCAGCTTGGCCTGGCTGGTCATGAGCGGCGCCCAGGCGAATAGGTAGGTGGTGGGTAGCGGCATGGGGCGGCTGCGGGGTCCGCCCGGGATCGTGGCCACGAGCACCAGCCGATCGACCCGCTCGGGGTGGGCGAGGGCCAACTCCTGGGCGATCATGCCGCCGAGGCTGGTGCCGACCACGCTGGCCTGCTGGATGCCGGCGTCATCCAGAACCGCGAGGACGTCGTCGGCCATCATGCGGGTGGAGTAGTGCCCCGGCGGGGTGTCGGAGGCGCCGATGCCGCGGTTGTCGATGGTGATGACCTGGAAGCGGCGGGCGAGCCGGTTGGCCACCGGCTCCCAGCCCCAGCGGCCAATGCCCACCCCTTGGATCAGGACCAGCGGCGATCCGCGGCCACGGACGTCATAGGCCAGGGCCACCGAGCCGTTGCGGGCCAGGCGGGTCGGGCCCACACGGGGTATGCCTGGCAGGCGCAGCCGGACCGGCGCGCGCGGCCACAGCCTGCGGCCGAGCTGGCGGAGTGGCGCGGCAACTGCGGACCGGGCCCGACGCGCTTGGCGCCCGACCTGGGTCGCCCACTGCGGAGTACGGGATCGGACCATGTCGGTTTCCTCTCGTGGGTTTCTGGCGCGGATGGTTGTCAGGCGCATGGGTCGTCCTTGTGGTGGCGGCCGGCATGGGCCGCCCAGACGATGCTGCTGTTCGGGATCCGACTAGCCGGAGCTGTCTGGGCTGGGCGCGACCAGGAGGCCTTCGGCCACCGGCGGCAGCGGGATGCCGGCTTGCTCGAGCGCACGCTCCACGGTGGCGCGGAGCTGGCGGGCGACGTCGTCGCGCTTGGACGGGCGGGTCTTGACCGCGAGCCGGATGGTGACCGAGGCCGGCTTGACCTCCTCCACCCCCCAGAGCTCCGGGGCCTCCAGCAGGAACGGCTGCCACTGCTCGTCCTGGGCGACCTGGTGGGCGGCCTGCTCGACGGTCCGCATGGCCTGGGCCAGGTCGCTCCCGCGGGCCACCTCGACGTCGACCAGCACACGGGCCCAGTCGCGGGACTCGTTTCCCAGGCGCTCGATCTCGCCGTTGCGTACGTGCCACACGATCCCGTCAACGGCGCGTAGCCGAGTGGTGCGCAGCCCGACCCGCTCGACCACGCCCTTGGCCGGGCCGGCGTCGACCACGTCGCCTGGGCCGTACTGGTCCTCCATCAGCATGGCGATGCCGGACAGGAAGTCCCGCACCATCTGCTGGGCGCTGAGGCTGAGCACCAGCCCGGCGATGCCGGCGCCGGCGAGCAGGGGCCCGAGCCGAAGCCCGAGCACATGCAGGACCAGGATGGCTGCGACCAGCCAGATCGCCACTGAGGCCACGTTGGCTACCGCGGCACCGATCATCTCGGCCCGTTGCGAGCGGCGCAGGCTGGGCAGCGGATCGGTGGAGGCGAGCAGGGCACGTGGTGTCTTGGCCCGGAGCGACTCCAGCGGCTGCTGGATGTATCGGTGTTCCAGGCCGCGGACGAGGCGGCGCAGTAGCCACCGGACCAGGCGGTTGAGGACGACCGCGCCGAGCACGACCGCCGCGACCTTGAGCGACCGGGCCAGCAGCAGCTCACCCATGCTGGCAACCACGCTGCCCGGGTCGGAGAGTAGCCCGTTGGCCACGAGCGTCGACGCGGTTGCTTGGGGCGGGTGAACGGGGCCTTGGCTGAGCAGGTGCATGGCGTGGGTTCTTGCCCTTCATGATGGTGGCGGTAATGAAGCCGGGCTCGCTGGCCCCAGTGAGTCGTTGGTTGGGTTGGGGGAGGTAGGGAGCGGTCGGGCGTGGATCGGCCCTACGAGGAGCGTCCCCTCTCCACGCCATGTGAATCTGTTCACAACCTTGCGTACTATATCTAGCAATGGGGTGGCCGTCAAGACTCCACCCCCTGCATGCACCGGCCCGCTCGAGCGATCAGGGCATTAACGGCGTCCAGTGAGCTGAGGACCTCGCCGGTCCCTGCGACGTCATCGCCAGGATCCAGGCGTCCGGCACGGACGAACTCAGCAGGCTGGTCGTGGCACGCATCCAAGACGTCGGCGGCGCCCTAAGCTGTACGGTGCTCGACCGGTAATCGAGCTGCCCGGGGTGGCTCGTCGCGTGCCGGGGTCAAGGTCGCCGGCTGGCGGGCCGGTTGCACGCAGATGATCCGAACCTCCGCAGCTCCAGGCGGCTGACCAGTACTACCGCGCGTTGCCTTGCTGAAGGTCGGATCAGGTGTCTGGATGGCCGTACCGTTCGCCTTGGCTGCCAAGCTCCCGGGCCAGCGCCAGCCAGACTTGGGCATGCGCCGCCTTCACTTCGGATCGCCGCAAGTGCTTTTCGATATCGATGTTGGAGCGGCCGTCTTCCACGTTGATGTCGTCATACAGGCGCTCCGACTCGATGAGCGCCGCATGACCTCGGCGCATCGCCTCTTTCCAGGTCAGCTCGTCGAAGTTCGGCATGCCATGTCCTCCTCTCCGGATGTCGTCGCTGGTCGACTCGAGGCTCGGCGGCCAGTGGGCCGCCGCAGCTTTCCTGGCCGACGCGGCCTGCTGGGCAGGATAGGCACCACGACTGGGTTCGGGGCAGGCCGAAGAGGAGCCGCTGGCTGGCCGGGTCGCCGTCAGCTCTGCGGACGCGTGATGATGTCGGAGGTCCGACGGGCCAGCTCGGCGCCGTAGTTGGTCCAGACGCCCTCACCCCAGTAGCGATAGCAGCTGGTCTCAGCCGCCAGCAGGTGGAACAGGGCCTTGCGGTACCGCGGGTCGTCGGCGGGGACGCCGCGGCCCAGGACCCGTTCGTGGAATAACGAGCTGGCCTGCTCCATCGGGGCCAGGACCTGATCGTAGCCCCGAACCCAGGACAGGTCATTGGTCCAGCTGCCACCGTCCACATGAAAGCGGCTGTCCTCGTGCCGCAGCTGCTCGATGACATTGGCGAGCCGGTCAGGGCCGTCGCCGGGTGCCATCTGCTGCCAGATACGGTGCTGGAACAGCGGCTGGATCACCGGCAGATCGGCTGGGCCGACGCCGATGGCGAACAGCTGCTCCAGGTATTCGGTGACGTTCAGGATCGGTGTGCGAGAGCCCGAGTATTCGCGGACGACCTCGAGGTACTTGGGGGGGAACTCGTTCATCATCACCCCGCCGTTCTCGCCGTCGGCGATCTGGGTGACCAGCGGCGGCACGCTGCGGCCGGCCAGCTCGAGGCGGTCAAGGCCCTTGGCCTCGTAGTAGGGCTGCAGCTGGCCGACCAGCTTGGTGTCGCTGCCCTGGGTCTTGACCACGGCCACGATCTCGACCCGTTCCCCGCCCGAGCTGGCGCAGACCAGGCGGTGGGGCAGATGCGGGCGCTCCAGCGGCCGACCGTCGGGCAACTCCACGGTGTGCTCCTGGACCAGCAGCCACTGGTAGCCGCAGTCGTTGAGGGTCTTGACGAACTCATAGGCCACGTCGGGGTGGTTGGGCAGCGCCATCTCCGCAGGGGAGAAGCCGCGCACCCGCCCCAGCGCCTCCAGGCCGAAGATGGCGGCGAAGTGGTGCTGCCAGGCGCGCACATGCAGCCGGTAGTCCTGCACCGGGGTGGAGGGGGCGACGGCGTGGCCCCACGGGCAGCCGAGCCACTCCACAGCGTGCCGCAGGTCCGGTTCGCAGGTGAGCGGTCGCAGGGCGTCAAACACGTCGTCCAGTCCAGCGCGGCGCAGCCCGTGGAGCAGGGTACCGGAGTACTCCAGCAGGATGCGCGGCTGCCTGCCCTCGGCGAGCAACTGGGGGATGAGCTCGCCCATCCGCTTGTAGCACCAGTGGAACACCGGGGCGTTGTGGTTGTCGCCGACGTCGGGATGTTCCAGCATCCACTGCAGGTTGCTGACGATGGCCGCCGTCCGCGGGTCCGGTCCGCCGGCCGGGATCAGGGGCTGGTGCATGTGCAGGGCGACCGCGAACGCGCTATCGATGCCGGCGATGTCCACCTCGGTCTGACCGACGAATACCGGCTGGTCCCTGCCGGCCCGGATCGCCGCCTCAAGTAGCGGTTCCGAACCGCACAGATTCGGCAGGCCGTCGACGTACTCGGGAAGCTCGTTCATGATCCCCCTTCTCGCCGCCGGCCGGTTTCGCCGGCGCTCACGTCGAGTAAAGCCTCTCGCTATTTGACCCAGCTGTGAATCACCGTCCTGGCATTGCTCTGGCCGCCCTCGACGCACGAACCAACGCGGCGGAACGGCTGGCCACCACGCATCCGGTCCACGGCGCCTGACCAGGATCTAGTCGAGGTTCGAGCGACGGCGGATGCCAGAGGCCAAGACGTCACGGATGCTCACCACACCCTTGAGTTCGCGGCCCTCCACCACGGGAAGGTGGCGAAACCCGTTGGTCAGCATCACGTCGGCGCGCGGGTGCATAAATGCGTTCATGCAGCTCGCCGGTATTCGTGGAGGAGCCCGCCAAGCCGATCTCGCCTCTGTATGCGACCGCGCTGGTCCTCGTCGGTGAGCGTCAGACCGGTGGACGGGGCTGGTGGGTTCAGCTCCAGCGTCCGATGCGGGCGATGGGCGTTGTAGTGCTCCAGGTCCTCCAAGTCTACGTCGAGCACTACCACCGGCACCGGGCGCCCGGGCGCTGCAGCTCAAGGCGCCGGATCCAGCCGCCGGACTGACGTCGTTGACGAGGGCCGAGAAGGCAGCGTTCATCGACGAGACGTACTCGGTGGCCTGCTCCACGAGTACTGGCGAG
>JASLBL010000176.1 GCA_030146615.1 Actinomycetes bacterium
GGGCCGGGGCCGCGACCCGGCCCAGCTCGGCCGGGAGCGCCGGCCCGATCCGGGCGTCCCGGGCCACCCCGACGACGTCGGCCCCGGCGAGCAGGAACGTCGCCGCCCCGGCGGCGTCGGCCGACCGCGGCCCGACCCACACCGCCACCGGCACCCCGGCCTCGGCCACCGTCCGGCGGACCTCGGCCGGGTCGACCCCGAGCCCGCCGAAGCTGGACAGCTGGACCAGGAAGACCCTCGCCCCCCGCCGCTCGGCCCCGGCCAGGTCGCGCTCCAGCGCCCCGAGCACGCTGGCGTCCAGCACCCCCGAGGCCTCGAACACCTCCACGACCGGCCCCCCCGTCTGCGCCCGCGCCGGCAGCAGCCCCAAGGTGCCCAGCAACGCACCAGCGAGGCAGAGAAGGGAGGCGGCTCGTCGCATCGCCCCATTGTTCCCGCCCACCCCGCCGGGCGCCACGCCACCCCGGGCACGTAGCAGCCCCAGCCTCCGGTGCCGGGGCCCCTTCTGGGAGGGTAACCGACCGGCAGGAGGGGGCGTCCGGTTGTCCACAACCCGGGGGCGGCTAGGATGGCGCGACATGCTCGAGGTGCTGGAACAGGCTCGGCTGCTGGTCGTCACCGGGAAGGGCGGGACCGGGAAGACGACGGTCGCGGCCGGTCTCGCCGTTGCCGCGGCCGGGCGGGGGCGGCGGGTGCTGGTGGCCGAGGTCGAGGGGCGGCACGGGCTGGCCGGGCTGTTCGGGCGGGCGTCGCTCGACTACCGGGAGACCCGGGTCGCCGACGGCGTGAACGCGCTGGCGATCGACCCCGACGAGTCCCTGCGGGAGTACCTGGCCCGGTACGGGTTCGCGCCCCTGGCCCGGCTGCTGACCTGGGCGCACCTCAACCGGTTCATCACCGCGGCCGCGCCCGGGCTGGGGGACGTGCTGCTGGTCGGGAAGGTCTGGGAGGCGGCGACCCGCGAGGCCCGGCCCGGGTCGGGGGCCTATGACCTGGTGGTGCTGGACGCGCCCCCGACCGGGCGGGTGGTGCCGTTTCTGCGGGCCCCCGAGACGGTGGCCGAGCTGGCCCGGGTCGGGCCCATCCGGCAGCAGGCCGACCGGGTCAGGGACCTGCTGGACGACCCGGGACGGACGGCGGTGCTGCTGACCTGCCTGCCCGAGGAGCTGCCGGTGACCGAGACCCTGGAGGGGGTGGCGGCGCTCCGGGCGGCCGGGCTGCCGGTGGCCGGGGTGGTCGCCAACCAGGTCACCGGCGACCGGCTGGGCGGCCGGGCCGGGCGGCTGGCCGGCCTGGCCAGGGACCCGGCCCCACTGGCCGAGATCGCGGCCGCGGCCGGGGCCGAGCTGGACCGGACGGCGCTGGGGACGCTGGTGTCGGAGGCCCGGGACCACCAGCGCCAGGTGACCCGCGAGCGCCGCCTGCTCAAGGAGCTCCGGGCCGGCCTCGGCGGGCTGCCCCTGGTCGAGCTGCCGTTCCTGGCCGGCGGGGTCGGCGGCCCCGACGAGGTCCGCGCCCTGGCCGGGCACCTGGTCGCCGCGTGACCGCCCTGGCGGAGCTGGCCCGGACGGCCCGGATCGTGGTGTGCTGCGGATCGGGAGGGGTCGGCAAGACCTCGACCGCGGCCGCGGTCGCCCTGTGGGCGGCCGAGCACGGGCGCCGGACCTGTGTGCTCACCATCGACCCGGCCCGGCGGCTGGCCCAGGCGCTCGGCCTCGACCTGCTCTCCAACGCCCCCACGCCGGTCAAGGCCAGGGGGCTGCCGGCCCGGGGGCCGGGGAGCCTCGACGCGATGATGCTGGACATGCGGCGGACCTTTGACGAGGTCATCGAGCGCTACGCCCGCGACTCCGAGCAGGCCGAGCGCATCCTGGCCAATCGGTTCTACCAGCGGCTCTCCTCCACCCTGGCCGGGACCCAGGAGTACATGGCCATGGAGAAGCTGTACGAGCTGCACGAGTCCCAGCGCTATGACCTGCTGGTGGTCGACACCCCGCCGACCCGCTCGGCGCTCGACTTCCTGGACGCCCCCGACAACCTCAACGAGCTGCTGGACGCGCGCGCCTTCCGGCTGCTGATCGCCCCGGCCCAGCGGATCGGGCGCGGCTACCTGCGGGGGCTGAACCTGGCCACCACGGCCATGACCAAGATGGTCCGGCGGGTCACCGGGTCCGAGCTGCTGGCCGAGGTGGGCGAGTTCTTCGCCGCGTTCGAGGGCATGTACGACGGGTTCAAGGAGCGGGCCGGGCTCGTCTACGACCAGCTCAAGCACCCGAGCACGGCCTTCGTGGTGGTGGCGACGCCCGACGGGGCGGCGCTGCGCGAGGCCGGCTACTTCGCCGGCCGCCTGGCCGCCGACCGCATGCCGCTCGGCGCCCTGGTCGTGAACCGCATCCACCGGGCCGGGCCGGTTCCCGAGGTGCCGGCGTCGGCCCGCGAACGGCTCCGGGCCGACGGGGCCGACGGGCGCCTGCTGGCCGACCTGCTGGAGCTGCACGACGGCCTGGAGACCCTGGCCGCCTCCGAGCAGCGCCGCGTCCAGGAGCTGTTGGCCACCGTCCCCAACCTCGGCGTCGTCCAGGTCCCCCTGCTAAAGGACGACATCCATGACATCCCCGGGCTACGGCGACTGGGCGAGCATCTGTTCCGGCCCTAAGGCTCCACCGGGGCCAGGGAGATGCCGGCGTCGCGGAGGCGCTTCTCGGCGGCGTCGAGGAGCTCGCTGCGGACCCGGGCCGGGTCGTGGCTGCGGGAGTCGACCCAGAAGGTGAGGCGCAGGCTGCGGGCGCCCTGGCCGAGGTCCTGGGTCAGGAGGCGGGGCTCGGGGTCGTCGCTGACCTCCTCGAGCTCGGCCGCCGTGGCCAGCAGGAGCTGCCTGGCCTTGGCCGCGTCCTGGCCGTAGGGGACCTCCACCAGGACCTCGACCCGGCGCCGCATGGTGGCGGTGGAGTTCCTCACGACCTGGGTGAACAGCAGCTTGTTGGGGACCACCAGCAGCTGGCCGTCGGGGGCGCGCAGCCGGGTCGCCCTGATGTGGATCTCCTCCACGTCGCCCTCGGCCTCGGCGATGGCGATGTGGTCGCCCTCGGTGAAGGGGTGCTCCAGCAGCAGGACGATGCCGGCGCTGAAGTTGCTGACGATGTCCTGGAGGGCGAACCCGAGGGCCACGGTGGCCAGGCCGAGGCTCCCGACCAGCACCCCGAGGTTGACCCCGCCGAGCGACAGGGCGACCACCAGGCCGATCGCCACCGCGACGTAGTAGGCCAGGGTGGCCACGATCACCTCGACGTGCCGCTCGGCCCCGCCCCGCCGCAGCGCCCGCTCCACCCCCGAGCGGACCAGCCGGGCCACGACCAGGGCAAGCACCAGGGCGATGGCCGCGGCCAGCAGGTAGGGCAGCCGGTGGACGAAGCCCTCGCCGAACTCCCGGAACGACTCCTCCAGGCCCTCGAGCGACAGCGCGCGGCCTCCTCGTAACGTTCGGGCGTCGGTTTGCCCGTGCCGATCGACCACCCTATATCATCCGGTCAGCATGGCCGACGCTCCGATCCCCGCGCCGCCAGCCCGTCTCTCCCGCGGTCGTGCAGCCTCCGTGGTGGGCGGTCGGCTGGTACTGATCGTCGCCCTGATCACCGGGATCGCCCTGGTCGCCAGCGTCGCCCTGCTCCCCCTGGTCGTCCCGGCCGGCGGCCTGGCCAGGGACACCGCCAACAAGCTGGTCGACGTCCCGCCGCTGGCCGAGGCCCTCCCCGACCCGGCCCAGCGGTCGGTCATCTACGCCGCCGACGGCAAGACCCGCCTGGCGACCATCTGGCTGGACGAGAACCGCCAAGTGGTCCGGCTCAAGGACATCCCCAAGCGGGTCCGCAACGCCGTCATCGCGATCGAGGACGACCGCTTCTACCAACACGACGGGGTCGACTTCCGGGGCATCGCCCGGGCCGCCGTCACCGACCTGCGCGCCGGCCGGATCGCCCAGGGCGGCAGCACCCTCACCCAGCAGCTGGTGAAGCTGACCGTCACCGGCAACTCACGGACCATCGACCGCAAGCTCCGCGAGGCCATCTACGCGGTCGAGCTGGAGCGGCGCTACAGCAAGGACCAGATCCTCGAGTACTACCTGAACCAGGCCTACTTCGGCGAAGGCGTCTACGGCATCGCCACCGCCGCCCAGCACTACTTCGGGAACACCTCGGTCAAGTTCGTGTCCCTGGCCCAGGCGGCCGCGCTGGCCGCCACCATCGCCGCCCCCGAGCGGTACAAGCCGACGGCCAAGAAGGCCAACCTCGCCCGGCGGAACCTGGTCCTGGACCGGATGCTGGAGCTCGGCTACGCCTCGGCCAAGGACGTGGCCAAGGCCAAGAAGGAGAAGATCCGGATCCAGCGGTACACGCCGCCCCGCCGCCAGCCTTACTTCGAGCGCTACATCGTCGACCAGCTGCTGAACGACCCCAGCTACAACAAGGCCCTCGGCAAGGTCGGCACCGACGAGCGCAAGCGCAAGGTCTTCCAGGGCGGCCTGCGCATCTACACCACCCTCCAGAGCCCCAAGCAGGCCATGGCCGCCCGGGCGGTCGGGGGCCACATGGACCAGTTCCGCGGCGACCCGGCGGGGGCGCTGGCCAGCGTCGAGCCCAGCACGGGCCGGATCGTGGCCCTGTACGGGGGCAAGAGCTTCAAGAAGTCCCAGGTCGACCTGGCCACGGCCAAGGGCGGGAGCGGCTTCCAGCCCGGGTCGACGATGAAGATGTTCTTCGTCGTGGCCGCCCTCGAGAAGGGCATCTCGCCCGGGCTGACCATGGCCGGCCCGGCCCAGATCACCATCCCCGACCGCCGCTGCTACACCGGCAACGGCCCCTGGAGCCCCGGCAACGCCGGGGACTCGAGCGCCGGCGTCTACAACATGTACGGGGCGACGGCCGGCTCGGTGAACACCTGGTTCGCCCAGCTGGCGGTCAAGGTCGGCCCTGAACGGGCGCTCGAGGTGGCCCGCAAGATGGGCATCAGCAACGTCCCGCCGCGTGGCTCCAAGGAGTACGCCAGCTGGAACGTCTGCTCGCTGGTGCTGGGGGTCAAGGAGGTCTCGCCCCTCGACATGGCCGGCGCCTTCGGCGTGCTGGCCAACCGGGGCGTCCGCTGCACCCCGTACTCGATCACCAAGGTGGTCGCCCCCGGCGAGCGCAAGCCGCTGATCGAGAACCAGCCCGAGTGCAAGCGGGTCATCGACGAGAAGATCTCCACCCGGACCGTGGCCATGCTGCGCGGGGTCATCACCGGCGGCACCGGCCGGCGGGCGGCGCTCGGGGCCCGGCCGGTGGCCGGCAAGACGGGCAGCGCCCAGGACAACCTCAGCGCCTTCTTCTCCGGGTTCACCCCCCAGCTGTCGACCTCGGTCTGGGTCGGGTTCCGGGCCCGGCGGGTGCCGATGCGCACCCAGTACCACGGCGGGCCGGTCTACGGCGGCACCTTCCCGGCGGAGATCTTCCGGGACTACATGGAGGCCGCCCTGGCCGGCCAGCCAGTCGTCGGGTTCCCGGCCGCCCCGCCGCCCCCGGCCCCGCCGTCGATGGGCGTGCCCGACGTCGTCGGGCTGTCCCAGGGCGAGGCCCAGGCTCTGCTGGCCCGAGCCGGCTTCCGCGCCTCGCCCCGGCAGGTCCCCAGCGACCAACCACGGGGCCGGGTGATCCGCCAGGCCCCGCGCGCCGGGACCAAGCTGCGCCAGGGCAGCACCGTGCACCTGGCCGTCTCCGGCGGCCGCGGCCGTGGCGAGAACGTGGTCGTGCCCGGGGTGGTCGGGCTCCAGGTGACCGTGGCCACAGCGCTGCTGCGGCGGGCCGGGTTCAGCTCCGGGCTGGCCTACACCGACCGCGGGCAGCCCGGCCGGGTGGCCGCCCAGAGCCCGGGCGCCGGAACCCAGCTGCCCAAGGGCTCCTACATCACCCTGCTGGTCAGGAGGCGGAGCTAGCCGCCCAGGCGCTCCAGCACCAGGCGGCGGACCTCGTTGCCGTCGGCCCGGCCCTTGACCTGGGGCATGAGGCGGCCCATGACCCTGCCGAGCTCCTTGGGGCCGCTGGCTCCCGAGGCGGCCACCGCCTCGTCGACCAGCCGGGCCAGCTCGGCCGGGTCGAGTCCGGCCGGCAGGAACCGCTCCAGCACCGAGCGCTCGTAGGCCTCCTGGTCGGCCCGCTCGGCCCGGCCGGCGTCCCGGTAGACCTGCTCGGCCTCGCGCCGCTTGCGGGCCTCGCGCTGGAGCACGGCCACGGCCTCGTCGTCCGACAGGTCGTGGCGGGCGTCGATGGCGGCCGACTTCAGGGCCGACAGGGCCAGCCGCAGGGCCGCCGTCTCCCGGGCCTCGCGGGCCTTCATGGCCGAGAACATCGCCTGCTGCACGTCGTCGATGAGCATGGACCGAGCCTACAGCTACAATCCTCGTCCATCCCACGCGCATCCCCAGGAGGGCCACGCATGCCCCAGGCCATCTCGACGCTCGCCCGGCTGGCCGGTGTGGCCGCCGCGGCCGCGGCGGCCTGCGTCGGCTACGGCAGCCTGGTCGAGCGAGACTGGTACCGGCTGCGCCGCGAGCGGGTCGAGGCCCTCGCCCCCGGCCAGCCCCCGCTGACCGTACTGCACCTGTCGGACCTGCACATGACCGCGGCCGACACCCGGCGGAAGGCCTTCCTGGAGCGGCTGGCCGCCGAGCCGGTCGACCTGGTGGTGCTGACCGGCGACATGCTCGGCGAGCCGGCCGGGCTCGGCCCGGTCCTGGAGGCCCTCGGCCGCTTCCGCCCCCGGCTGGGCGCGGTGGCCGTGCTCGGCTCCAACGACTACTTCGCCCCCCGGTTCCTCAACCCGCTGAACTACTTCCTGGGGCCCAGCTCGCGGCGGCACCGCAGCGCCCCTGGCAACCCCTGGCGGGAGCTGGTGGCCGGCCTGGAGGCGAGGGGCTGGACGGTGCTGGCCAACGGCCGCGGCCAGCTCGGCGACGTCGAGCTGGCCGGTCTCGACGACCCCCACATCCGCCGCGACGACGCCCGCGTCCTGGTCCCCGCCAACGGCGACGCCCGCCCCAGGCTGCGCCTTGGGGTGGTGCACAGCCCCTACCGGCGGGCCCTGGACGCGTTCGAGCGCAACGGCTACGGGCTGGTGCTGGCCGGCCACACCCACGGCGGCCAGGTCTGCCTGCCCGGGGTGGGGGCGCTGGTGACCAACTGCGACCTGCCCCGGGAGCAGGTGCGGGGTCTGTCGCGCTGGAGGTCGAGCTGGCTGCACGTGTCGGCCGGCCTCGGGACCAGCAAGTACGCGCCGTTCCGGTTCGCCTGCCGGCCCGAGGCGTCGCTACTCACGGTGGTCTCCAGGGCCTGAACCACTACCATCCTTCCAGAGGGAGGAGGGTGGATGGCCAAGGCCGACGCCGGCCCCAGGGGTCCGGGGGTCCACATCGAGCAGGCGATCGGCCGGCTCTACCGCTTCCTGGCCGGCAACCGGTACACCCGCTTCCCCTGGGCCGTGATCCAGACCTTCTCCAAGGCCGAGGGCGCGCTGCTGTCGGGCAGCATGGCCTACTACACCTTCCTGTCGCTGCTGCCACTGCTGATGGTGGCGGCGTTCGTGATCGCCACCTTCGCCAACCCGGAGCCGGAGGCCCGGGCGGCCGTCGCCGAAGCCCTCAACCAGGTCTTCCCCGGCGTCGGCAGCGACGTCTTCCAGGAGGTCATCGACCAGGTCGTCCAGAACAGCGCCGCCCTCGGGGTGTTCGGACTGCTCAGCGTGGCCTACGCCGGCAGTGGGTTCGTCGGGTCGATGACCGCCTGCATGAACCGGATGTGGCAGGTCCCGAGCGGCCGCAACCCGATCGGCCAGAAGATCGTCAACATCCTGATCGTGATGATGCTGGGCACGGTGCTGCTCGGCTCGGCCCTGCTCACCATCTGGGTCTCGGCCACCGCCCAGCGGACCCTCGAGCTCGAGGCGACCAGCCCGGTCATCTCCATGATCGAGGAGCTGGCCGGGCCGACTTCGATGGGGATCGTGCTCCTGCTGCTGTACCGGTTCCTGCCGGCCCGCAAGCAGTCCTGGCCGCTCCAGATCCCGGGGGCGGTCTTCGGGGCGGTCGGCTTCTACGTGCTCAAGCGCGCCTTCGACTTCTGGGCCAGCCAGTCGGCCGGCATCGGGGCCCTGCCCCGGTCGCTGGTCTCGGTGGTGCTGCTGCTGGTCTGGCTCGGCTTCTTCGGCCAGCTGATCCTCTACGGGGCCGCCCTCAACGTGGTCCTGGACCACCGCCGCCGGGGCGAGCCGGTCCTCCCCGAGACGCCGCCCGAGCTGCCCGGCTGAGAAGATGCCAGCGGCGCCCGGGCCCGATGCTTCAGGGCCGCCGCTCCCGTCACACCGGGAGGCCCGGGCGCCGCCGACATTCCTGAACATCGTCGGCTGGGCATGCGCTTGCATAGCTCGACGGGAGGAGATCGGAGTGGCCCGATCCGGCCATGGCCCGTGGTCCCGTTCGTGCTGGCCCCTGGCGGTAGGCTGTTGAGCAGCAAGCTGCGATGGAGCAGGGGGCATGGCCACAGATCTCGAACCGAAGGCCGCACCGAAGCTGCGGACGCTGTCGAAGCCCGACACCGAGGACCGCTACCAGTCGCTCGGCTACCGGGCCAAGCGGGCCCTGCTGGGCCCGCCGTTCAAGACCGCCCAGCTGGTCCACGAGCGGATCTCCAAGCGGGTCGCGCTGGCGGTGTTCTCCTCCGACCCCATCTCCTCGACCGCGTATGCCACCGAGGAGATGCTGCTGGTGCTGGTGGTCGCCGGCACGGCGGCGATCGGGCTGGCCCTCCCCCTGGCCGCCGGGGTGGCGGTGCTGCTGCTGATCCTGGTGCTCTCCTACCGCCAGGTGATCGCCGCCTACCCGCAGGGTGGGGGCGCCTACATGGTGACCCGCGACAACCTCGGCGAGTCGTTCGCGGCCACCTGCGCGGCCGCCCTGCTGGTCGACTACGTGCTGACCGTGGCCGTGAGCGTGTCCGCCGGGACGGCCGCCCTGTCCTCGGCGGTCCCGGCCCTCCAGGACCTCCGGGTCGAGATCTCAGTCGCGTTCGTGATCCTGCTGATGTGGGGGAACCTGCGGGGCATCCGCGAGTCGGGCAAGATCTTCGCCGTCCCCACCTACGTCTACATCCTCAGCCTGGGCGGCGTGGTCGTGCTCGGGGTCTACCGGGTGCTCTCCGGCCAGATCGACCCGATCGCCTACGATCCGGCTGAGGCCCAGGATCTGGCCGGCTTCGGCGAGCCGGTGGCCGCGGTGTCGCTGTTCCTGCTCCTGCACGCCTACGCGGCCGGGACGACCGCCCTGACCGGCGTCGAGGCGATCGCCGACGGGGTGCCGGCGTTCAAGAAGCCGGAGGCCAGCAACGCCCAGCGCACCCTGGTGGCGATGGCCCTGATCATGGGCTTCCTGTTCATCGGCATCACCTACCTGGCCATCCAGCTGGACGCCCGCCCCTTCGAGTCGGGCCACCCGACCCTGGTCGCCCAGGTCACCCAGCACGTGCTCGGCAGCGGCATCGGCCAGGCCGGGTTCGTGTTCGTGCAGATCGCGACCCTGTTCATCCTGGTGCTGGCGGCCAACACCGCCTTCAACGGCTTCCCGATCCTGGCCAGCTTCGCCGCCCAGGACGCGCTCATGCCCCGGCAGCTGCGCAAGCGCGGCCACCGGCTGGTCTACTCCAACGGCATCCTGGTGCTGGCCGCCGGGGCAACCTTCCTGGTGATCGCCTTCAAGGCCAGCGTGCACGCCCTGATCCCGCTGTACGCCATCGGGGTGGTGACCTCCTTCACTCTGGCCCAGGCAGGCATGACCCGCCGGCACCTACGCCTGCGGCAGCCCGGCTGGCGCAACGGCCTGCTCATCAACGGCCTCGGCGGCACGGTCACCCTGCTGGTACTGATCATCATCACCATCACCAAGTTCGCCCACGGGGCCTGGATGGTGGTGGTGGCGGTGCCGCTGCTGGTCTGGCTGCTGCTGCGCACCCAGGGGACCTACCGGGGGGAGCTGGGCGAGCTGAAGGTCGAGGTCAGCCACCGGCTGGCCCCGCCCAAGCCCCGCCACGAGGTCGTCGTGCTGGTGGAGGCGCTGGACCGGGCCACCATCGGCGCCCTCCAGTACGCCCGCCAGCTGAACCCGCTGCGCCTGACCGCCCTGCACATCGCCGTCGACCCCGAGCGGGCCAAGGAGCTGGCCGCCCTCTGGGCCCGGGTCAACATGCCGGCCCCGCTGGAGGTGGTCGACGCCCCCGACCGCAACCTGCTCGCCACCACCCAGGCGACCATCGCCGAGCTGGTCCGCCCCGACACCGAGGTCACCGTGCTGGTGCCCAAGCGCCGCTACGCCACCCTGTGGCGCCGGGTCCTGCACGACAACTCCTCGGCCGGGCTGGTACGGGCGCTCGGCAGCATGGACGGGGTCAACGTGACCATCGTGCCCTTCCGCCTCGGCCGCCGGCCCCTGCTCCGCTCGGTCTCCTCCCCGCCGTCGTGATGGAATTCCAACGACCACGTCCATCTAGAGGGGGGACCACTCTTGGAGCGCCTGTCGCACGGCGTGCTCAGCGATGATGCCGCAGCCCTGCTGGACGGCGACCGACCCGTCGACGTGCTCGTCGGCATCCCGTCGTTCCAGAACGCCCGGACGATCGGCCACGTCGTCCGGGCCGTGGAGGCCGGGCTGCGCAAGCACTTCCCCGACCGCCGCTGCCTGATCGCCGTCTCCGACGGGAACTCGACCGACGGCACGGTCGAGGCGGCCATGGCCGCGACCACCGAGGGCGACGAGGAGCTGCTGCTGCTCGACCCCAAGGCCGACCGCCCCGACCGGCTGGCCATGACCTACGTCGGCCTGTCTGGCAAGGGCTCGGCCTTCCGGGCCATCTTCGAGCTGGCCGCGGCGGTCGGGGCCAAGGGCTGCGCGGTCCTTGACGCCGACCTGCGCTCGGTCAGCCCGTCCTGGATCGACCGGCTGGTCGGGCCCGTCCTGGAGCACGGCCACGACCTGGTCACCCCGCTGTACGCCCGGCACAAGCTGGACGGCACCATCACCAACTCGCTCGCCTTCCCGCTGACCGCCTCCCTGTACGGGCGGCGGCTGCGCCAGCCGATCGGCGGCGACTTCGGCTTCTCGGGCCGGCTGGCCGCCCACTGGGCCGGCAAGCAGGTGTGGAGCACCGACGTGGCCCGCTTCGGGGTCGACATCTGGATGACCACCGTCGCCCTGTGCGAGGGCTTCAGCGTCTGCCAGAGCGTGCTCGGGGCCAAGCTGCACGACGCCAAGGACCCCGGCCGCGACCTCGGGCCGATGTTCCGCCAGGTCGTGGGGAGCCTGTTCGCCCTGGCCGGGCGCTACGTCGACCGCTGGACCGAGGCCGACGGCATCGCCGACGTCCCCACCTTCGGCTTCCGCACGGCCACCTCGACCGAGGAGATCCGGGTCAACCTGGACCGGCTGATCTGGCGCTTCGTCGAGGGGTACGTGGCCGAGCACGAGCTGTGGGAACAGATTCTGGCCGACCAGCACTTCGACGGGGTCAAGGAGGCCATCCACCAGGCCAGCGAGCGGCCCGAGGGGTTCGTCCTCCCGGTCGAGCTGTGGGCCCGCATCTGCTACGACTACCTGCTGGCCTACAACGCCCAGGTGATCGACCACGACCGGCTGGTCTCCTCGATGATCCCGCTGTACTTCGCCCGAACGGCCACCTTCGTCCGCGAGGCCGCCGACGACACCCCCGAGCAGGCCGAGGAGCGGATCGCCGCCTTCGCCGAGGTGTTCCTGGCCGCCAAGCCCTACCTGATCGAGCGCTGGAGCACCTCGGGCCGCCCCCGCCGCCTGGGCGACCAGCGGGTCCCCGGCTCAGAGCGCCGCAAGGGCGACGACACCAGCGAGTTCATGGCCATCAAGTCCCCCTAGACCGGGAGGCCCGGCCCCGGTGCAAACAGCGCGTCAAGACCCGATACGATGCCAGGACGAATCCGAACAGGAAGGTGCCTGTGCACGTCGTGATCATGGGCTGTGGCCGGGTCGGCTCCGAGCTGGCCGCCCGGCTGGAGTCGGGCGACCACACGGTGGCGGTGATCGACAAGAACCCCACCGCGTTCCGGATGCTCCGCTACCAGTTCAAGGGCAAGAAGATCGAGGGCTACGGCTTCGACGAGGACATCCTGCGCGAGGCCGGGATCGAGCGGGCCGAGGCCTTCGCGGCCGTGTCCAGCGGCGACAACTCCAACATCGTGGCCGCCCGCCTGGCCAGGGAGAAGTTCCAGGTTCCGCTGGTGGTGGCCCGCATCTACGACCCCCGCCGGGCCGAGATCTACCAGCGGCTCGGTATCCCCACCGTGGCCACCGTGAAGTGGACCACCGACCAGGTGATGCGGGTGATGATCCCCGACCAGGTGGCCTCGGACTGGCGCGACCCGAACGCCGAGATCGCCCTCATCACCCTGCTCCTGCCCGAGCGGTGGGCCGGCTGGAAGGTCGAGGAGCTGGAGGCCGAGGGCCACCGCCGGGTGGTCGGTGTGACCCGCACCGGGCACGCCCGGATCGTCTCGCCCCACATGACCCTCCAGGAGGGCGACCAGGTGCACTTGGCGGTCGACGACGAGGGCCTCCAGGAGCTGCGCCCCCGGGTCCTGGCCGCGCGCCGCGACTCGCGTGACGAGCCGGCCCCGGTTGGTCAGGAGGCGCACCGGTGAGGGTGGCCATCGCCGGGGCCGGCAACGTCGGCCAGTTCATCGCCGCCGACCTGCTGGCCGCCGGCCACCAGGTGACCATGATCGAGAAGGACCTGCACGTGCTGGAGGTGGCCCGGCCGGCCCTGAAGGAGGCCGAGTGGTTCCCGTTCGACGCCTGCGAGGTCCTGTCGCTGGTGATGGCCGGGATCGCCCACGCCGACGTGATGGTCGCGGCCACCGGCGACGACGAGGACAACCTGGTCATCTCGCTGCTGGCCAAGCAGGAGTTCGCCGTCCCCCGGGTGGTGGCGCGGGTCAACAACCCCAAGAACCACGGGCTGTTCAACGAGGCCTGGGGGGTCGACGTCGCCGTCTCCACCCCTCACATCCTGCGCTCACTGGTCGAGGAGGCCGTGACCGTCGGCAGCATGATCAAGGTCATGCAGTTCGAGCGGGGGCACGTGTCGCTGCACGCCGTGACCCTGGCCGACCGGTCGGTGGCGGTCGGGCGGACCCTGCGTGACCTTGCCCTGCCGGTCGACGCGGCCGCGGTCGCGGTGGTCAGGGAAGGCCACGTGGTCGTGCCCAAGGAGGACACCGTGTTCGCCGCCGGCGACGAGGTCCTGGTGGTCACCTCCGAGGGCAGCGAGGGCCAGGTCCGCGAGCTACTGGTCGGCGAGGCCCCGGTCGAGCCGGACGAGGACGCCGAGGCGGCTGAGGACGAGGAGGCCGCCGGGGAGCCGGAGCCGGCCGAGCGCCTACAGTAGGTCGTAGAGAGGGTTGTAGAGGGTCAGGCCGCGTTCGGAGGCCACCGGGGTGCCCTCGATGGCCAGCCGGCCCCCGCACTCGATCCCGGCAATGCCGCGCCGGCCCATGAACAGCGCCGACACTCGGCCGGTGTCGTCCTCGAGCACGATCTCCAGCGTGGGGACGGCCGCCTGGGGCTGGATGCGGATCCGCCGGATCTGGCCCTCGAACCGGCCCCGGACCCGGGCCCGGGCGCTGCCCATCGGGGTGATCCGGTTGTTCACCGGCCCTCGCCCAGCTCCAGCCTGATCATCCGCAGCCGGGGCGCCGGCCCGCCGTCCAGGGCGGCCTGGCAGGCGGCGACGGCCTCCCGCAGGGCCGCCGACAGCCGCTCCACGTCGATCCCGTCCTTGGCCGGCCGGTACGGCTCCATGTAGTCCACCGCCCTCGACATCACGCTGACCGCGCCCTTGTAGTTGCCCTGGGTGGCGTGCCACATCCCGGCCGCGCCCTGGATGATGCCCTTGAGGAAGTCGCGGTCGGGGCGGCCCTTGCGCATCCGCCAGACCTCCTCCCAGACCTCGTGAGCCTCCCAGTACATGCCGTCGTCGAACAGGGCGCCGCCGCGCCGCAGCACCTCGTCCTCGGGCAGGCTGAACGGCTCCCAACCCGGCTTGAAGTCCGGTCTCGTCCCCCGCCGCCTGGTTGCTCCCATGCGGCGATCGTACGCCCTCAGCGGGCGTTGGCCAGGCTTCCACCCCCGCCGGCTGATCCCGCCGCCTGCGGTACACTGCCACCTCGAAACGGGATGTAGCGCAGCTTGGCAGCGCGCCACGTTCGGGACGTGGAGGCCCCGGGTTCAAATCCCGGCATCCCGACCAGGTTGCTGCCCCGGACGGCCCGCGGTGTTACGACGCCGGGTCGTCGGGGCCGGGCTCGAGGCCCATGCGGCGCTCCCGCTCGGCGATCACGAGCTGGGAGAGGCGCTGCAGGTCGTCCTCGCTCAGCGAGGTCAGGTCGATCTGGTCGAGCGGGGTGGGGGCGGTCGGCTCCTCGGTCATGGGCCCTCCTGCGCGTCCGGGGCGGTCAGGCTATCAGGCCCGCTGGGCCAGCCTAGAGGGGATGGCGGCCCGGCGGAGCAGGTCGCCGGCGTGGGAGGTGACGCCGATGGGAGCGGTGATCTCGATGCCCTCGTCGCCGTCCACGGTGGCGATCAGGTCGCGGAGGCGGTCCAGGCCGAGCGACGGGTCGAACCGGTGCCAGCGCGACGGGCTGCCGGGGTGGATGGTGGTGGGGGTCGCCGTGGTGGTGGCCAGGTGGAGCTGGACCACCCAGGCGGTGCGGCCGTCGTGGGCCCACTCGAAGTGGACCGGGCCGAGGGCGGCCGCGGCCTCCGCCCCGACCCGCCGCACGTCCTCCAGCACCTGGCCCGGCAGCGGTCCCGGAGCCGACCGGGCCAGCATGAAGTCCTCGCCCGAACCGGCGACGCCCTCGACCAGCAGGCCGCCGTCCTCGGCGGGGATCGCCGCGCCCGACCAGGCCGCCGGGACGCCCTCCTGGGCGAGCACGGCGACGAGCTCGGTGCCAGTGGGGTCCTCGTCGGCCAGCAGGGCGAACGGGTCGCGCCAGCCGCGCTGGGTCAGGAACCGGCCCGGGACGGGCTCGGCCGGGCAGGTCCGGGTCCAGCGCTCGCCGCTGCCGGTGGGGCGGCCGAAGGAGAACGGGGCGACCCGGCGGCCGACCACGGTGGTGGCCGGGACCGGGAGGCCGAGGAGGTCGGCGATCAGGAGGCCGAACGCCTTGTCGCCCAGGAAACGGCTGAACCGGTTGGGCCAGGTGAGCCGGGACGCGAGCCGAATCGGGCCGACCCGCTCGCGCTCCCAGACGATCGTGTGGGTCTGGCGGACGCCGGCGACCAGGGGGTGGAGGCTGAACTCGACCCGCTCGCCGGGCCGGCCGTCGAGGTCGGGGGTGAACCCGTAGACGCTGGAGAGCAGGGCCATGGCCTGGTCGTGGCCGAGGGCGACCGTGCCCGGCGACTCGACCGACCGGGGGGTGTCTCCGGGGGCGAACTCGACCAGCCCGCCCTGCGCGACCCCGGAGACGCCGCCGTCGTCGACGTCGACGGTCTCGTTGACGATCGTGTGCAGGCCCTCGCCGGCCCGGGCCCGCAGCACCGCCAGGACGTCGTCGCGGCCGGTCAGGCCGTAGCTGAACGGCCCGCCCCTCGGCGCCCCGGCCCGGAAGCTCCGGACGTTGACCGAGCGGCCGCCCGACAGCGCCAGCAGGGCGTCGACCGCCCGGGCGGGGCTGGCGAAACGGTGGTCGGGCGGGTGGCCGCGCAGGCACGAGTGCCGTTGCGGCAGGTCGTCGGCTGGCCCGAAGCTGACGAACTGGGCCACGTTGGCCCGGGTGGCCAGGCGGCTCAGCATCTCGTCCTTGAGCGGCACCATGGGGGGAGCATAGGAGCCCGCCACGACAGACATCGGAGGAGCACGTGGAGCTGGCCGAGCTGCAGCGCCGGATCGAGGGGCTGTACGGGGCCCGGGACCGGGCCCGGGGGGTGGACGGGACCTTCCGGTGGTGGGTCGAGGAGGTCGGCGAGGTCGCCAAGGCGCTGCGGGCCGGCGACCCGGCCCAGCTGGAGCACGAGCTCGGGGACGCGCTGGCCTGGCTGGCCAGCGTGGCCAACCTGGTCGGGGTCGACCTGGCCAGGGCGGTCGGCCGCTACGCCGGCGACTGCCCGCGCTGCGGCGCCACCCCGTGTGCCTGCCCGGTCGCCTAGAACACCAGTCACGTATCCGGGGTCGAGGGGGTTGTGTGGCTGCCGTGGGCGGCGCGCAACTGTCCCTGGCTGGACGCATGGCCTGGCGCTACATGCGGCGCCGGATACATGACTGCTGTTCTAGCGGATGAAGCGGATGGTCAGCGGGTAGCGGAAGAACTCGCCGTTGTTGGCCCGGACCGAGGCGATCACGACCAGGATCAGGTAGGCGATGCCGAGGGCGATCAGGATCGGGATCCCGATGAGCAGGAAGGCCAGGATCACCCCGACGATCCCGTACAGTAGCCAGGTCAGGTTGAAGTTGAGCGACTCGACGGCGTGGGTGCGCACGTACGCCGAGCGGGGGCCGAACACCAGCAGCACGATCAGCGGGGCCACGAACCCGAGGAACAGGTAGGCGGCCACGAACGACAGCAGGTGGGCCAGCATGGCCCACAGCCGCTCCTGGTCGGCCGGCATCGGCTGCTGGCCCGGCGGTGGGGGTGGTGGAGGAACCTGCTCGGTCATCGCTTGCGCTCCTTTGCTCCAGCCAGCCTGCTGGGCGGAGCCTAGCAGCCCGGTCAGCCGCCGAGGAGGCGGCTGGTCCGGTGGCGGATGGCCAGGGTGAGCTCGTCGGCCTGCTCGTCGCTGAGCTTGGCCCCCCAGGGGGAGCGAACGTAGAAGGTGTCGACCACTCGGTCGCCGAGGGTGTCGATCTTGGCCACGCGGACGTCCAGGTCGAGGTCGCCGAGGGCGGCGGCGATGGCGTGGAGCAGGCCGAGGGCGTCGGCGGCCCGGACCTCGACCACGGTCGAGTGGGCCGACTCGTCCGGCAGGACCCGCACGTCGGGCTCGACCGGCGAGACCGGGCGGTAGTCGCGGGCCTTGCGCTCCAGGCGGGCCTCGACGGCCAGCCGGCCCGCCCAGGCCGCGTCCAGGTCGGCCCCGAGGCGCTGCCAGCGCAGGGTGGCCGGCGCCTGGACGGCGAAGCGCTGGAGCGCCAGGCCGGCACGGGTCGACCAGACGTGGGCCCGGAGCACCGACACCCGGTGCAGGGCCAGCACCCCGGTGGTCCGGGCCAGTGTCCCCGGCCGGTCGGCGGCGCAGACGGTGACCAGCCCGTGCCCGTCGCCCGACGGGTCGACCCGGTAGCGGACCCCGCCCGGCCCCGGCGGGTCGGCCAGCAGCTCCAGCTCCTCGGCCAGCTCGGCCACCTCCACCGCGCCCAGGGTGGTCACATAGGAGTCGGGCAGGGTGGCCAGCAGCCGGGCGGCCTTGCCGGCCAGGGCCGGGCGGGCCGCCTCGATGCTGGCCGCCAGCGCCTCCGGGTCGCCGGGCGCCGGCGGCGCCCCCCGCTCGAGCACGTGCAGGACCCGGGCCGCCAGGTCGGCGACCAGCGTCCCCTTCCAGTCGTTCCAGGCGGCCGGGCCGGTGGCCAGCCCGTCGGCCACGGTCAGCAGGTGCAGCAGGCGCAGCCGGCGCGGCGACCCGAGCGCCGCGGCCACGCCCTCGACCACGCTCGGGTCGTCCAGGTCGCGCCGGGTCGCCGTCTCGACCAGCAGCAGGTGGTGGCGGACCAGCACCGCCACCTCCTCGACCTCGTCGGCGTCCAGGCCCATGCGGGCCAGGGCCCGGCGGGTCAGCAGCTCCCCGGCGACGCTGTGGTCGGTGCCCGACCCCTTGCCGATGTCGTGGAAGATCGCGGCCAGGTACAGGGCGTCGAGGTCGCCGGCGGCCTCGGCCGTCCTAGCCGCCCGCTCGTCCTGCTCGAGCAGCCTCGACACCTCGGCCGCGGCCGCGAAGGCGTGGCCGTCGACGGTGTAGCGGTGCCAGGGGTCGTGCTGGACCCGGCCGCGCACCGAGCCCCACTCGGGCAGCAGCACCGGCCAGCCGCCGACGTGGTCGAGCAGCTCGCAGGCCCCGACCGCCTCGGGGCCGCGCAGCACGGTCAGAAACCCGGTCCGCAGCTGCTCCGACCAGGCCTCCAGCGGCCCCCGGTCGAAGGTGTGCTCCAGCCAGGCCAGGGTCGGGCGGGCGATCTGCCGCCCGGTGCGGGCCCTGGCCGCCAGCAGCCGCATGGCCAGCAGCACCTCGGCCTCGGGGTCGGCAGCCGGTTCCAGGGTGCCTGTGGACAGCGGGGAGCCCCCCGTCCCGCTCTGGGCTACCCTCCCAGAAGGGGCCCCCATCTCGGCGGCGGTCGGACGAGCACGCCCCGCGTCGGCGGTCGGACCAGCACGCCCCGCGTCGGCGGTCGGACCAGCACCCCCCGTGTCGGTTGCTTCGGCGACCAGCAGGCCGTCCTCGAGGCGGATGCCGCCCGGCTCCAGCCGGCGGACCAGGCCGGAGCGGCGGGGGCCGCCCAGTAGCCGCTCGGCCAGCGTGCGGGCCTCGACCGCGGCCAGGTACTCGATCGTCCGGGCGGCGGTGTGCACGGCCGCCATCAGCCGGTCGACCCCGTCGTCGCCGTCGAGGCCGAGGGCCTTGGCCACGGCCGGCTGGAGGTCGGCCCGGACCCGGTCGGTTCTGCGCCGGGTCTGGCCGTGCAGGGCCTCGCGCACGGCCAGCAGCAGCTCGCCGGCCCGGACCAGCTCGGGCCGGCCGGCCGGCCGCGGCCAGCCGGCGACCGCGGCCAGCCAGCCGACGGCGTGCAGGTCGCGCAGGCCGCCGACGTCCTGCTTGAGGTCGGGGGCGAGCACCCAGCCGGCCCGCTCGACTCGCAGGTGGCGCTCGGCGGTGACCTCGAGCAGCCGCCGGGCCAGCCGGCGGCCGTCCCGCTCCAGCCAGCGCCGTCGCCGGCCGGTCATCTCGTCCATCAACCCGACCGGCCCGGCCACCAGCCGGGCCTCGAGCAGCGAGGTCGCCGCCTCCAGGTCGCCCCTGGCCCGCTCGATCGCCTCCTTGGGCGAGCAGACGGCGTGGCCGACCTGGAAGCCGGCGTCCCAGAGCGGGTACAGCAGGCCGCGGAGGTCCTCGGGGCTGGGCCGGCGCTTGTCGTCGACCAGGATCAGCAGGTCGACGTCGGAGTGAGGCGACAGCTCGCCCCGGCCGTAGCCGCCGACGGCCAGCACGGCCACGCTGCTGCGAGGCAGGGGCACGGTGTCGACCAGCTCGGCCAGGACGTGGTCGAGGGCGGCCGCCCGGCGCCTGGCCGGACGGCCGCCCTCGCTCAGCGTCAGCTCCGCAGCCGCCCGGACCCCGGCCAGCTCAGCGGAGCCTGCCGTCAGAGCGCATCGCCTCCCATCTCGCCGGTGCGGATGCGCAGGGTCTGGTCGACGGGCAGCACCCAGACCTTGCCGTCGCCGATCGAGCCGGTGCGGGCACCGTCCACGATCGCCTTGACCACGTCCTCGACCGCGTCGTCATCGGCCAGGACCTCGACCCGGGTCTTGGGCAGGAGCTCGACCTGGTACTCGGCGCCGCGGTAGACCTCGGTGTGGCCCCGCTGGCGGCCGAAGCCACGGGCGTCGGTCACGGTCAGGCCCTGGACGCCGACGCCTTCGAGCGCCGCCTTCACCTCTTCCAGCTTGAACGGTTTGATGACCGCCACGACCAGCTTCATCAGCCCAGATCTCCTTGGGGCACGCGGACGGTTGAGGGGGCCCGCTCGGGCGGTGCTGCGTGCCCGGCCGGGACCTGGGACACGGCCCCGCCGCCCTCGGCGAAGGCGTAGCCGACCTCCTCGTGCTGGGAGATGTCGAGCCCGGACAGCTCCTCCTCCTCGGTGACCCGCAGCCCGACGACCATGTCGACGGCCTTGAGGATGCCGAAGCTGAGGATGAAGGAGAAGGCCAGGGTGGCCGCCACGGCCACGGCCTGCTTGCCGAGCAGGGCCAGGCCGCCACCGGCCAGCAGGCCGTCGGCGCCGAGCTCGTTGAATGCGGTGTCGGCGAACACGCCGATCAGCAGGGCGCCGAGCATGCCGCCGACGGCGTGCACGCCCACGACGTCGAGCGCGTCGTCGTAGCCGGCCTTGTACTTGAGGCCGACCGCCCAGGCGCAGACGATGCCGGCGGCCAGGCCGATGGCGATCGAGCCCATGGGGCCGACGTAACCGGCGGCCGGGGTGATGGCGACCAGGCCGGCGACCGCGCCCGAGGCCGCGCCCAGGGTTGTGGTCTTGCGCCGGCGCAGGAAGTCGGTGAGGCACCAGCCGAGCACGGCCGCGCCGGTGGCGGTGTTGGTGGCGATGAACGCCTGGGCGGCCAGGCCGTTGGCGGCCAGGGCGCTGCCGGCGTTGAAGCCGAACCAGCCGAACCACAGGATGCCGGCCCCGAGGATGGTCAGGGTCAGGTTGTGGGGGACCATCGCCTCCTTGAGGAACCCACGCCGCTTGCCGATGACGACCGCCGCGGCCAGGGCGGCGAAGCCCGAGTTCATGTGCACGACCGTGCCGCCGGCGAAGTCGAGGGCGCCGAAGTCACGTAGCCAGCCGCCGGGCGCCCATACCCAGTGGGCCAGGGGCGCGTACACCAGGAACAGCCACAAGGTGGTGAACAGGGCGAAGGCCGAGAACTTGATCCGCTCGGCGAAGGCGCCGGTGATCAGGGCCGGGGTGATGGCGGCGAAGAAGAGCTGGAAGACGGCGTAGGCGATGTGGGGGATGGTCGGTGACAGGTCCGGGTTGGGCTCCTGGCCGACCCCGGCAAAGCCGAGGAAGTCGAGGCCGCCGATGAGGGGACCGCCGGGGGCGAAGGCCAGCGAGTAGGCCGCGAGCACCCACAGCACCGAGACCAGCCCCAGGCTGAAGAAGCTCTGCATGACCGTTGCCAGGACGTTCTTGGCCCTGACCATGCCGCCGTAGAACAGCGCCAGGCCGGGGATCATGAACATGACCAGGGCGGCGGAGATGAGAACGAACGCGGTATCGCCGGAATCCAAGGCGGTACCCCTTTCTGCGTCGGAGTTCGAACCGGCACGCCAAGTAGGTACAGGAGCGGTGTTGCCAGCAGGTTTCCTGGCCGTTCTGCGGCCGTAACGGATTGGGCTCGCCCTGTCGCCACGGATTGATAGGGTCGTGCCGGACACTGAGGAGGTCGGCGAGGTGACGCGCAGGTACCGGATGGCACGGCCGGAGGAGCACCGGGCCCTGATGGTCCAGGACGCCCAGGCGTTCGGCGAGTCCACGACCAGCGTCAGCATCGACCGCTCGGTGGCCCGCACCCGGGTCGAGGAGCTGCGGGTGCTGGAGGAGGACGGCAACCGGCTCGGCCTGCTGCTGGCCCGCGGCCAGCCGGTCCGCTGGGGCGGCCGCCCGGTCCCGGCGAGCCAGCTGTCGGGCCTCTCGGTCGGGGCCGAGCACCGGGGCCGCGGGGTGGCCACCGAGCTGCTCCGGGCCTACCTGGCCGAGGCCCGCGAGCGCGGGGCCGCCATCTCGACCCTGTTCCCGGCGGCCGTGCAGCTGTACCGGCGGGCCGGCTACGAGTACGCCGGCACCCTGACCGTGTACGAGGTCGCGGCCCGGCACCTGCCGGTGGGCTGGCCCGACGGCTGGCGGGCGGTGCCCGTCCCGGCCGACGACCCGGCCCCGCTCTCCGAGCGCTTCGCCCGGGTGGCCGCCGGCCGCAGCGGCCAGGTCGACCGGGACGCCGACTGGTGGCGCCACTTCCTGCTCGCCGACCGGGGCAGCGGACCGCCCCAGGTCTTCCTGGTCGACGGGCCGGACGGCCCCGACGGCTGGGCGGTCCTGGCCGTCAGCAACGACGTCTCGGCCGGCGAGGTCCGTACCAGCGTCCAGGTGGTCGACTGGGGGGCGGCCAGCGAGGGCGGCTGGCGGTCCCTGCTGACCCTGGCCGCCGGCTTCTCCTCGCTGGACGCCGGCGTCCACTGGAAGGGCCCCGACCCCGAGCCGCTGTCCCTGCTCGTGGCCGAGCAGGACATCCGCCAGCTGCGCCAGGACCGCTGGATGGCCAGGGTGGTCGACGTCCCCGGGGCGTTCGCGGCCCGGGGCTACCCGTCGGGGCTGCGGGGCCGCATCACCGTCGGGGTCAGCGACGACACCTGCCCGTGGGTCGACGGCACCTGGACGATCGAGGTCGACGGCGGCGAGGGCAAGGCGGTCCGGGTCGGGGACGACGCCGAGGTCGTCACCACCGCGGCCGGGCTGGCCGCCCTGTTCGCCGGCTACCACGACCCGCGCGACCTGGCCACCCTGGGGATCGTGCGCGGCCTCGACCAGGCCGGTGTCGAGTTCCTCCAGGCCATGCACGCCGGCCCCCGGCCCTGGAGCGCCGACTATTACTAGCCGCTACCGCCCGATCGACCCGGCCGAGCACGAGGCGGTCGCCCGGCTGATGGTGCTCGGCCTGATGGTCGGGGCCAAGGTCGACGACTACGTGGAGCGGACCGAGCCCGGGGAGTTCCGGGTGGTGGAGGCCGACGGCGAGATCACCAGCGCCCTCCGGCTGGACCGCCAGGCCCAGTGGTGGCTGGGCCGGGCCCTGCCCTCGGCCCAGGTCCTCCAGCTGGCCACCCCGCCCCAGCACCGCGGGGCCGGGCACGGCGCCCGGCTCCTGGCCGGCCTCCTTGCCGAGCTGCATGACGACGAGGTGCCGCTGGTCACCCTGACCCCCAGCACCTACCCGTTCTACCGCGGCGCCGGGTTCGAGGTCGCCGGCGGCTGGACCATGTACGAGGCCAGGGCCGAGCACCTGCCCCGGGCCACCGCCCCCTACCGGGCCCGGCCGGTCACCCTCGATGACCCGGCCGAGCTGGCCGAGGTCTACCGCCGGGTCGCCCCGTCGCGCCACGGGGCCTTCGAGCGCGGCGACAAGTTCTGGCGCCGGCTGGCCCGGCAGGTCAAGGACAAGACCACGGCCGCCTTCGTGCTCGACGGTCCCGACGGCCCGGCCGGCTGGGCCGTGGCCACTCTGGAGTTCCGGCCCGACCCGGCGCCGTTCCAGACCCGGGTCGAGGTGGCCGACTGGGGCTGCCTGCCCGGCGCCGACGCGGCCCTGTTCGCCCTGTTCGCCGGCTACGCCTCCATGAACGGCATGGTCGCCTGGAGCGGTCCCGACCCCGACCCGGCGGCCATCTACGCCCTCAGCGACCGCTTCGCCCGGCTGACCGACCGCTGGCACTGGATGCTGCGCCTGGTCGACCTGCCGGCCGCCCTCCAGGCCCGCCCCTGGCCCGCCCAGGTGGCCGGCCAGGTCGCGTTCCAGGTCGAGGACCGGGCCTGCCCCTGGAACAGCGGCAGCTGGCGCCTGGAGCTGGAGGGCGGGAAGGGCCGGGTCGCCCCGGCCCCGGGTGACGCCGACGCCCCGACGGCCGACATCCGCGGCCTGGCCTCCCTGTTCACCGGCTTCGCCACCCCCGACGACCTGATCAGGGCCGGCCTCCTGGCCGGCTTCGCCCCCGGCGCCGTCGAGCTCCTGCGGGCCGCCTTCGCCAGCCCCCGCCCCTGGACGGCCGAGTTCTACTAGGCGGCGAGGCGACCCAGCTGCTGGCGGACCACGGCGATCACGACCACCGTGGCCAGGAGGTGGAACAGGACCAGGCCGAGCTGACGGGCCGTGGAGACGTCGAGCCCGAAGGCGGACAGGGAGGACAGGACCCCGAAGGCGACGGCCAGGATGGCCCAGAGGCGGACGCCCGAGGGGCCGCGGCGGGTCAGGAGCCACAGGACGACGGCCCCGACCAGGCTCGACAGCGCGGTGACGACGAGCACGGCGCCGAGCGGCAGGGCGTTCAGCTCGGTGCTGCCCGGCTCGACCGGGACGTGGAGGCCGACGTCCAGGACCTGCTGGAGCAGGACCCAGGCGAGCCCGTTGACGACGGTGGCGGCGAGGGCGGCGAGCAGGCCGGCCCGCCAGACGGGGCCGGAGGGCAGGGCGGTGCGGGACGGGGAGCCGGTGCCGGTGGACGCCTCGGTCATGCTGACCTCCTGGACGCGACGGGCGACGATGGTTTAGATCGTCAACTGTCTCAGCGGCCCAGGGATTCCCCGATGAGGAATTCGCCGATCTGGATCGCGTTGAGGGCGGCGCCCTTGCGGAGGTTGTCGGCCACCGACCAGAAGAGCACGGCCCGCGGGTCGGCCAGGTCGGCCCGGATGCGGCCGACGAACACCCCGTCGGTGCCGGCCAGCTCCAGCGGGGTCGGGTAGGCGTTGGCGGCCCGGTCGTCGACCACCGTCACGCCGGGGGCGGCCTGGCAGCCGGCCCGGAACGCCTCCAGGTCGACCGGCTCGGTGCAGACGGCCCGCACCGACAGCGAGTGGCCGACCAGCACCGGCACCCGCACACAGGTCGGGTGGGAGGCCAGCTCGGGCAGGCCCAGGATCTTGCGCGGCTCGTCCCGCAGCTTCAGCTCCTCGACCGTGTAGCCCGACTCGGTGAAGCCCATGCACTGGGGGACGACGTTGAAGGCGATCGGGTGGGGGAACACCTGGCCGTCGGGCAGGGCCTCGGGCCGGCCGCCGTGCCGCAGCAGGTCGCGGTCGCCGACCAGCTTGGCCGACTGCTCGAGCAGCTCGTCCATGCCCTTCTGGCCCGACCCGCCGGCCGCCTGGAACGAGGTCGGGGTGATCGACTCGAGGCCGAACCGGTCGCGCAGCACGGCCAGCACCGGGGTCATGGCCAGGGTGGTGCAGTTGGGGTTGGCGACGATCCCCAGCGGGTGGTCCGCGGCCGCCTCGGGGTTGACGTCGGCGTCGACCAGGGGGACCTGCGGGTGCATGCGCCAGGCGCTGGAGTTGTCGACCACCACCGCGCCGCACTCGGCCGCGACCGGCCCCCACTCCCTGGACACGGCGCCCCCGGCGGAGAAGAAGGCCAGGTCGGCGCCGTCGAACACCTCGGGGGCGAGGGCCGCGACCTCGACCTGCTCGCCGCGGACGGGCAGCCGGCGCCCGGCCGAGCGGGCCGAGGCGACCAGCCGGACCTCGCCGGCGGGCAGCGCCCGCTCGCCCACCAGCGACCGGAGGTCCTCCCCGACCGCCCCGGTGGCCCCGACGATGACGACCGTCGGCGCCATCAGCTGACCACCGGCAGCTCGGCCGTGCCGTCGGGGTGGTCGTGGCGGAAGTCGGCCTCGTCGGACAGGTGGAAGCGGTCGTGGATGGCCCGCACGGCCACGCCGACGTCGCTGGAGCGGATCACGCAGGAGATGCGGATGGTCGAGGTCGAGATCATCTCGATGTTGACGCCGGCCTCGGCCAGGGCGTCGAACATCGCCGCCGCCACCCCCGGGCTCGACTTCATGCCCGCCCCGACCAGCGACACCTTGGCGATGTCGGAGTCCGCCACCACCTCGGCCGCGCCGACCTCGTCCCGCAGTCCCTCGAGCACGGCCATGGCCGCGGTCAGGTCGGTCTTGGGCACGGTGAAGGAGATGTCGGTGGTGCCGCCGTGGGACACGTTCTGGACGATCATGTCCACGTTCACCCCGTGCTCGGCGATGCCGCGCATCACGCGGGCGGCCACCCCCGGCTTGTCAGGCACCCGGACCAGGGTCACCTTGGCCTCCGAGGTGTCGTGCGGCACCCCGGAGACGATCGCCTTCTCCATCCTTCGGTCCTCCTCGCGAACCCAGGTCCCTTGCGTGTCGGTGAAGCTGGAGCGCACGTGCAGGACCATGCCGGTGCGCCGGGCGTACTCGACGCAGCGCAGCATCAGCACCTTGGCCCCGCAGGCCGACAGCTCCAGCATCTCCTCGTACGACACCACGTGCAGCTTGCGGGCCTGGGGGACCACCCGCGGGTCGGCGGTGTAGACCCCGTCGACGTCGGTGTAGATCTCGCAGACCTCGGCCCCGAGGGCCGCGGCCAGGGCGACCGCGGTCGTGTCCGAGCCGCCCCGTCCAAGGGTGGTCACGTCCCGTGAGGTCGAGACCCCCTGGAACCCGGCCACGATGACCACGTTGCTCTCGGCCAGGGCGTCGCTGATCCGCCCGGCGCGCACGTCGAGGATGCGGGCCTTGCCGTGCAGGGTGTCGGTGATGATGCCGGCCTGGGAGCCGGTGAACGACTTGGCCGTGACCCCGAGGTCGGCGATGGCCATGGCCAGCAGCGACATCGAGATGCGCTCGCCCGCGGTCAGCAGCATGTCCATCTCGCGGGGCGGCGGGTCGGGCGAGACCCTCCTGGCCAGCGCGATCAGGTCGTCGGTGGAGTCGCCCATGGCGGAGACGACGACCACGACGTCGTTGCCGGCGAGGCGGGAGGCGACCACCCGCTCGGCGACGCGGCGGATCCGTGAGGCGTCGCCGACCGAGGTGCCGCCGTACTTCTGGACGACCAGGGCCATCGGCGTTCCTTGCTGGCACGGCTGCGGGCGGGCGGGACCAGCCTACCAACCCGAGGGCGGGCCACCCGGCACGATGCGCAACCGCAACCGGACCGCGACACGGAGAGGTGGGTGCCGGGCTGTGGGCGGTCGGTGACGCTGGTGCCGCTCACGACTCGGATGCGCGGCATCCCGGTCGAGGTTCCTCTCGGGGCCCACGGATGGCGTTCCCTAGACGGGCATCTCGCGGCGGCCGGCGAAGGCCCGGCCGAGGGTGACCTCGTCGGCGTACTCGAGGTCGCCGCCGACCGGGAGGCCGCTGGCGATGCGGGTGACCCGGACGCCGAGGGGGCTGAGGAGGCGGGCCAGGTACATGGCGGTGGCCTCGCCCTCGATGTTGGGGTTGGTGGCCAGGATGACCTCGCGGATCGAGTCGGGCTCGAGGCGGCTCAGCAGCTCGCGGATGCGGAGGTCGTCGGGGCCGATGCCCTCGATCGGGCTGATGGCCCCGCCGAGGACGTGGTAACGGCCCCGGAACTCCTGGGTCCGCTCGATCGCGACCAGGTCGCGTGGCTCCTCGACCACGCAGACCAGGCTGGGGTCGCGCCGGGGGTCCTTGCAGATGCGGCACAGGTCGCCCTCGGCCACGTTCCAGCAGACGCGGCAGAAGTGGACCCGCGCCTTGACCTCGGTGATGGCCCTGGCCAGGCGCTCGGCGTCGACCGGCTCGACCTTGAGGATGTGGAAGGCCAGCCGCTGGGCGCTCTTGGGACCGATGCCGGGCAGCCGCCCGAGCTCGTCGATCAGGTCCTGGACGGGGCCTTCGTACATCGCTAGAGCCCCAGGCCGGGCGGCAGCCCCATGCCCTGGGTAATGCCGCCCAGGCGCTCGGCGGCCAGGTCCTTGGCCTTGCGCAGACCCTCGTTGACGGCCGCGGTGACCAGGTCGCCGAGCATCTCGACGTCGTCGGGGTCGAGCGCGTCGGGGTCGATCGAGACCGACTCCACCGTCTGGTCGCCCTTGACCCTGGCCGTGACCACCCCGCCGCCGGCCGTCCCCTCGACGACCTCCTCGGCCAGCTGGGCCTGGGTGTCCTCCATCTCGCGCTGCATCTTCTGCAGCTGCTTGAGCATCTGGTTGGGGTTGAACCCGCCCCTGGGCATGCCCATTGCGCTACCGCCCTTTCCTGGCGCCCCGGCCTCCGCCCTTGCCGGAGTCGTTCGGGCGCTCCTCGATGACCTTCCCGCCGAGCTCCTTGGCGGCCCAGTCTGCCACCGCGCGGGCGTCGGCATCGGCGTCCATCGGGCGGCCCTCGTCGTTGGCCGGGTCGACCTCGAACTCGACCACCTCCTCGGGCGCGGCCACCCCGGCGGCCGCGTGCGGCGGGTCGGCCTCCTCGGGACCGGTGTGCTCGCCGACCACCACCCGGATCCCGAGGCCGCCGCCGAGCATCGCCTCGAGCACGCCGTCCACCTGCCGGCTGCGGCCGGCCAGGGCCTCGGCCTCGAACTTCCGGTCCCGCGGCAGCTCGACGACCAGCTGGCGGCCCTCGAGGGCGACCGGCCGGCCGTGGCCGAGGAAGCTGGCCGTGACCCGGCTGGCCGCCTGCACCCGTTCCAGCACCAGCGGCCAGGACCGCCGGACCAGGTCGAGGTCGACCGGGACCTGAGCCGGGGCCTCGGCCGCGCTCCAGCCGGCCTCCTCGGCCGGGGGCTCGGTGGCCGGTTCCTTCGCCTTGGCCCTGGACCGGGGCTTGGCCTCGGTGGCCGGGACCGCCTTGGCCGGAGCCGGAGCCGGGGCCGGGGCCGGGGCCTTGGCCGATGCGGCCTTCGCCGGGGCCGGGGTGGCCGCCGGCTCGGCGACCGCGGGGGCCGGGGGTGCCGGCGCCGCCTGGGGCTCGGCCCCGGCGATCGACAGCCGCCGCTCCAGGCGCTCGATCCGGGCCAGCAGGGCCTCGGCGTCCAGCGAGGCCTCGGGCACGGCCGCCCTGGCCAGGCCGACCTCGACCACCAGGCGCTGGTCGGTGGCCGTGCGCAGGTCCAGGTAGAGGTCGCCGACGATGGTGACCATGCGGCCGAGCTCGCCCGGCCCGAACCGCTCGGCCTGGGCGGCCAGCCGCTCCCTGGTCTCGGCGGTCACGTCGACCAGGGTGGTCGACTGCGGCGCGACCCGCAGCACGTACAGGTCCCGCAGGTGCTCGAGGGCCTCGCGGGTGAACTGGTGCAGGTCGTGGCCGGCGTCGACCACCCGCTCGACGCAGGCCAGCACGTCGGCCACCCGGTGGGCGGCCAGGGCCTCGGCCAGGTCGAAGCGGAGCTCGACCGGCAGCGCCCCCAGCACCTGGGCCACGTCGGCCAGGGTCACCTTGGGCCCGGCGAAGGTCAGGACCTGGTCCAGCCGGGAGAGGCCGTCGCGGTGGGAGCCGTCGGCCGCCCTGGCCACCAGCTCCATTGCCGCCGGCTCGATGTCCACCTCCTCCGCCTGGCAGATCCTGGCGAAGTCCTGGACCAGGGCGGCGGTGCGGATGCGGCGGAAGTCGTGGCGCTGGCAGCGCGACCGGATGGCCTCGATCACCTTGTGGGGCTCGGTGGTGCAGAAGATGAACCGCACGTGCTCGGGCGGCTCCTCCAGCACCTTCAGCATCGCGTTGAAGCCCTGGGTGGTGACCATGTGGGCCTCGTCGATGATGTAGACCTTGTAGCGGGCCGCGGCCGGGGCGTAGCTGGCCTTCTCGCGCAGGTCGCGGGCGTCGTCCACCGACCCGTGGCTGGCGGCGTCGATCTCGGTCACGTCCAGGTTGGTCCCGTCGGTGATCGAGACACAGGCGTCGCAGACGTTGCACGGTTCCGGGGTCGGGCCCTTGACGCAGTTGAGCGCCTTGGCCAGCACCCGGGCCGTCGAGGTCTTGCCGGTCCCCCTGGTCCCGCAGAACAGCATCGCGTGGTGGACCTGACCGGTCTGGATGGCGTTGACGAGCGTCCCCGTCACGTGGTCCTGGCCCACGATGTCGTGGAACGTCTGAGGGCGGTATTTGCGGTACAGGGAGACGTAGGCCATGGGAGGCCAAGGCTACCCCACCCCCCGGACTCCCCGTGGGGCGAAGAGGGTGGACCGTGCACCTGCCGTCGAATCCGTCGCCCGAAGCGCTTGCACGAGCCGGTGGCTCGGGCCCGGCACGCCCGCGGCACCCGTCAGTGCCCGCTTAGCGCTGCTTCCTCCCGGACCTGACGCGGTTCACAGGGTGACGTTGCGCGGGACCTGACCGTCAACACTCCGTGCTCGGCGCTCTCTTCGGACTCGGACCCTCGGGCAGGGATTCAGCCCCGCTAGAGCGGCTTGCGGGTACAGGGCACCGCTAGCTCCCCGCCTAGCACGGTCCACCACTGAGCCTACCCGCCCACCGCCCGGCCCCGCCAACTCCGGGTCCTAGGCCCTCTCGCAGCGGAGGCTGAGGGGTTCGAACCCTCGAGGGAGTTGCCCCCCTACACGCTTTCCAGGCGTGTGCCTTCGACCGCTCGGCCAAGCCTCCGCCGGCAGTCTACGCCAGGGGACGGAGGCGTCGGCGAAGGGGACCCGGGGCCTGTCGCCCATGAAATGCGGGGAACCGGTCAGGTGCGCCGGCTCCCCTTCCACGAGTTCCTGCTTCAGGTGGCGGCGGCAAGGATGGGATTCGAACCCATGGATGCCTTGCGACATCAACGGTTTTCGAGACCGCCCCATTCGTCCACTCTGGCACCTTGCCGTCGAGGAGTATAGCGGCGGGGGGTGAAGAACGAACGGAGCAGGGTGGCGGAGTCGGCGGCTAGGACGCCGCGGAGGACCTCGACGCGGTGGGGGAGGCGGGGGTCGCGGACGAGGTCGAAAAGGGAGGTGATGGCGCCGGCCTTGGGGTCGTCGGCGCCGTAGACGAGGGTGGCGACGCGGGACTGGACGAGGGCGCCGGCGCACATCGGGCACGGCTCGAGGGTGACGACCAGGGTGCAGCCGTCGAGGCGCCAGGTGCCGAGGGCGGCCGCGGCGGCGCGCAGGGCCTCGAGCTCGGCGTGGGCGGTGGGGTCGGCGAGCTGCTCGCGGCGGTTGCGGCCGCGGCCGAGCTCGGTGCCGTCGGGGGCGATCACGAGGGCACCGACCGGGACGTCGCCGTGGGCGACGGCGGCGGCGGCCTCCTCCAGGGCGGCCCGCATCCAGCGTTCGGCGGTGGTGGCGTCGGTCATCCGCCCACGATGACGGGTGGAGACGACGCGGCGCCATACGGAGATGGTGGACAGTGCAACCATCCTGCTTGACTAGCCCGTACGGTCACACAAGGCCAAGAGGGCTAGACCGAATGGTCCAACTTGCGTTTAGGCCTCGACGGCGGGCACCGGCTCCGGGGAGACTGCGCCCGCAAGGGGGGGCACCAAGGGGGGGCCCGACCTCGCCGGGGCGATGGGCAGCGGTTCAGTTCGCAGAGCGGACTCCGCGGCTCATCGCCTCGGTGCGTTCCGGGCGCGTTTCCTATGCTTACCAGGATGAGCGAGCCGGAGCTGGACTTCATCGCCGGGGCGACCGCGACCGAGATCGCCGACAGCGTCGAGCGCGCCGTCCGCCAGGCCCGGCTCGGCCCGGGCGACCGCCTCCCCCCCATTCGCCAGCTGAGCCTCCGGCTCGGGGTCAGCCCGACCACGGTGGCCGCCGCCTACGGGCGGCTGCGGGCCCGGGGCGTGGTCACGGCCAGGGGCCGCGGCGGGACCGCCGTCGCCGACCGGCCGCCCCTGCCCGTGGGCGGGCCGGCGGCCCGGCTCCCGCCGGGCGTCCGCGACCTCACCCACGGAGGGCCCGACCCGGCCCTGCTGCCACCGCTCGAGGAGGCCCTGGCCCAGGTCGACCGCCGCCACCACCTGTACGGCGAGGACCCGGTCCTGCCCGAGCTGGCCGCCCTGGCCACCGCCCAGCTGGAGGCCGACGGGGTGCCGGTGGCCGGGCTGGCCGTGGTCGGCGGGGCCCTGGACGGGGTCGAGCGCATCCTCCAGGCTCGGCTGCGCCCGGGGGACCGGGTGGCGGTCGACGACCCCGGGTTCCCGCCGGCCCTCGACCTGATCCGGGCTCTCGGCCTGCGGCCCGAGCCGGTGCCGGTGGACGACGACGGCCCCCTGCCTGACGGGCTCGGGGCCGCCCTGGCCGCAGGCAGCGGGGCGTTGGTGACCACCCTTCGGGCCCAGAACCCGACCGGGGCGGTGGCCACCCCGGCCCGCATCGAGGACCTCCGCCAGGTCCTCTCCGGGCACCCCGAGGTGGTGGTGGTGGAGGACGACCACGCCGGCCCGGTGGCCGGCGCCCCCGGGGTCACCCTGGCCGGCGACGGCCGCGCCCGCTGGGCCCACGTGCGCTCGGTGTCCAAGTGGCTCGGGCCCGACCTGCGCCTGGCCGTGGTGACCGGCGACCCCGGGACGGTGGCCCGCGTGCAGGGCCGCCAACTGGTCGGCACCGGCTGGGTCAGCCACGTGCTCCAGCGCCTGGCCGTCGCCATGTGGTCGGCCCCCGGCGCGCCGGTCCTGCTCGAGCAGGGGCGCGAGACCTACCGGCGGCGGCGGGAGGCGCTGGCGGCGGCGCTCGACGCCAGGGGGATCGCCGCCCACGCCCGCTCGGGGATGAACCTGTGGGTGCCGGTGGCTGAGGAGGGCGTGGTCGTCGGCCGGCTGCTGGACGCCGGGTGGGCCGTCCTGGCCGGCGAGCGGTTCCGGCTCGGCAGCCAGCCCGCGATCCGCGTTACCGTGTCAACCCTCGACGTCGCCGAGGCCGGCCGGCTCGCCGGCGACATCGAGGCCGCCATGGCGCCCCGGCGCCGGACGCGGCTCGCCTGAGCAACCCGCCGGCCAGATGCGTGTCACACCGATGACGGGAACAGGAGGGTTAGTTGCCGATTCCCGGGTAAGACGGGTCTCTCGGAACTTGGTCTCGCCTGCCCGGCCACCGGCCCCTAGGATCGACCAATTGACGCGGCGCTGGAGGATGCGATGACGCTACCAACGATTGACCAGGCCCGCTCCTGGCGGGGCCTGACCCTTGTCGCCACCGACGACGAGCCGGTCGGCCGGATCGAGGCCA
>JASLBL010000179.1 GCA_030146615.1 Actinomycetes bacterium
CTCGACCTGGCCTTCGTCCGGGTGATGACGGCACGGCACCGCGCCGGCGGCGAGCTCGCCGCCACCGAGGCCCGGGCGGGCGGCCTCCCCGAGGTCCGCGAGCTCGCCCGCCAGCTGCTGGCCGAGCAGCGGGCCCAGCTCACCGAGCTCAGGGCTTGGCGGCGTACCTGATCCAGGGCATCGTCGTGTGGTTTCAGCTGGGACGACCCGCCACGCCGGTGGTCAGCCGCCGGCCGAGGCCTCGCAGGCGAACGGCCAGGCCGAGCAGCACGATCCCGGCGCCGACGCCGAGCAGCCCCTCCAGCACCAGCCAGGCCCGGCTGCCGCCCGCGAACCGCCTACTTCAAGGTTCCGCCACAACCGGGTGCCCAGGTCGACCGCTTGATGCACCGACGTCCGGGGGACCGCTCAGTCGCGGCCCAGCCAGGTGGCCACGTCGACCTCGTTGCCCTCGGGGTCGGCCAGGGTCCACCACGACGGGCGTGCTCGTCGGTCACCAGCCGGCCGCCGGCGGCGATCGCGGCCGCGACCCGGGCCTCGGCCTGGTCGTGGGGCACCCAGACGTCGATGTGGACCCGGTTGCGCTGGGGGCGGGGCGCGTCCATGTCCTGGAACCAGAGCGACGCCCCGCGGCCGCGCGGGTCGACCAGGTCCTCGTCGGGGCTGTCGGCGCGGTACTCGGAGCCGGGCACGGCCCGCCAGAACGGCATCACCTCGGCGGTGACCAGCGCGTCGATCGTCACCTGGACGGTCTCAACGGCCGACGGGTCGGCGGGGAGGCCGAGCTCGCGGGCCAGCGCCGAGATCTGCCGGGCCAGCTCGAGGTCGCGCTGGCTCCCGGTCATGACCTCGGAGACTAGGCCACGCCGCCGACAGCCGACCAGCAAAGCATCGCAAGCAGGAGGGCGGCGGGGTACCGTCCGCCAAGGGGGATCGGGAACGCCTCGGCGCTATGGGCGTATGTGACGACCTCGCCGGTCCCCGGCGGCCGGCGCTGAGGACGCTGACGGTGTTGGCGATCACGATGGCGGTGATGGCCAGCCACTCCGCCCACCCCAGTGCCTGGTCGAGGACGACCAGGCCGACCAGGGCGGCCAGCACCGGGTTGACACTCATGAAGACCCCGAAGAAGCGGGCCGGGACCCGGCGCAGGGCGAGCAGGTCGGCCAGGAACGGGACCGCCGAGGACAGGACCCCGGCCGCCGCCGCGTACCCGAGAGCGCCGGCGGTCGGCGGGTGGCGCAGCAGGATGAGGATGCCGACCGGGACATACAGCAGCGCCGACACCCCGGCCGCCGCCGCCGACCCCTCGACTCCGGGCAGCCGGCGGCCGATCACCCGGTTGAGCAGGATGTAGGAGGCCCAGCAGACGGCGGCCACCAGGGCCAGGGCGATGCCGACGTAGTCGGTGGTCGGCTGGGGACGGGCCAGGACGACCACGGCCACCCCGGCGACCAGGGCGCAGCCGAGGTCCATCCGACGGCGGGAGGCGGCCAGGGCCACGGCCAGCGGACCCAGGAACTCCAGGGTGACCGCCAGCCCGAGGCCGATCCGGCCGATCGCGGTGTACAGCGACAGGTTCATGGTGGCGAACACCAGCGCCAGCGACAGCACCGGCCACCACTGCCGCCAGGTGAACTGCCGCACCCGGGGACGGCCGACGGACCACAGCAGCACCCCGGCCACCCACTGGCGGACGGCCACCACCCCGGCCGGCCCGATCACCGGGAAGGCCAGCGCTCCGGTGGCCGCCCCGACCTGGCTGGACAGCCCGCTGCCAAGCATCAGGGCCACGCCGGCGTAGGTGGTCATGACGCGGAGTATGGCCAGAGGCCGTGCATACGCAAAATGCATGTATGAGGCCTGCGATACGCTGTGGTTATGGATCTCGAACTGCGGCAGCTGCGCTGCCTGGTCGCGATCGTCGACACCGGCAGCTTCACCGACGCCGCCATCGAGCTGGGCGTCTCCCAGGCCGCGGTCTCCCGCACCCTGCGCTCGCTCGAGCAGGTGCTCGGGACCCGGCTGCTGCACCGGACCAGCCGCAACGTCACCCCGACCACGGCCGGCGTGCAGGTCCTGTCCCGGGCCAGGCAGCTGCTGGCCGAGGCCGACAACCTGGTCCGCGAGGCCACCACCGGCCACACCCGGCTGCGCATCGGCCACGCCTGGTCGGCCATGGGCCGCCACACCCTGGAGTTCCAGCGGCGCTGGGCCGGGCGGTACCCCGAGGTCGAGCTGCAGCTGATCCGGACCAACTCGAGCACCGGCGGCCTGGCCGAGGGCCTGTGCGACCTGGCCGTGGTCCGCACCCCACCCGACGAGCGGCGCTTCGCCAGCGCCGTCGTCGGCCACGAGCGGCGCTACTGCGCCATGGCCACCGACGACCCGTGGGCTCGGCGCCGTTCCATCCGGCTGGGCGATGTCCGCGAACGGACGGTGGCCCTCGACCGCCGGACCGGCAGCACCTCCACCGACCTGTGGCCGCCCGGGGCGGAACCGCCGGTGGAGTACACCCAGGACATCGACGACTGGTTGGCCGTGATCGCCACCGGCCGCTGCGTCGGCATCACCCCCGAGGGCACCGTCACCCAGTACCGGCGCCAGGGCATCGTGTTCCGGCCGCTGCGGGACGCCGCCCCCGTCCCGGTGTGGTTTATCTGGCGGCGCCAGGATCCCCACCCGGCCACCCACGCCGCCATCGCCCTGGCCCTCGACCTGTACCGCCGGCGTCCCTGAGCGGCCGGCCGTCAGCCGGTGGTCTCGGGGGCGAGCCGCTGGAGGATCCGCTTGCGGTCGGCCCGCCGGACCGCGACGTCGTGGGTCGTCCAGAGCCGCTCAAACAGTGGGCTGGCCCGCCGGCGAGGCGGAACAGGAGGAGCCGTCCATGAAGCTGTTGCTCACCGGCGCGACCGGCCGGGTCGGGCCGCCACCTGCTGCCGCGCCTGGTCGCCCTGGGTCACGTCGACCCGGACGGCTACCGGGCAGCCGGGCCTGTACCTCGTCGGCCTGTCGTTCCTCTACGCCATGTCGTCGGGGTTCCTGCCCGGCGTCGACCGGGACGCCGAGCACGTCGTCGACGCGATCCTGACCTGAGCTACTCGACCTTGGCCGACTCGACCGTGCGCGATCGGTGGAGCAGGAAGCCCAAGGCGAGCAGATGGGCCCCGAACAGGACGAGGGCGACCAGGAAGCCCACGCTGAACGTGTCGAGGGCCGCCGCCAGCAGCGAGAGCATGTGGCTGACCGGCCGGAGCAGGAGGTAGAAGGTGACCGAGATGGCGACGTCCACGGCGACGATCGCCAGCCAGGTCACCAGGCTGCCCGCGAACAGCCACCGCGAGCCGCGGACGTTGTCCGCCGTGGCCTGGGCGTCGCCCGGCACCACCAGGGAGTCCAGCACCAGTGGTGAGAACATCCCGAGCGCCGCGAGGACCAGGTACAGGAGCCCCGTGACCCGCGTGAGACGTGCGGTCTCCATGTCAGGGTGACCGTGCCCGGCGTCCGGTTGATAACCCAGACCGCACCGGCCCCGACGGCGAAGTCAACGCGTCGAATCAGGCCCTACCTCCACCGCACGACGACACTGCGGGTGTCGGTACGCAAGAATGGGCGCCCATGGGTAGCACACGGATGAAGATCGAGGAGCGCATCGACGTCGAGGCGCTCCTCAAGAGCATCGGGTCGCTGCAGGATCTCCAATTCCGCCAGCGGGGCCTGGAGCCGGCCATGCAGCAGGTCGTCGACGCGGCCAAGACGCTGTTCAAGGCCGATGGGGCCGGGCTCATGCTGGTCGGCGAGGGCGAGGTGCTGCGCTGGGTGACCGCCACCGACCCGCGCGCCCAGGTCCTCGAGGCGGCTCAGGAGCGGCTCGGCGAGGGTCCCTGCGTGGAGGCGTTCGAGCGCGGCACCCCCCAGCTGATCCCGGACGCCGCCGCCGAGGAACGCTGGCCCGAGCTGACCAGGGTGCTGCGCCATGATGGGGTCCACGCGGTGCTGAGCGTGCCGGTCCAGGTGGCCCAGGGCACCGTCGGCAGCCTCAACTTCTACCTGGCCGAGCCGCACGAGTGGGATCACAGCGAGCGCAACGCGGCCGAGGTCTACGGGCGGCTGGCCGGCGCCCTGCTCGGCAGCGCGCTCACCGCCGAGCTGCAGGGCCGGCTGATCGAGCAGCTCGAGTGGGCTCTTGACCACCGTATCCTGATCGAGCAGGCCAAGGGCGTGCTGATGGCCCGCGAGGGCATCTCGGCCGACGTCGCCTACCAGCGCATGCGGTCGGCGGCCCGATCCTCTCGGCGACCGGTGGCCGAGGTCGCCCAGGTCGTGGTCGACGGGGGCCCCTGGGGGCTGCCCAGGAAGGACTCCTGAGCAGGAGCGTCCGGGCGTCAGCCGCCAGGGAGGCTCGGCCGGCGCCCGGACAGGCGTCGCCGCTAGCGTCCGCTGCGGCTCCGCTCCCGGCGGCCCCCGGAGGGGCTGGGCTCTGGCGACGACTCGCCGCCGTCCCGCCCGCTTCCCTCCGCCTGGCCGGCCTCGTGCTCGCCGGCCACGGCTCGGGGCTGACCCTCGGGGCCGCCTTCCTCGCCTCTAAGCTGCTGGAGCCGATCGCTGGCGGTGCCGGTGGCCTTCTCCAAGCCGGCCCCGAGGCCGGACCGGACCTTGCCGGTCAGGTCACGGACCTCGGGCCGCTCGGCCAACCGGCGGGTGGCCTCGGCGATCCGCTCGTAGCGCTCGCGGCCAGCCCTGGCCCCCAGGACGTACCCGGCGGCCAGACCGGCCAGCAGCTTCAGGTTGCCTGCCATGCGTCTCCTCCTGTTCCTCGACTTGCTCGGTTGCAACGGCCGGGTCGGAACCGGGACGCGCCGCCCGGCCCTGGCGACGGCCCGCCCTGCCGCGGCCAGGGGCGCGGCCGCCGTACCGGCCAGGGCACGCAGCCGCCGACGACGACGCCGCCGACGCAACGTTCCGGCGGGCACGGCGAGCATCGACCCGACGGCCCGGCCGACGGTGGCGGCCAGGCCGGACGGTCGCTCTCGCCGGCGGCGCCGGGCCAGTAACACGCCGCCGACCACCGAGGAGGCGGCCGCGCCAGCGACGAGCAGCCGCCGGCGAAGGGGGACCCCAGTCCCGGGCAGGCTGGTGACCCGCTCGCGAGCCCAGCCCAGCCCTTGCCGCAGGCGGGCCGGTGGCCGGCCACCCGGCATCCGCCTGGCACTTCCCCAGCGCAGCTCCGGGGCACCGCCGTAGTGGCCATGCAGCCGGGCGCAGTTCTCCTTGGACAGCTGCCGACGGGGGCGGATGGCCGGGGCATCGGCGACCAGCGCCCGCTGGACAGGGACGCCGATCTGGTCCTGCTGCTCGGCGGCGTCGACCAACGGCACGAAGACCAGACGATCCTCCCGCCCGCTGGTGACCAGAGCCCACTCAGGCTCCTCGGTGACCCGGTCCAGGTAGATGTGCACGATACGGCCGAGCGGGGCGCCCTCACGGTCCACCATGGTCTTGTCCCGCCAGCCGCGCGCCGTCTCGATCGAGGGTCGAGGCATCGTCCTCACCGCTCCCCGTCCGGCTGGTCCACCTCGACCTGCTCCTTCCGGACCGGCTCGGAAACCTGCTCCTGATCGCGGACGACCTCCTTGCCGACCCGTACGCGCTCCTTGGGCACCACCCGCTTGTCAACCACCGGCTGCTCCTCGCGCAGCTCGAAAGTCCGCTCGTCCGCTGCCAGCTCGGCGTCGCCGTCGTCCTCGCCGGCCGGGATCGGCTCGCGCTCGACGCGAAGCTCCTCCCGCTCGACCGGGACGGTCCGGTGCTGCTGTTCGGTGACGACCCGCTTGCGGACGCCGGCCTGGCCGCGCGGCACCTGCTTCGTGTCGACCTCCAGCTCCTCCTCGGAGCGGGTCAGGGCCTGCTCGCCGGCATGCTCCCGCTGGCGGCCGGCGGCACCCGCGCCGGTCGCGGTCGCCGGGGCAGGGGTGACGGTCGGAATGGCGGCCGGGCCCTCGGCCAGCCGGAGGACCTCCTGGGCCTTCAGCACGAAGTCGTTGATGGCCAGGTCGCGAATGGTCTTGACGCCAAAGGCCTTGCGCAGGGCCTCGCCGCCCCGCTTGCCGAGCCCCCGCAGGGCCTCGACCGGGGCGTCCGGCAGCTCGTTGACGTCGCGGTCCTCGTATCGCCTGTCGACGTACTCCCGTGTCTGGGCAGCTTCCATGGCTGGATCGCCTCCCTGGTGATCCGAATGGGGCGCCGGGCGCGCCGGAATCGGCGCCGGACGGCGCGACGGGTGAGCGGATCGACCTCCGCGGGCAGCCGAGCGGCTGCGATCGACGCGGCGCAGGACGAGTGTGGTCCTGCTCGAAAGGCGGTATCGCCGCCTCAAGGGTATGCCGGACGACCCTACGCTAAACCTGCGACAGCACCAGCCCAGATCGCTCCCGACCCGGGCTCGCCACGGCGCCCCTACCGCGGACGGTGCAGGGTCCGCAGCCTGCCGCCGTCTAGGGGCGTGTGACGCCAGGCCGCCTCGGCGGTTCGCGCCGGAAGCGAGCACTGGAGGTCAATGCGATGCGGCGACTCCAGGAACATGACTTCCACCCGAACGGTTTGGTCGTCCAGCCAGCCACCCGACGCGGCGACCGGTACAGCGTCCCCGTGACGGTCGCGCGGGGCGGAGACCAGCCAGTCCCCAGCGCCGACGGGGAAGGTGAGCTCATTGACTGGCTCGGCGATGGTGACTTCGAGCCTTGAGTCTGCTTTCCTCAGCTCGATCGCAGTGAGCGGCGCCGCCAACACGCCCCCGGCCTCGGGGCCGACAGGGAACGGTCCCTCGGTCCAGTCCTCCCACCGTGGCGGACTCGGTCTCGCCACGCACGACGGCAGCCTGAGGCCGCCCAGCCGCTTGTCGAGATCCCGCTGCGCGACCTCGTCCGGTCTTCCAGCGTCGAACCCTGGGAGCAGGTGCTCCCAGAGGTTGTCCAGCACCGACTGCATCGCCTCGGTGCCGCCGGTGGTGGCGATCACGGCGTCGTGTTCGGGAAGGACGACACAGAACTGCCCGAAGGCGCCGTCGCCGCGGTAGCCGTGGCGGGCCATCCAGAACTGGAAGCCATAGCCCTGCCGCCAGTCGACGTTGTCCTGGTTCGGGGTGTCGATCTGCCGGGATGTCGCCTGCTCGACATAGCGCTCGGGGAGCAGCTGGGTGTCGCCCCATCGGCCGCGCTGGAGGTAGAGCTGACCGAGCTTGGCGACGTCCTCGGTCCGGGCGAACAAGCCGCTGAAGCCCTGCTCCCGGCCGGGCGGCCAGGTCAGCCACCCGACCTCGCCGATGCCGAGGGGGTCGAACAGTCGCGGTCGCAAGTACTCCGTCAGCCGCATTCCCGCCGCCCGCTGGATAACAGCGGCCAGCGTGTAGGTGCAGGGCTGGCTGTAGGCGAAGGCGGTGCCGGGCTGCTCGTCCGGGGGCACGAGCAGGAAGCCGCGGACCGGTTCCCGCGGGTCGCGCGTGATGGCCTCTTGCATCATGTCGCGGTTGTGGCCGCTGGCCATCGAGGCCGCGTGCCCCAGCGTGACCGAGCGGCTGCGGGGATCGGTGATCTCCTTCTCGAACTCCGGAAAGAGCGACACCACGGTGTCATCCAGGCCGAAGCGTCCCTCCTCGAGCGCGAACCCCAGGGCGGTGGAGGTGAAGCTCTTGCTGAGCGAATACAGCAGCCTGGTCCGCTCCGGGGTGTGCGGCGCCCACCAGCCCTCCGCGACCACGTGCCCGTGCCGCACCACCATCAGGCTGTGCAACTCGATGGCCGGGTCAGCCTCGACCGCGTCGACGAACGCGAGTATGGCGGCTGGATCGACCTGCTGGTCCGCCGACGCGCTGCGCGGGAGATCCTTGCTCACGACCGCCAGCCTACGCGTTGGGCTGTGGCGTCGTGCGCCTCGCTCGGCTTCGACGAGCGGGGGTAGGCTGGCGCTCGACCACCCCGGAGGAGCGTCGTAGGCATCCTCGTCGACTGGGCCAGCGGCGTTCCGATCCTCGTGCTCGCGACGGCCCGTCCCGATCTCCTGACCGTCGGCCCGGTTGGGGAGGCGGGCGCAGCGGGCCGAGATGCTGTCCTCGCACTACCTCCGCGCCTTCGAGTACGCCGACGCCGGTGGGTCGTAAGCGAGGAGCTCTGCCGAGGGTCGGTGTCGAGAGGCCTCGGGATCCTCGACGCGCCCGATCCGTAAGGGCGTCACGCCTCTTCCCGGCTGGCCGTCAGTGACGGTAGGACGCGCCGGTTGAGGTGCATCATGTACTCGTTGACGTTGAGCGGGTTCGGCATCGTTCGCCGACGGGTCGGCTGGTCGCCGCTCACTGGCTGGTACCCGGCGAAGCTGGACTCGAGCACGCCCTCGCCGGCCGTCAGCCCCGGCAGCTGCCGCTGGAGTTCGTCTCCCCGCGCCGCGGGCAGGACCGCCTTGATCATCGACAGCTTCCCCTGGATCGACGGGGCCTCGACAGCGGCCCCGAGCCGCGCCAGCACGGGCATGGTCGCCGCGATCAGCTCCGTCGGGATCTCGAGGCTGACTCGGACGGTCGGCTCGCACACCACCGTCCCTGCCCGCTTGAGCGCCCGCATGACGACCAGTGGCGTGAGCCGGCGGAAGTCGGCGGCGGTGCTGAGCGGTCCCCGGGTCGCCGGCGGGCCGTCGGGAGAGCTGTAGTTGGACTCGGTCAACGTCACGACACAGTCGCTGACCTGCCAGCCGAAGAGCCCCTCCTGCAGGGTCTGGCGGACGTACTGTTCCATGGCGTCGGCGAAGTTCTCGAGCCGCCTGTAGACATACATTGGAACGCTGCGGTGGTCGACCTGCAGCTGGAACGTGATCCCCGAGCCTTTTGGCCCTGGCTCGATGCGCAGGCCGACAGTGGCCAAGAACGGGTTCGATTCCGCATGCAGGATCTCGACGGCCTCGCCGGTGCCGACCGGCCGCTCGATGCAGATTGGCGTCGTCTCTCGGAAGGTGACGTCGATGCCGTAGTCGTTGGCGATGGTGGCCTGGAGGACCTGTTTCTGGACCTCGCCGTAGAGCGAAACGGAGATCTCGTGGCGGCTCTTGTCCTGCCGGGCGTTGATCAGGGGGTCCTGCTCGGCGAGCTGGCCGAGGGCGACCCGGAGTCGCGCCCCATCGTGGGGGTTGCGGGGGACGACGACCGATTCCAGCGTCGGCGGGGGGAACTGGTGCCCCAGCGCGGGCGCCGGCACGTCCCCGATCCAGTCGCCGATCTGAGTGCCTCCAAGGCCCCAGAGCTTGCCGATCTGCCCGGCGGCGACCGAGTCTCCGCGCTCCGCCGCGCCGGCGTCGAAGACGCTGATCGCGGTGACTCTTGCTTCCTGCTCCTTGTCGCGACCGGGATGGTGAAAGCGCAGGCGGTCGCGAACCTGGATCGACCCGCCGAACAGTCGCGCGTAGGCGATCTTGTCGCCCGCCGCGCCGCGCTCGACCTTGAAGACGCTGGCTGAGACCGGTCCGTCGGCGTCGCTCACCGTCGTCGGCAGCAGCTCAACGAGCCCCGTCATCAGCGGCTCCACGCCCGCGCCGGTGATGGCGGAGCCGAAGTAGACGGGATGCATCAGCGCTTTCCCTGTCTGCGTCGCGAGCTCCCTGCGCAACCGCTGATACGAGACGTCGTCTTCCTGGACGTATGCGGCAAGGATCAAGTCGTCCTGCTCGGCGAGCACCTCGGTCAGCCTCGTCCGAAAGGCGGTGTCGTCAGCGCCCCACGGTATGAACCGGCCAGCTCGTGTTCCGAGGCCGTCGACGGCTCCCATCGCGACAATCGCAGGGGTCAGTCGCTCCGAGATTGCCTCCAGCACACGCTCGAAACCGGCGCCGGCGCGGTCGATCTTGTTCACGAACAGCAGCGTCGGAATATGTAGCCGCTTGAGCGCTCGCATCAGCAGGCGCGTCTGCGGCTGCACGCCCTCCACCGCTGAGATCACCAGTACCGCCCCGTCGAGCACGCTCAAGACCCGCTCGACCTCGGCGATGAAGTCGGGGTGGCCCGGCGTGTCGATCAGGTTGACGGTGACGTCGTCGATTGGGAACGAGACGACCGCCGCCTTGATGGTGATGCCGCGCTGCTGCTCGAGCGCTAAGGAGTCAGTCTGCGTGGTGCCGGCGTCGACGCTGCCGAGCTCGTCGATGACGCCGGCCCGGTAGAGGAGCCGCTCGGTGAGTGTTGTCTTACCGGCGTCGACGTGCGCCAGGATCCCTAAGTTCAGCGTTCTGCGAAGCAAGCGTCATACCCTCTCGATAGGTCATGAAGGCCTTCTCGATGGACATCAACGCTGCGCGCATCTGCGCTCCTCGGTGAATCGGCGCTTGCCGAAGAGAGGGTATCTCCCTCCGGAGAGAAGGAGCAACGGCGTCGAGTGGGCGCGGCCACCGGCCCCTAGGATCGACCAATTGACGCGGCGCTGGAGGATGCGATGACGCTACCAACGATTGACCAGGCCCGCTCCTGGCGGGGCCTGACCCTTGTCGCCACCGACGACGAGCCGGTCGGCCGGATCGAGGCCA
>JASLBL010000207.1 GCA_030146615.1 Actinomycetes bacterium
GAAGACATCCCACGGCATCGCGTACTCCTGCCTAGTTCCTATAAAGAGGAGGTTCCGACGAAATATCAGCTGGTACGAAAGCGTTCATTAGTGTGACCAACTCCTGCCTGTTTGCGGCCGAGGACGGCCGCCGCAGGCGGCCGTCCGCAGGCCGGCCTTGAAGTGGTAGAGAAACTTCTAACGAGCAACGAGGTCCGGCTGTGTGCTGGCTCGGATGGGACTTGGCGGTCGACTGTCGAGAGCTGCAGATCGTCGCCCAGCTGACAGGTGAGGAGCAAGGTGCCAAGGGTCATCTGGATGCCAAGCGCCGGAGCCGCACGGCAGAACAGCTAGGCTCGGGTGAGCTCGTGGAGGAGCTTCTGTGTCGCCTCGGCCTCGTCGTACGGCTTGAGCAGCGTGGCAAGCTCCTGGGCGCGATGCCTGGTGTGGTCCACCGGACGCTGGCGATGCAGGACAAGTGCCTCCTCCGCCCGCTGGCGTGCCTGGTCGAACTGGCCAAGCTCTGCGTGGGATCGCGCCAGGTGCAGGCGGACCATGGCTTGGTCAACGGGCGACCGGCGGGCACCTGTGGCGCTGTCGAGCACGCGCAGGGCTCGCTGCAAGGACTCCTGAGCGCGCTCTGGGGCGCCGAGCTGGAGCCAAACCTGACCCGCATGCGAGGCGAGTTTCTCCTCCGGGAAGGCAAACAAGCCTCGGTCCTGCTCTTCTGGGGGCACCTGCGCCATCGTCTGCCGCGCGAGCGCGAGGGCGGCCTCGGCAGCCTGCCGGTCACCCAGCGTGGCGTGGGCTCGTGCCTGCAGTGATGCCAGCTTGACGGCGGTGGTGCTGGCCGCCTTGCCGGTGGCCGCCAGGCCAGCGTTGGTGAGGTCAATGACGTCTTGATGCCGGTTGGTGTAGGCCGCGAGCATCGCCTGGATGCTCAGGATCCAGGCCCGTAGTTGGTCGTCACTGACTGCATCGGCGGCTTGCAGCGCCGCAGCGCAGTAGGCCTGGGTTGCATCGTGGTTGCCTTGGGCAAGCGAGAGCTGGGCGAGGATGCCAGTCAGGTAGCCGAGCTGGACATAGAGGCGGTGGTGCTGGGCTGGTGCGCGGCTGTTGTCCAACAGCCGGCGGACCCACCCCAGGTGCAGCCGGACCTCCTCGGTCAGCTCGGCTGGCGCAGCCGTGAGGTAGCTGCGGGCAACGCGGTCGATCGCCTGATCAAGATATTGGATAGTCGCCGCACTAGGGGCCAGAGGGTCCAGGCCGTGGCGTCGGGCCAGTCGAACGATGGCGTCATCGCTTGGCTCATCCGTTCCCATGGTGCTAGGCGTGGTCACTGGCCCGCTCCTCCGGACTGCTCCGTGGCGTCCCCGAGGACTCATCCTGGCAAGAGGCGAGGATACTGGCCGAGGGATGGTTGGTCAGGCCAGATCGGGGACTTATGCCAGGCCAGTTTCAGTACGGGTGGCCTGGAGGTGCTCGCGGAACTGGCGGACTGCCGGCAGCCGCCGATATGGCTCCACGTCCAAGACGACCTCGAGATCGCCAGCGCGCCGCAGGACCGAGTCGACCGGCCGTTCCGAGAAGATGGCCAGCGCCTCTAGTGCTGTCTGACTGGCCTGCTCCGGCTCGCCGAGTTGCGCAAGCGCGGCGGCGAGATCAAGGCGGGCAAGCGCTCGGTTGGCTGGCCATCGACCCGTCCCGGTGGCAGCGTCGTACAGGCTGATCGCCTCCCGCGTATGGACGACGGCACGTTGCGGGTCCAGCCAGACATAGGCGCTACCAGCGCAGAACGGCACCCTGGCTGCATCCACCGAGAAGACACTCTCGGGCGGACTAGCAGCCTGAAGTCCGTCGAAGGCCCGCGCTGCTTGTCGAATGGCCAAATCCGTCTCGCGTCGGTGGCCAAGCCGGGCATGCGCTCGGGCGGCGAGCACTGGCAGCTGCACACTGCCCGTCCTCCCAGCCGCGGCAAGTTCTCCACCCGCCTCGGCATAGCGCACCGCCTCCCGGAACCGGCGGGTATACAGGGCCACCATCGCCTGGATGCTTCTGACCCAGGCGCCAAGCTCCCGCTCGCCGGCGTCCTCGGCGAGCTGCCAGGCAGTGACACAGTGGGCCCGGGACGCCTGATAGTCACCAACGTCGAACGCCAGGTGCCCAAGGAGGCCGGTCAGCCAACCACCCGCCACATAGAGCCGCCGCCGCTGCGTCAGCGTGTGTCGACCCTTCAGTACTTCGACGGCGCGTCGGCGATACCAACGAAGCTCCTCCAGCAGCAACCCCGGCGGGGTGGTCAGATAGACCAGTCCCAGGCGCTCAACGGCCAGGTCGAGGTGCTCAAGGGTCGCGGGACCAAGGTCGGAGGCTTCGGTCTGGCGGCTGAGCTCGACCGACTCTGCCGTCGCCTTGGCCAGCAGCTGCCCAACCGTTCCGTCCTCGGACCTATCGCCGTTCTCGTCAGGCGAGGCCGCTGCCGGCTCCAGCAGCATCGCGGTACCGACCGCGGCCGCGCCGCGCAGCCACTGGCGCCGATTCATCGCATCGTCCCCTGGCCCGAACAACTCCGGGTCATCAAACAGCAGCCGCAAGCACTCCCGGTACAGCCGGCTTGGCCGCTTCTCACCCCGTTCCCATTTCGAGACCATGCGCGCATCAACGCCGACCCGGACGGCGAAGCGCTCCCAGGCGATCAGCGCCACCTGCTCGGCGACCTGCTCCTGGGTCAGCCGGAGCCGTTGGCGATGCCACTGCAACCGAAGGTTGGGGATGTAGGTTCGAGCGGGCCGCATGGCCGGCTCCCTCTGTCTGCGGCGAGTGCCCGAATAGTAGCGCCTGATCCTGACTTCTAGCGGCGGGACCACAACGGGACCACTTCGCGGACCACCAGCGGGACCTTCTGGTGCGTTCCTGTCGCTGGTCTCCTGGGCGCGCAAGCACCAGCGTTGGCAAAGGAGGCCAGCCAGTGAAGCTCCCGATCGATACCTCGGCGATCGCATTCCTGTGCGCCCTGGCGCCCGAGCCGGTGGTCGACTTCGACACCAAGCGGCCACGCGCGGATGAGAACGGTGAGCCGCTGTACGTGATCCAGCTGCTCGTCATGGGGGACGGCTCGGCCGACCTCATCGCGGTCAAGGTCCCCGGCATGCCGTCACAGGCCATCCGCCAGGGCGCCCCGGTCAAGGTGACAGGGCTGGGCGACCAGGCCGGTCACCTTGACCGGGGCGCCTTGGCGGATGGCCGCCGAGGGGGCGCCGGGGACCTTGACGGCGAGCAGGTCGGCGGAGCC
>JASLBL010000284.1 GCA_030146615.1 Actinomycetes bacterium
CAAGCTGGCTGAGCAGCGCGGCCGCGGCCAGCACCCCCGCGGCCAGCCCCAGCTCGCCCCCGACGCTCCGCCGCAGCCGGGTTCCGGCCAGCGCGTCGCGCCCCCCGGCCTGGAACAGCGGCACCAGGCGGTAGCGGTTGAACGCCCCCAGGGCCACCAGCCCGGCGAACAGCACCAGCTTGAGGTCGAGGGCCCGCCCGAACCCGCTGTCGGCCAGCCGCGCCCACCCGCCCAGCTCGTCGACGGTCCGGGCCACTCCGGTGGCCACCACGACGGCCAGGCCGATCCCGGCCAGCTTGGAGAACCGCAGCACCACCGCCCGGGCCGACCCGCCCGACACCTGCTCCCGGAGCCCGGCCAGCAGCCAGGCCAGCCCCCCGATCCAGACCCCGACCGCCAGCAGGTGGACCCACTGGGCAGCGAGGTTGAGCGCCCGCAGCGACGACGGCCCAGCCGCATGCCCGGCCAGGGCATGCACCAGCATCCCGCCCCCGCCGGCCAGGCCGAGGGCCAGCAGGGGGACCCTGCGGGCCGGGTGGGACAGGAGCGACCAGGTGGCGGCGACGGCCGCGGCCAGCAGGGCCGCGCGCCAGAGCAGCCAGCGGCCGGTGGTCGAGGCGAGCATGTCGGCCAGGGGCACGTCCGCGTCGGCGCCGGCGGCGGCGGTCATCGCGACCAGGCCGGCCGCCGAGGCCGCCAGGGCGAGGGCGAGGAGCAGGGCCGGGCGGCCGGGCAGGCGGCCGCCGAACACCAGCAGGCCGGTGGCGGCCGCTCCGACCAGCAGGGTCAGGCCCCAGTACCAGGCCCATCGGCCGGCGACGGCCGTCGGGGACAGGGCCGGCCCGGTGTCGACCTCGGCCACCGCCGGGGACGCCGGGAGCTGGGGGGCGCCGGCCGTGCCGACCCCGAAGGCGAACACCCCGTCGGTGCGGTGGCCGTCCACCGCCGAGACGATCCGCCAGCTCACCGTGTAGCTCCCGGCCGGGAGCCCGGCGACCGGGACTCGCAGCTCCTCGGGCCGGCCGGCGACCGGTTGCGCGGGGCCGCCGGCGACGACCCGTCCGCGAGAGTCGAGCACCCGGACCGAGGACAGGCCCGGGTCGGGACGCTCGGTGAAGCGGAGGGTCACCGCCGCCGGCGCCCGCTCCAGCGAGCTCCCGCCGGCCGGCTCGCTGGACGCGAGCGCCCCGTGAGCGGCCGCCGCGGGACCGGAGGCGAGGAGCCAGACCCCGGCCAGTGCGGCGAGCGCGGCGAGCCGCCCACGGAGGCGCATCAGAATGCCCTAAACCTTCCCGGCCCCGGTCAGGGCGACGTCGGGACGGGCGGCGGGCGCGGCCGGCCGCCTGGACCTGGCCAGCGCCAGCCCGCCCACCACCAGCCCGACGGCGCCGACCAGCAGCGCGCCCAGGGCCAGCATCCGGGCCTGCCCGGCCGCGTCCTCGGCGTCGCGCTGCGCGGCCTGGGCGGCCGTCATGGTGCCGTTCACCCGGGCCGCCTCACGGTCCAGCCGCTCGGCCAGCTGGGCGGTGGTCGGGTCCTTGACCGCCGGGAGGGCGGTCTTGGCCGGGTTGTTGACGTCGCTGAACGTGTCGGGCCCGCTGGGGACGGCCAGGTCGATCTTCTGGGCGCCGAGCTTGCCCTTGAGGGTGAAGGTGTAGGCGCCGGGCTGGGTCGGCACGAAGAACGACCGGTAGTCGCCCGGCGTGCCCCAGCCGTCGCCGAAGTGCGGCTCCAGCGGCATCATCGCGTTCTCGGCCTTGGGGTCGGCCTTGCGGCCGTAGTAGGCGTGGGCCATCAGGCCGTCGAGCTGGCCGGCCAGGTCGGTGGCGGGCTTGCCGTCGCGGCTGATGATCACCTGAAGGCTGTTGGGCTGGCCGGCGTAGGCGGGCTCGGTGCCGAAGCCGATGACGAAGCTGTACCGGCCGGCCTTCTTCTCGGTGTGGGCGGATGCCGGCGCGGCGGCCAGCGCGGCCAGCAGCACGGCCGTGCCGAGCACGAACGCGACCCGCACCAACCGGGTTGACAGGGTCGGGCGGTTTGCCAGTCGACGCATGATTGCCTCCTTTTCGCCGACATGACCGATTGTGTGCATAATGAGAGAGACCGTTCTCACTAGTCAAGAGGAACTAGCCAAAATGAACTAGTCCTCTCGGACACGTGGACCGTTCGCCCGGCTGTGGAGGATGGAGGCGAGAGTACGATTGGCCCCATCGGTGCGGAACAGACCAGTGGCATGACGAGCATGGACCCGGCGGCCGCCGACCTGGAGCGGGCGAGCGAGCGATGGCTCGCCTGGCTGGCCGTGGAGACGACCCGGCGCCAGGACCCGCCAGGGTCGGCCCTGTCCGTCCTCTGGGACGCGCTCGAGGCCTGGTTCGCCTCAGAGGAGTTCGCCAGCTCCCCGATCGCGGCCGCGATGGCCGCACCGCCGGACGGCCGCGGGCCAGCCGCCCACGCCGTCCTGGTCCGGCACCATCAGGCCACCCGCCGACTCCTCCGCGACCTGGCCCGCTCGGCTGGCGCCCGCGACCCCGAGGCCCTCGCCGGCCAGTTGCTCACCCTGGTCGAGGGGGCCGTGGCCGGGGCGCTGGTCGACCGCCACCCGGGGGTGGCCCGTCACGCCCGGGAGCTGACCCGGATCGCGATGGCCGGTGACTAGTCGGCGGAGGCGGCGGTGACGGCGGCCCGGGCGAGGGCGCGGGCGCCGGCGGCGGAGGCGGGGGTGCGGTCGACCGAGGCGGCGGTGATGGCGCCGTCGATCAGGACCTGGAGCTGGGCGGCCAGGATGGTGGGGTCATAGGCCCCGGACGCCTTGGCCAAGTCCTCGAGGAGCTGGCGGAAGGCCTGGCGGTGCTGGGCGATCTTGACCTGGGCCGGGTGGTCGGGCTCGCTGCGGAGCTCGGTGGCGGCGTTGGCCACGAACGAGCCGCGGAACGGCTCCTCGGCGAACCATGCCTGCAGGTCGTCCCACAGGCCGTCGAAGCGGTCGGCGGGGTCGTCGCCGCGGCGGTCCATGGCGTCGGCCAGCCGGTGCAGCCACGAGGTGCTCCATTGCTCGAGGGCGGCCGCGACCAGGGCGTCCTTGTTGCCGAACTGGCGGTAGAGGGTCATCGGGGCCACGTCGGCCTGGCCGATGATGCGGTTGACCCCGACGGCGCCGATGCCCTCCTGTTCGAAGAGCTCGGTGGCCGTGGTCAGGATCCGGTCGCGGGGCCTGGCAGACACCATGGCGGCTAGGCTACTCCTTGCCGAGTCGGGGGACGAGAGAAAACTCTCTCTATTCTCGGGGGCTGGTCAAGTCAGGGCGAACAGCAGTTCCTTGGCCTGCTCGAGGGAGGCCGTGGCACCGGCCTCGCGGAAGAAGGCGATGGCCCGCTCGAGCTCGACCCGGCCTTCGGCCGGGCGGGTCGGGAGCAGGCGGCGGGCCGAGGCCAGGCGGGCGGTGGCCTCGTCGGGCCGGCTGCCGATCTCGGCGTAGATCCTGGCCGCCCGGCCCGGGTCACCGCCCGCGAACGCCCGGGCGGCGTCCAGCCAGCGCGACGGCAGGGCCCCGTCGAGGGCCTCGACCGGACGCTCCAGCTCGACCAGGCCGATGGCCAGGTCGGCCCCCAGCTCGGGCTTGAGGAGGCCTCCGCCGAGGGTGGCCAGCAGCTCGTCGAGCAGCTTGCCGGCCTCGGCGGCCTGGTCGGTGGCCGCCAGCACCCTGGCCTGGAAGGCCAGCGCCGGGTCGAGGTTCAGTCGGTCGCCCGACTCCCTGGCCAGGGCGAGCGCCCGGCTCGCGTCCTCGCGGGCGCCGGCCAGCTGGCCCCTGGCCAGCCGGATCCGGCCCCGCCAGAGCCGGCACAGGCACTCCATGTAGTGCTGGGCGCCCTCCACGCCGTCGGGGGCGACCGAGTCGGCCACCCGGACCGCCTGGTCCCAGCGACCGCTCCAGAAGTGCTCGGCCACCCGCTCCAGCTCCAGCCAGCGCAGGAACCTGGCCGACCCGAAGTGCTCGGCCGCCGCCCAGCCGGCCTCCCGGACGGTGAAGCAGCGCCGAAGGTCGCCCAGCAGGGCGAACGAGAAGGCGAGGTTGTTCTGCCAGGAGATGACCCTCGAGGACCCGTCGGCCTCGCACAGCGCGATGCAGCGCTCGAGGTCCTGGACGCCACCCGGGTCGCCGAGGCAGACCCGGGTCGCCCCGATGGTGCCGAGGGCGTCCACCTCCACGTCCCGGTCGCCAAGGCTCCTGGCCATGGCCAGCCCCTCGCGAGCCACCTGCATGGCGTCGGCGTTCCGGTCGGCCACCAGCAGGTGCATCATGCAGTGGCTGAGCACCACCGCCTTGGAGTGGGACGGGGGCAGGTCGGCGACCAGGGCCAGGGCCCGGTCGAGGTGGGAGGAGCGGTCCCGGCCCTGGGTGTAGGCGAGCAGGCCCAAGTGAGCCTCGGCCTCGGCCGCCCGCTCGCGGTCACCCCTGGTCAGCAGCCCGTCCCGAGCCCTGCTGAGGAGATCCTCGCCGGCACCCTCGCCCAGGCAGTAGGCCGCGCCGGCCCGCAGCTCGAGATCCGGGCGCTCGGGGTCGTCGTCGGGCCAGATGGCCAGGGCCTCGGAGTAGTAGCGGGCGGCGGTGCGGTGGGCGCCCAGGCCGGTGACCCGGTCACCGGCGTCGCGAAGGGCCAGGCGGGCCCGGTCGGCCAGGTCACCGGGGTCCTGGCCGGCGGCGCTGGCCAGCTCCAGGGCCCGGCCGTAGTGGTGGGCCAGCAGCTCCGAGC
>JASLBL010000306.1 GCA_030146615.1 Actinomycetes bacterium
CCCCAGCTCACCGACCGGCTCACCAAAGGCACTGCCGGCGCGATCGTCCTGGTGTGCGCCCCGGCCGGCTTCGGCAAGACCGCCCTGCTGGCCGACTGGGCCCACAGCAGCCCGCGGCCGATCGCCTGGTTGTCGCTGGACGACGCCGACAACGACCCGGCCCGGTTCTGGCGACATGTCGCCGCGGCGCTGGACGGGGTGCGACCGGGGGTCGCCCAGCAGGCGCCGCACTCCTACAGGGTCTGCAGCCCACCTCGTTCCAGGCGGTGGTCACCACCCTCGTCAACGAGCTGGCCGGGGTGGCCGAGGAGGCCGTGCTGGTGCTGGACGACTACCACCTGATCCGGGCGCCCCAGGTCCATCAGTCGCTGGAGTTCTTCCTGGCGCACCTGCCGGCCTGCCTGCGGCTGGTGGTGGCCAGCCGCGCCGACCCGCCGCTGCCGCTGGCCCGCCTGCGCGCCCGTGGGCAGCTGGCCGAGCTGCGCGAGGGCGACATGCGCTTCAGCCCCCAGGAGGCCGCCGCGCTGCTGTGCAGCGCCGTCGGCGCCGAGCTGCCTGAGGCGGCCGTGGCGGCGCTGGCGGAGCGCACCGAGGGGTGGGTGGCCGGGCTGCAGCTGGCCGGGCTGTCGCTCCAGGGCCATGCCGACCCGGCCGCCTTCGTGGCGGGGTTTTCCGGCAGCCACCGGTATGTGCTGGACTATCTGGCCGAGGAGGTGCTGGACCGCCAGCCGGCTGAGGTCCGCAGCTTCCTGCTGGAGACCTCGGTGCTGGAGCGACTGTCGGGGCCGCTGTGCGAGGCGGTCACCGGCCGGGCTGACAGCCAGCAACTGCTGGAGCAGGCCGAGCGGGCCCAACCTGTTTCTGCTGCCGCTGGATCAGGTGCGCGGCTGGTGGCGCTACCACCACCTGTTCGCCGACCTGCTCCGCGTCCGCCTGCAGCAGCACCAGCACGAGCGAGTTCCGGAGCTGCACCGGGCCGCGGCCGCCTGGTGCGAGGCACAGAGGCTGGTCGACGACGCCATCCGGCATGCCCTGGCCGCCGGCGATGCCGTCTGGGCGACCCGGCTGATCGAGCAGCACTTCGACGCGATGCTGTGGCGCAGCGAGGACCCCACGCTGCGCCGGTGGCTCCAGGCGCTGCCCGCAGCGCTCGTCGGGTCTCGGCCGCGGCTGTGCCTCATCCAGGCGATCGCCGCGATCACCGTCGGCCAGTTGGAGGCGGCCGAGTCACTGCTCGCCGACGCCGAGCGCGCGCTCGCCAGCGGTGGCGACGAGCCGCTCGAGCCATACGAGCCGTCGGTCGGGCGGGCCACGAGCCTGGTGGCCAACCTGCCCGCGGCGATCGCGCTGCAGCATGCCGCCGTCGCCCATCTGCGCGGCGACGCCAAGAAGACGGTCACCTTCGCCCGCCAGGCCGCGGCCGAGCTGGACGTGGGCGACTGGATGCTCGATTCGGTCACGCGGTGGTACCTGGCCGTGGCCGAGTGGTTGCACGGCCGGCTCGGGGAGGCCGAGCGCGCCTTCGTCGCCGGCATCTCCGGCTGGCGCACGGCCGGCCACCAAACCCTGGCGGCATGGGGAGACCACTACCTTGGCCAGGTTCAGCGCGCCCAAGGCCGCCTGAGCGCGGCGTTTGAGACCTACCGGCAGGCGCTGACGGCCGTCGGGGAGCCGAGCGGACCGGGGCTGCAGCTCACCGGCATCGCCTGCGTGGGCATGGCCGAGGTGGCGTACCAGCGAAACGAGCTCGACTCGGCGCTCCGGTACGCCGACAAGGGCATCGCGCTGTGCCGGCAGTTCGCCTACGCCCAGCCGTTGGCCACAGGGCTGGCCACCCTGGCCTGGATCCGGCAGGCCCGGAGCGATCAGGCGGGCGCGGTGGAGGCGATGCGGCAGGCCGAACAGATCAAGTTGAGCTCCGCAGTGGTCGGTCTCCTCAATCCGGTGCCGGCGCTTGCGGCTCGCCTGGCCCTCCCCCACGGCGACATCACCGAAGCCGCCCACCGGGTCCAGGAATGTGGCCTTGACGCCGAGGACGAGCCGAGCTACCCGCGCGAGCGCGAGTACCTGGTGCTGGTGCGGGTACTGCTCGCCCAACCGGCCCCCGAGCAGGCGCTGGGGCTGCTGGAGCGGCTGCACGCCCAGGCCGAAGCCCAGGGGCGCACCGGCAGCATCATCGAGATCCAGGCGCTGCAGGCGCTGACGCGGTCCGCCAGCGGCGACCAGGCCGGTGCACAGGCCGCGCTGGCCCAGGCGCTCACCCTGGCCGCACCAGAGGGCTACCTGCGGGTGTTCCTCGACGAGGGCCCGCCGATGGCCGCCCTGCTGCGCCAGCTGCTGGCGGGCCGACGCCCGGAGCGGCCTCTGGCTGCCGCCACCGTGCCGCGCGCCTATCTCGCCCGCCTGGTGAACGCCTTCGAGCAGGCCGGCCTGCCCATCCGCCCGCCCGCCCGCCGCGGCGGCGTGGTGGTGGCGGGGCTGGTCGAGCCGCTGACCGCCCGGGAGCTGGAGGTGCTGGAGCTGCTGGCCGCCGGCGCGCCGAACCGGGCGATCGCCGAGCAGCTGGTGGTCACCCCCGAGACGGTGAAAAAGCACCTCAGCCACGTCTTCGACAAGCTGGGGGCGGTCAACCGCACCCAGGTCGTCGCCCGGGCACGGGAACTGGAGCTGCTGCCCTAAGCTTGTGATTCAACCCGGCGGGCATGGCGATCCTGGCGGCGTGCTGCGGGAGCTTGGGGACTTGGAGGGTGCCCGGGTGCAGCTAAAGCAGGCGTTGGCGATTGGCGAAGCGGCCCTTGGCTTCGACCACCCGGCCGTAGCCACCTCGCGAGCGTGCTTCAGGTCCTCCAGGAGCCGGCTCCCGAGGGGCCATCGTCGGCTCTCTAGGGACATTCACGAACTCTGGCCAACCACGGCGTCCTGTTCCTCGATGAATTGCCCGAGTTCTCCCGAGCTGCCTGTGAGGCGTTGCGTCAACCTCTCGAAGAGGGTGAGGTCACCGTCTCACGGGCCATGACCAGTGTGCGGTTCCCGGCCAGCTTC
>JASLBL010000410.1 GCA_030146615.1 Actinomycetes bacterium
GTGGCCAACCGCCCGCCGGAGACGCCCTGGAAGGCGCCGGTCCCGCCCGGGCCGGCCTTGGCCACGGTCGTGCTGGTGGCGCGCTTGGGGCCGGTGGTCGACGGGGCGCTCGACTCCGCGGGGGCGACCGTCGGGTCGGGCGAGAACACCGTCCCGAAGGCGTCGCAGCCGGGACCACAGCGGCCGCCCTGGGCGGCCAGGGTGAAGGCGACCGTGAAGGCGACCAGGGCGACGGCCGAGAACCCGACCACCCGGACCCGCCGCTTGGCCTGCCAGCCCTGGGTGAGGGCGACCACGAGCTTGGAGACCCGGTCGACCAGGCCGGCCTGGGCGGTCCCGGCGGCGGCCGCGAACGGGGCCCAGGACGGGGCCCGCTTGGCGGCCGCCTTGACGTCGGCCGGGGCGGCGGCGCCGGCGGCCAGGCCTCCCAGGGCGGCCGGGAGCGGGCGGGCCGTCTTGATCTCGACCGGCGGGTGCCGGTCGGCCTTGGGACCGGGGGCGGTGGCCGCGTCCAGGCCGGGCAGGCCGAGGGCCGTCCCCAGGTCGACGGCCGAGAACGGCCGCTCCAGCAGCGTCCAGGCCGGGTCGGGGGCGGCCTGGGAGCGCCCGCGCCCGCGGTCGGCGAGCACGATCAGCTCGCCCCGGTAGCGGTGGCGGACCTGGGCCAGGGTGGTGTCGGCGCCGTCGCGGGGCAGGTCGAGGACGACCGTGTCGGCGTCGACGAGCCCGTCGCGGTCGGCCGCCTCGCGCACACCGGTGAACCGGGTCACCGTGCCGCTGGCCCCGAGCAGGTACTTCAGCAGGGCGGCCAGCCCCATGCTCTCCGACAGCAGGACGACCCGCCGCGGTGGGCGCACCTCCCGCCTGGCCCCCCTGATCGCCGTTCCCGCCGTGCTCACCTGCCGAGCCTCCTTCACACGCCGAGTGGCGGCACGAAGCCGCCACCTCTCCCTTCTTCCAGGCGTTCCCGGAAACCCGGCGATACGGCCGCAAAAACCGTAAGTTCGGCTACGGCGCTCTGACGGTTCCCGGGTCGCCGGGCGGGGGAGCGGCCAGCCAGCGCAGCACCTCGGCGGTGTGCTCGCCGAGGGCCGGCGGGGCCAGCCGGTAGGAGGCCGGGGTCGCCGACAGGCCGATCGGGTTGGCGACCTGAGGGACCCCGCCGGCGTCGGCCACCGGGGCGAGGCCGAGCCGCTCGGCCAGGGCGAACGCCTCGCCGACGTCGTTGACCAGGCCGCAGGGGACGCCGGCGTCGGCCAGGGCGGCCACCCAGTCGGCCGCCCCGCGGGCGGCCAGGGCCCCCTCGAGCAGGGGCACCAGCTCCTCGCGGTTGGCCACCCGGTCGGCGTTGGCCGCGAACCGCGGGTCGGCGGCGGCGCCGTCCAGGCCCAGCACCCGGCAGAGACGGGCGAACTGGCCGTCGTTGCCCACGGCAACGACCAGCGGGCGGTCGGCGGTGGCCAGGGTCTCGTACGGGGTGATGCTGGGGTGCCGGTTGCCCATGGCCCGGGGCGGGGTCCCGGTGCACAGGAACGAGGACGCCTGGTTGACCAGGCTGGCCAGGGCCGAGCCGAGCAGGCTGACCTCAACCCGCTGCCCACGCCCGGTCCGCTCCCGCCCGGCCAGGGCGGCCAGGACGCCCCCGAACGCGTACAGCCCGGTGAGCACGTCGACCAGGGCCACCCCGACCTTGGTCGGCTCGCCTCCGGCCGGGCCGGTGATGCTCATCAGCCCGCTCATCGCCTGGACCAGGAAGTCGTAGCCGGGCAGCTCGGCGCCGGCCCCGCGGCCGAAGCCGGAGATGGAGCACCAGACCAGGCCCGGGTTGCCGGCGGCCACCTGCTCGTAGCCGAGCCCGAGGCGCTCCAGGGAACCGGCCCTGAAGTTCTCGACCACCACGTCGGCCCTTGTGGCCAGGGCCCGGGCGGCCCGCCGGCCCGAGTCGCTCTTGAGGTCCAGGGCGACGCTGCGCTTGTTGCGGTTGACCGACAGGTAGTAGGTGCTGTGGCCGTCATGGAACGGCGGCCCCCAGGCGCGGGTCTCGTCGCCGCCGTCGGGGTGCTCGACCTTGACCACGTCGGCCCCGAGGTCGCCGAGCAGCATGGTCGCGAACGGCCCGGCCAGCACCCTGGAGAAGTCGGCCACCACCAGCCCCTCCAGGGGACCCCGATCTCCCAGGGCGCCCCCCTGGGGTTCCCCGGACCCCTCCGTCACAGGCGGAAGTCCCGGTCGGGGGACGGCTCGGCCACGTCCATCTGGGCCTTCTGGAGGCGGCCGGCGTAGTCCCAGTTCAGCGCCTGCCAGCGAGTGAACTGGTCGAGCACCCAGATGCCGGACTGGCGGCTGCCGTTGCCGGAGCGGCCGTTGCCGCCGAACGGCAGGTGGGCCTCGGCCCCCGAGGTCGAGTTGTTGACGCTGACCATCCCGGCCGAGACGCCCGAACGGAAGCGGAAGGCGGTGGCCGGGTCGCGGGTGTAGACGGCCGCCGACAGGCCGTAGCCGTGGCCGTTGGCCAGGGCCACCGCCTCCTCCAGGGAGTCGCAGGCGGCCACGCCGACGATCGGCCCGAAGGTCTCCCGCCGGTACAGCTCGTCGTCTGGTCCGACCCCGGAGACGATCGTCGGGTGGCAGTAGAGGCCGTCGTCGGGGTCGCCGACGAAGCCCGCTCGCGGGTTGGCGGCGGTGATCCGCCCGGTCCCGGTCGAGCCGTGGACCCGGTGGTGGGGCTGGATGAGCTCCAGCCAGCCCAGGAACCGGTCGCAGAAGCGCTGGTCGATCATGGGCCCGTACAGCACGTCCCGGAACGGGTCGCCGATCACGGCCCGCTCGACGGCGGCCGCGAACCGGGCCAGGAACTCGTCGTGGATCGCGCGGTGGGCGATCACCGTGCCCAGCGAGGTGCAGCGCTGGCCGGCGGTGCCGAACCCGCTGAACAGGGCGCCCTCGACGGCCAGGTCGAGGTCGGCGTCGGGCAGCACCACCAGGGGGTTCTTGCCCCCCAGCTCCAGGCACGGCACCTGGAGGTGGCGGCCGCAGAGCTCGCCGATGCGGCGCCCGACCTCGGTGGAGCCGGTGAAGCCGACCTTGTCGACCAGCCCGGCCTCCAGCGCGGCGGCCAGCCCGTCGAAGGTGGCCGGCCCGTCGGCCTGGACCAGGTTGAGGACGCCGTCGGGCAGGCCGGCGTGCCAGCACAGCTGGGCCAGGGCCTCGGCGGTGGCCGGGGCGCACTCGGCCGGCTTCCAGACGACCGCGTTGCCACACAGCAGCGCCGGGACCAGGTACCAGGACGGCACCGCCACCGGGAAGTTGCCGGCGGTGATCACCGCCGCCACCCCGACCGGCTGGCGGAAGGTGAACAGCTGCTTGTCCGGCATCTCGCTCGGCACCGTCTGGCCGTAGAGCCGCCGGCCCTCGCCGGCGAAGAAGTCGCAGGTGTCGACGATCTCGGTGACCTCGCCCCTGGCCTCGGTCAGCGGCTTGCCGATCTCCCTGGTCACCAGGCGGGCCAGGGCCTCGGCGTTCTCCTCGACCAGCCGCCCCAGGTGCTTGACGACCCGGCCCCGCACCGGGGCCGGCGTGGCCGCCCACCCCGCCTGGGCCTCCCGGGCGGCCGCGCACGCGGCCACGAAGGTCCCGGGCTCGGCCAGGAGGACCTCGGCGACCACGTCGGTGGTGTGGGCCGGGTCGACCGACCGGTGCCGGCGCCCGCCATCGGCCCGCCGCCCGCCGACACGGGAGGCAAGCAGCGACGCCTGCTGGTTCATGGCAGCAACCGTAGTACAGAAATGCGACACGGCGCGCCGCCCCGAAGGACGACGCGCCGCATCTTCCCCACGATGGCTGTGGACAGCCGCCAGCACCGTACGCAACCGTCGGCTACGCTCCCCCACCGGGGGCCCAGCAACAGGCTGGGCGGGCGATGGCTGCCCCAGCTACCTGGTAGCTGTCAGCGCAGACCCAGCTTGCTCGAGCAGGCCGGCCAGGCGCCCCAGCCCTGGGAGGCCCGGACACGCTCGGCGACACGGATCTGCTCGGCGCGGCTGGCGTTGTGGGCCGAGCCGGAGCCGCCGTGGGCGGCCCAGGTGCCCGGGGCGAACTGGAGCCCGCCCGAGTAGCCGTTGCCGGTGTTGATGCCCCAGTTGCCGCCGGACTCGCACTGCGCCAGGCGGTCCCAGACGCTACCGCCGGCCGGGGCCGCGGCCGACCGGGTGGCGGTCGAGCGCCGGGAGGAGCTGGAGCTGGTGGCGGGAGCGGCGGAGCGCTCCGTGGAGACGACGCGGGTCACAGCCAGCGCCGGCAGCGGGCGGTGCTTGGTCTTCTCGCCCTTGGCGGGGAGGAGCAGCTTCTGCCCTGGGTAGATGAGGTTGGGGTGCTTGACCTTCTTGTTCAGGTCCCAGACCGGCCGCCAGCTCGACAGCTTCGCCTTCTTGGCGATCTTGCTGAGGGTGTCGCCCTGCTTGACCGTGACCTTCTTGCGCTTCTGGTCGGTCTGGGCGGCGACGATCTTGGTCTGGCCGCGCTGGACGGCGTTGACGGGCTCGGCCGACGCCGGCAGCGCGAACGCCGAGGCGAGGACCGCCGCTCCGAGGCCGGTGACGACGCTCAGGCGGGCCGTCCGGGACAACTGATGTGCGTGCATACGTGCCAAGGAAAGAAACCTCCTCCTGCACTTGGGATGGCCCGACGGGACGGGCCAGTGAGACCCGTGCGCCACCACGCGGCGCCCGGTTGCGCTCCCGTTCTCGGGGCGCTGGCCAGGAGGGGCGTCGTGGGGGCGCGCTCGCCTCCGGCCGTACGAGCCGTGGAGAGTAGAGGACGTCCGCAGAAAACGTCAAGGCGGCCGACCCGACCCATTGGTCGGTTCGCACCCGGTTGCTCTAGGCTCGTCCCGGATCGCCGGGGGGGGACGGGGAGGCTGGATCGGGCATCCAGGGTGATCGGGGGCGGACGGTCGGCTGCCCGGAATGCGGGGAGCCGAACCCCGGGCGGGCCAGGTTCTGCCTGGCCTGCGGCGAGCCGCTGCCCTCGGGCGGGGTCAGGGCAGGTGGCGCCCGCAAGACGGTGACCGTGGTCTTCAGCGACCTGAGCGGCTCGACGGCGCTGGGGGAGCGGCTCGATCCCGAGTCGCTGTCGCGGGTCATGGCCCGCTACTACGAGGCCATGCGGACGGTCGTGCGCCACCACGGCGGGACCGTCGAGAAGTTCGCCGGCGACGCCGTCATGGCCGTGTTCGGCATCCCGGCCGCCCACGAGGACGACGCCCTGCGGGCGGTTAGAGCGGCCAGCGACATGCACGCCGCCCTGGCCGAGCTGAACCAGGAGCTGTGGCCCGAGTGGCGGGTCCGCCTGGAGCTGCACACCGGCGTCAACACCGGCGAGGTCATGACCAGCGGCCCGGAGATGGGCAGCTCGCTGGTGGTCGGGGACGCCGTCAACCTGGCCGCCCGGCTGGAGCAGGCGGCCGGGCCCGGCCAGATCCTGCTCGGCCGGGCCAGTTGGAGCCTGGTCCGCGACGCCGTCGAGGTCGAGCCGCCGGTGGTCCTGGTCCTGCCCGGCCGCCGCTCGGGCGAGCCGGCCTACCGCCTGCTGGCGGTGCGGCCGGGGGCGCCCGGCCGGACCCGCCGCCTGGACGCCCCCTTCGTCGGCCGGTCCTCGGAGCTACGCCTGTTCCAGTGGGCGTACGAGCGGGCCGCCGGCGAGACCGCCCTGCACCTGCTGACCGTGCTCGGCGGCGCCGGGGTGGGCAAGACCCGGCTGGTCCTGGAGGCGGCCGGCCGTCTGGAAGGCGAGCCGGCCCTGCTGCTCGGCCGCTGCCTGCCCTACGGCAACGGCAGCACCTTCTGCCGCTGGCCGAGGTGGTCCGCCAGGCGGCTGGGATCGGGCTGGAGGACCCGCCGGCGGCGGCCCGGGCCAAGCTGGCCGCCCTGGTCGCCCGGGGCGATCCGGGCGGGGACCTGGTGGCCGAGCGAATCGGGCAGCTGATCGGGCTGGAGGCCGACCCGGCCCCAATCGAGGAGGCCGCCTGGACGACCCGCCGCCTGCTGGCCTCGCTGGCCGTCGACCGCCCCCTGGTGGTGGTGTTCGACGACCTCCACTGGGCCGAGCCGACCTTCCTCGACCTGGTCGAGCAGCTGGGCGAGGGCGGCCACCAGGCGCCGATCCTGCTGGTCGCCGTGGCCCGGCCCGAGCTGCTGGAGCAGCGCCCGGCGTGGGCCGGCGGCCGGCCGAACGCCGTCAGCATGCTGCTGGAGCCGCTGGGACCGGACGAGTCGGGGGCGCTGCTGGACGGGCTGGCCGGCGGCGGGGCCCTGCCCCCAACGGCCAGGGAGCGGATCACCCGGGTCGCCGGCGGGAACCCGCTGTTCATCGAGGAGCTGCTGACCACCCTGGTCGACGAGGGCCGGCTGCGCCGCGAGGGCGGCGGCTGGGAGGTGGCCGGCGACCTGGCCGCCTCGGGGACGCCCCCGACCATCCAGGCGCTGGTCGCGGCCCGCCTCGACCGGCTGGACGGCGCCGACCGGGACGTCCTGGAGCGGGCCGCGGTCGTCGGCCAGGCGTTCGAGGGCGCCACCGTGGCCGAGCTGTCGCCACCCGCCGCCCGGGACGGGGTGCCGGCCCGGCTGCGCGGCCTGGTACGGCGCGAGTTCCTGCGCCCGGCCCCGGCCGGGCTGCCCACCGAGACCGCCTACCGGTTCCGCCACCTGCTGGTCCGCGACGCCGTCTATGCCGCCGTGCCCAAGCAGGCCCGGGCGGAGCTGCACGAGCGGCTGGCCGGCCTGCTCGAGGCCAGGGCCGGGGCCCGGGTGCGGGAGTACGAGGAGATCGTCGGCTACCACCTGGAGCAGGCCTGGCGGTTCCTTGCCGAGCTGGGCCCGATCGACCGGCGGGGGCGCGAGCTCGGAGCC
>JASLBL010000422.1 GCA_030146615.1 Actinomycetes bacterium
CCAGCAGCGGGGCCGTCTCGCCGATGGCCCTGGACAAGGCGAGGATGGTGCCGGTGAGGGTGCCCGGCATGGCCGCCGGCAGGACCTGGCGGCGCACCGTCTGCCACCTGGTGGCGCCCAGGGCATAGGCTCCCTGGCGGATGCCGTCGGGCACGGCCCGGATCGACTCCCGGGCGGCCACGATGATCACCGGCAGGCTCATCACGGCCAGGGTGAGGGCGCCGGCCAGCAGGCTCGGCCCCATCCGCAGGAAGCGGGCGAAGATCCCCAGCCCGAGCAGGCCGTAGACCACCGACGGGACCCCGGCCAGGTTGGAGATGTTGGCCTCGACGAAGTTCGTCACCCGGTTGCGGGGGGCGAACTCCTCCAGGTAGATGGCGGCCCCGACGCCGATCGGGAAGCAGAACAGGGCCGTCAGGACCATCAGGTAGGCCGAGCCGACCAGGGCCGCCCTGATCCCGGCCCGGGCCGGCAGGCGGGAGACGTAGCTGGACAGGAACCCGGCCGGGTCGGCGACCAGCCGCTCCCAGCCGCTGTCGAAGATCGTCCAGATCAGGGTGGCCAGGGCGACCACCCCGACGATGGTGCCCGTGAACAGCATCATCGTGAAGGCCGCGTCCAGGAGGATCTTGGCGGCCGTGCGGGTCGACCCCCGCCCCAGCCTCGACGGCGCGAAGGCCTCGGTCGAGGCGGTACTCACCCGAACCCCTCCGGTCACGAGTACACCTGCCGGTAGCGTCGGACGATGCGGGCCGAGATCAGGTTCATCACCAGCGTCAGCAGGAACAGGGTCATGCCGAGGGCGAACAGCGCGTCGTAGCGAACCGTGCCGGCCGCGACCTCGCCGCGGACGGTCTGGGCGATGGAGGCGGTCAGGGTCTGGATGGACTCGAAGTAGTTCCAGGTCATCTTGGGGCTGTTGCCGGCGGCGATGGTGACGGCCATGGTCTCCCCCACCGCCCGCGAGAAGGCCAGGATCACCGAGGCCGAGATGCCGGAGAGGGCGGCCGGAACCACCACCCGCAGGCTCACCTGGCGCTTGCTCGCCCCCAGGCCGAAGGCGGCCTCGCGCAGCGACGACGGCACCGCCCGCATGGCGTCCTCGCTGACCGAGGCGATGATCGGCAGGATCATCAGCCCGACCGCGATCGACCCGGCGGCGGCGTTGAAGATGAACACCCGGTCGTCGCCGAAGATCGGCCGCAGCAGGTCGGGGGTGATGAACTGGAGCGCGAAGAAGCCGACGATCACGGTCGGGATGCCGGCCAGGACCTCGAGAGTCGGCTTGAGGATGCCCCGGACCCGCGAGCTGGCGTACTCGGAGAGGTAGATCGCGGCCAGCAGGCCGAGGGGCAGGGCAACCACGATCGAGCCCAGGCCGATCATCAGGGTGCCGTTCAGCAGCGGGAGCATGCCGTACAGGCCGCCCTCGCCGCCGCCCTGGCCTGGGGCCCACACCGTCCCGGTGAGGAACCCGACGAGGCTGGATTCGCTGAAGAAGCTGATGGTGTCGACCAGCAGGACCGCGATGATCCCGACGGTCACCGCGACCGAGAGGACCGCGCAGAGGAACAGGGCGTTGATGATCACCCGCTCGCCGGTGCGGGTCCTGCGGCGGGCGATTCCCGGGGGGGCGTCACCCGCCGGCGGGCGGCCGGCGGGTGACGAGCTCGGTGGGCGGGTGCTCAAGGCGTCACCCCGTGGTCAGGAAGGGCTGGAGCTTGGACAGGCCCTGGGTGTAGTCGTCCTGGGGCGCGGCCACGTAGCCGACGTCGGCGATGAGCTGCGGAGTCTGCTCCAGGTAGAACTTCGTGAACTGCGCGACCTCGGGCTTCCTGAGCGAGTCGTCCTTGACGTAGATGTACAGGGGGCGCGACAGCGGGTAGTCGCCCGACTCGATCGTCTCGGTGGTGGGCTCGACGCCGGTCGTGCCCTCCTCGGCGACCTTGATGGCCTTGAGGCCTTCCTTGTTGTTCTGGAAGTAGGCGTAGCCGAAGAAACCCCAGGAGTTGGCCTCGCCCTCGATGCCCTGAACGATGGTGTTGTCGTCCTCAGAGGCCGTGTAGTCGTTGCGGGGCTTCCTGCCGCCCTCCTCCGGGTCACCCAGGACCTCCTCGTTGAAGAAGTCGTAGGTGCCGGAGTCGACGCCCGGCGCGAAGATGGCGATCTCCTCGTTCGGGAAGCTGGGGTCGACCTCGTTCCAGGTCCTGACCCCGCCCTCCTCGAAGATCCTGGCCAGCTGCTCGAAGTTCAGTGTGTCCACGAACTGGTTCTGGGCCGAGGTGACCACGGCCAGCCCGTCCAGGCCGACGCGGAACTCCTGGTACTTGATGCCCTTGGCCTCGCAGGCGGCCTTCTCCTCGTCGTCGATGGCGCGGGAGGCGTCCTGGACGTCGGTCTCGCCGGCGCAGAACTTGGTGAAGCCGCCGCCGGTCCCGGAGGTGCCGACGGTGACCTCGACGCCCGACTGCTCCTTGCGGAACTCCTCGGCGATGGCCTCGGTGACCGGGGCCACGGTCGAGGAGCCGTCGATCACGATGCTGCCGGAGAAGCTCGTCGCCTCCCCGGTCCCGCCGCCGGCGTCGTCGTCGCCGCCACACGCGGTGGCGACCAGGGCGATGGCCAGCGTCAGGCCGAGCAGCCAGCCGCGGCGCCGTGTCCGTTGCGTCATACGTTCCTGTCCTCCTGAGTGGTGATAACCGCAGCGACGGTACGGGCGGTCGCTGACGCGCCAGGCGACGGGAGATGAACGGGAGGTGAACGGGGCGGGAACCTTGGTTTCGGCCGAAGGTGAACGGCTGGAGGCCGGCCTCAGCCGTCGAACCGGTACCCGACCCCGCGGACGGTCACGATCAGCCTGGGCTCGTGGCGGTCCTCCTCGACCCGGGCCCGCAGCCGCTTCACGTGCACGTCCAGGGTCTTGGTGTCGCCGACGTAGTCGTAGCCCCAGACCCGGTCGATCAGGGTCTGGCGGGTCAGCACCCGGTTGCGGTTCTCCATCAGGATCTCGAGCAGCTCGAACTCCTTCAGGGGCAGGCTGACCTGCGACCCGCGGACGCTGACCTCGTGGCGCTCCTGGTCCAGGCGGATGCCGCCGGCCTCCAGCACGGCCGTCTCCGGCCGGGGGCCGTCGGTGGCCGTGCCGGCCCGCCTGAGCAGGGCGCGGACCCTGGCCACCAGCTCACGCAGGGAGAACGGCTTGGTGACGTAGTCGTCGGCGCCCATCTCCAGCCCGACCACCCGGTCGACCTCGGCGTCCCGGGCGGTGAGCATCAGGATCGGCACCTGGCTGGTGGCCCGGATCCGGCGGCACACGTCCCAGCCGTTGAGGGTCGGGAGCATCAGGTCGAGCACGACCAGGTCCGGCCGCTCGGCCTCGAAGTCCCGCATCGCGTCGCCGCCGTCGGTGGCCGTCACCACCTCGATGCCCTCGCGCGACAGGGCGTAGCGGATCGCCTCGAGGAGCGACTCCTCGTCGTCGACGACCATCACCTTCGGCATGGGTCCAACATTCCACTCCGCCCGTCCCTGGGCAACGACCGACGGGAAACCTTCACTGCCCGTTCGCCTCCCGGCCACCTGCCGGACCTCGCGGTGTTCGGCCTGCGCGTACGATGACCTCGACGAACAACGCGAGCCCGGCACGGTGCCAGGGGGTCCCGAGTGCGAACGACCTTCGAACAACGCCTCGAGGGGCTGGAGGCGAAGCTGCTCCAGATGGGCCAGCTCGTCCAGAGCCAGCTCGACCGGACCCTTGAGGCGCTGGCCGCCTTCGACACCACCCTGGCGGACGAGGTCATCGTCCGCGACGACCAGATCGACCGTTCGTACGTGGAGGTCGAGCAGGAGATCCTGCGCACTCTGGCCCTCCAGGCGCCGGTGGCCAGGGACCTGCGGCTGGTGGCCGGGGTGCTCCACATCAACTCGCACATCGAGCGAATGGGCGACCTGTGCGTGAACATGGCGAAGTTCGTCCGCATCACCAAGGACTTCCCGCCGGTCGCCGAGATCCAGTCCACCCTGGTCGAGATGGGCGGGCACGCCCAGCGGATGGTGGCCGCGGCCATGACCTGCTTCGCCCGTCGCGACCTGGAGCTGGCCGAGCGCCTGCCGATCCTCGACCAGCCCCTGGACCGGCTGAACGGCGAGGTCTTCCGGCTGATCGAGCGGGCCGCGGCCGACGACCGGACGCTGGAGTGGGCCAGCCGGATGGTCCTGGTCGCCCGGTACCTGGAGCGGCTCGGGGACCACTCGGTCGACATCGGCGAGCAGGTGGTGTTCATCGTCACCGGTGAGGTCAAGGAGCTCGTCCCCTCCAAGGCGGTCCGGGCCGGGGTCGAGGACAGCTGACGACCTTCTAGGAGCGATCGACGACCGTGCGCATCTCCACCCTGATCGAGATCGGGGTCGGGCTGGCGGTGCTGGGCGTGGCTGTGGCCTTCCTCAGCGCCCGGACGCTCGGCCGGCGGGTCGCCGCCCTGCGCCGGGTCGTCCGCCGCCTGGCCGAGACCACGCTTCCCAGCTGGCGCTGGACCGAGCCCGACGACCTGCCGGGGCTGACCAACGAGCTGGGCGCGATCACCACCCGGCTGCGCGACCGGCTGGACGAGCTGACCGAGGAGCGCGACCGGGCCGGCCAGATCCTGGACGCCCTCGACGACGGGGTGCTGCTGCTGGACGGCGCCGGCCGGCTGCTGCTGGCCAACCCGGCCGCCCGGTCCTGGTTCGGCCTGCCCGGCGACCTGCGGCCCGGGCTCCCGGCCCAGCGGGTGCTGGGCATGCCCCAGGTGACCGCCTTGGCCGAGGAGGCGGCCGAGGCCCGGTCGCCGGTGGTCGCCAACCTGACCCTGGTCTTCCCCGAGCCCCGCACCCTGGCCATGCGGGCCTTCCCGCTGGCCGACCGCGGACCCACCGGGCGGATCGTGGTCACGATGACCGACATCACCCAGCGCCGCCGGCTGGAGGTGCTGCGCCGCGACTTCGTGGCCAACGCCTCCCACGAGCTGAAGACGCCGGTGGCCGCGGTCCGGGCCCTGGCCGAGACCCTGCTCACCGCCCTCCCCGACGACCCTGAGGCCGGGCGCCGCTTCGCCGAGCGGATCGGCCGTGAGGCCGAGCGCCTCGACATCCTGGCCAGGGACCTGCTCGACCTGTCGCGGGTCGAGCGCGGGACCCTCGACGTCGAGCCGGTCGACCTGGTCGGGCTGGCCAAGGAGGTCGCCGGCGGCTACAGCGACCTGGCCGAGGAGCGGCGGATCCGGCTCCACACCGAGCTCCAGCCGCTGGTGTCGATGCGGGGGGACCGGGCCCAGCTCGGCCTGCTGCTGTCCAACCTGCTCGACAACGCCCTGCGCCACACCTCGGCCAAGGGGAGCGTGTGCATGCGCCTCGAGGCCAGCGAGGGCCGGGCCACGCTTCAGGTAAACGACACCGGCGAGGGCATACCGGCCAGTGAGCTCCCGCGGGTGTTCGAGCGCTTCTACCGGGTCGACAAGGCCAGGACCCGCCAGACCGGCGGCACCGGCCTCGGCCTGGCCATCGTCCGCCACGTGGCCGAGGCCCACGGCGGCACCGTCCGGGTCGACTCCGAGCTCGGCCGGGGCAGCACCTTCACGGTCTGCCTGCCGGTGGCCGGCCCCCCGACCCCGACGGCCGTCTGAGGGCCTCAGCCGAGCCGGTCGGCGAGCAGCAGGACCAGGACGGCAACGGAGATGGCGGCCAGGGCGGCGGCCAGGATGCGGGGGGCGGCGTGGGCCGGGATGGGGTTGCCGGCGCGGATGGCCCGGTCGGTGGCGAGGAAGCGGCGGTAGCCGCTCCAGGCGGTGACGGCGCCGAGCAGGACCAGGACGCCGCCGACGAGCTCGCGGCCGGCCGGACCGCCGAGGGGCGGGGCGAAGCGGATCACCCCGAGGCCGGCGACGTCCAGGGCCAGGGCGGTCCGGACCCAGGCGAGCAGAGTCCGCTCGTTGGCGAGGGAGAAGCGATAGTCGGGCTCGCGCCGGTCGCCGTCCACCCCGCTATTCGACCATGCGACCAAGGGTGGCGGCGCAGCCGCCCGGCAACCCTCGGCTAGGCGAGCCAGGCGCGGAGCTTCTTGCGCTTGGCGGCCTTCCAGACCATGCGCCAGCCGTCGCGGGTGCCGGCCGCGGCGGCCCGTTCGGCGGCGATCAGCATGCCGGCGACCAGGGCGACGTCGCGTCTTCCGGTGCCGGCGGCCTCGCGCAGCCAGGCCTCGCCGACGACGGCGTCCTGGTGGTCGCCGAGGACGCTCTGGACGTCGGCAACGGCGTCGGCGAAGTCCTCGGCCGGCTTGCCGAACACCGGCTCGACCGCCTCGGCGGCGTAGCGGGCCCGCTTGGCCCGGATGCGGATCTGGTGGAGGGTCTCGTCGGGCGGGTCGTCGCCCGCCTGGCGGACCTCCTTGCGCAGCCGCTTCCACGGCTTGCGGACCAGCGGCGGCATCACCTCGGCGGCCGGGCGGTCGCCCCCCGGGAGCAGGGCCGGGGCGGCCGCGGCGGCGACCAGGTCGTCCAGCAGCCTGGCGTACTTCTCCTGGGCCATGGCCCCGAGCAGGCGCCGGCGGGCGTCGTCGCGCTGCTCGGACAGCCGAGCCAGCAGCCGCCGGCCGGCCTCGGCGTCGGCGGCCGGGAGGCCGGCCAGGTGGCCGGAGAACCGCTCCAGCAGCACGTCGGTGTCCCTGACCTGGCCGAGCAGGTCGGCCAGCCACTTGAGGTCGTCGCGGAGCCGGTCGGTCCACTCCTTGTCGAGCAGCTTGGAGAAGGTCCGAAGGGTGGAGCGGATCCGGCGGGTGGCCACCCTGGCCTGGTGGACCGCCTCGGGGTCCTCGCCGGTGCGGACCCCGGCCTCGTGCCGGAACAGCCGCAGGGTGCCGCTGGCCAGGTCGTGGCGGAGCAGCTCCTCGACCGAGGCGTCGGCGCCCACCTCCGGCAGGACGACCTCGGGCCCCATGACCCGCTCGCGGCCGCCGAGGGCGCGCAGGTACTTGGGCGTCGGATCGGCCGGCGTGGCCCCGGCCGCGACCAGCCGGTCGACGACCTGGTCGAGCAGGCCGGCGTCGGCGTCGTCGTCCAGCTCGACCTCGAGCTCGCGGAAGCGGGCCTGGATGCGCCGGCCCTCCAGCACCTGGACCTCGTCGTCGACCACCTCGGCCAGCCGCGACCCGTCCGGGTGGCGCAGCTCGACCGGGCGGCGCAGGGTGCGCATGCGCACCGTCGGCGACAGCTGGCCGGTGCGCACGAACGGCCGGATCAGGGCCCGGGCATCGGCCGGTGGCTGGCGCCCGTCGCCGGGGAAGGTGTGCTCGGCACGGACGAGCAGGACCCCGTCCTGGCCCTCGGGGAGCTTGACCGTCCAGCCCTCGCCGGGGCGGTAGCGCAGGCTCGCCCCCCAGCGGGCCAGCCGCAGGTCGGTGGTGTCGTAGTAGGTGGTCCGGAGCCGCCGGGCCGGCTGCGGCTCGGCCGAGAGCCCGTCGTCGGGGGCGCCCAGCTCCGGCAGGTCGAAGCCTGGCGGAGCGTCCAGCTTCGCCTCGCGCTCCTTCATCGCCCGTCCTCCTCGTGCTACCGGGTCTCAGCGGGGCAGCGGGTCCTGTTCAGCGGGCTCGATCGCCAGCGGCTCCAGATAGATCCCCTTCCATGCATGCCCATCGTCGCGCTGCAGAATCCAGGTGCAGCCCTTCGGCCACCTGGGCGGGTCGGACAGCTCGATGCCGGCCTGCTGGAGCTCCTCGAACACATTGCCGATGACCTCGCCGTGGGTGCAGAGGACCGCCTGCTCGAGCGACGGCCTGGTCAGCAGCTCGAGCACCTCGCTCCCGGTCCCGTCGACCCCGAGGGCCTCGCTCGGCTCGACCGGGCTCCCGAGCCGGCCGGCCAGCGGCTGGACGGTCTGGAGGCAGCGCTCGGCCGGGCTGGAGAGCACCCGGCCGACCGGGTAGCCGCCCAGCCGCTCGATCAGCCCCAGCGCCTCCTTGCGGCCCTGGGCCGAGAGGGGACGGGCCTGGTCGGAGCCCTTCCACTTCGCCTTGGAGCCCGCGTGGGCGTGCCGCACGAGATAGAGCACGGGCACATCCTTCCCATGATCTCTCGCCGGCTCGCGCCAACGTCCGCCAAGTGCCGTGCCCAGCTTGACCGATGTTGGCCCTTCCAGGCAATCCAAGCAGGTCGAACGAGCCCTAGGGGCGGGGGCGGGCGGCCGGCCGGCCGCCGTTGCCGGCGCCGGTGGACCGGGGCTCTCCGGGCGGCCGCCCGGGCCGGCGGCCGGAGAGGCGGGTCGAGAGCGGCGAGCGCAGCTCGCGCAGGAGGGCCTGGGCGGTCGACTGGCTGATGGTCACCCCGCGCTCCCCCATGGCCTCGACCAGCTGGGCCGGGGTCAGGGAGTCGGCGTCGGCCCGCTCGTCGAGGATGGCCGCGGCGACCATGTAGGGAGCCTGGCGACGACGGGGCCGGGCCGGGTCGTCGTCGGCCTTGGCCGCGGCCACGGCCTGGCGGAAGGTGTCGGAGAC
>JASLBL010000427.1 GCA_030146615.1 Actinomycetes bacterium
GACCGAGGTTCGCGGTGCCTCCAACGCCAAGGCCAAGCGCGAGCTGGGGTGGCGCCCGGCGCACCCGAGCTGGCGGCAGGGGTTCACAGCGACATGACCGGTCGCGAGCGACTGCTCGACGAGCTGCGGCCCGTCTCCTTCGCGATCGCCTACCGCATGCTCGGGAGTGTGTCCGAGGCCGAGGACCTCGTGCAGGAAGCTCTGCTACGGGTTGATCAGGCACTCCAAGCCGGCGAGCAGATCGCATCGCCGCGCGCGTTCATCGCCACCGTGACCACCCGGCTGGCGATCAACGAGCTGCGCTCCGCGCGCGCCCGCCGCGAGCGCTATGTCGGCGAGTGGCTGCCGGAGCCAATCATCACCGACAGCCACGATGATCCGGCCCGGCACGCTGAGAAAGCCGATTCGCTGTCGCTGGCCATGCTGGTGCTACTGGAGAGCCTCTCGCCTGAGCAGCGCGCCGTGCTGCTGCTTCACGATGTGTTCGACTACGGGTATCCGGAGATCGCGGCGATCGTCGGCAAGAGCGAGGACAACGTGCGCCAGCTCGCCACCCGCGCCAGACGCCACGTCAAGCAGCGCCGGCCCCGCTTCCAAACGACGCGCGAGCAGCGCGACGAACTGGCACGACGGTTCTTCGCGGCCGTCGAGCACGGCGATCTCGCTGAGCTCGAGGCGCTGCTCGCTCACGACGTGGAGCTGACCGGCGACGGCGGCGGCAAGGTCCCGACGCTCGCGCGGTCGCTGCGCGGGCGCAGCCGCGTCGCGCGCACGCTGATCAGGGGGATCCGCCTGGTCGCCCGCGTTCCGGGCCTGTCGTTGCGTCCCGTGGAGGTCAACGGCGGCCCGGGAGCGCTCTTTCTCGACGGACAGCAGCAGTTGCTCGGCGTGTGGGCGCTCGACATCGCCGGCGGTCAGATCGCAAGCATCAGCTCAATCGTCAACCCCGACAAGCTGACGCACCTCGGCCCAGTCGCCGACTTCAGATCGCTACTGCGGTCTGTGAGATGACGGGTTCCGCGAACCCAAGACCGAGCCACACCACTAGGTTCCTCGCAGTGGGTGCCCGAGGCGGGACTCGAACCCGCAAGCCCTTGCGGGCAATGGATTTTGAATCCATCGAGTTTGCCAATTTCTCCACTCGGGCAGGCGCGGAGAAGGGTAGCCGAAGTGCGGTCACGATGCGATGGCTGAAGTACTCCTAACGGGTCTTGGGTGTCGGGTTGAGGAGCCTGTGGGGTTGGAGCTGGGCCGCTGGTGGGTGAGGATCGGCGCCATGCCAACCGTCCCTCGCCGCCCCGCGGCACAACAAGAACGCGACCGGCTCCAGGCTCGCCGGCTGCGCGCCGCCGAGTTGTTCGCCGCTGGCGTCCGCCAGGCCCGGGTCGCCCGCCAGCTCGGCGTCTCCGCCCAGGCCGTGAGCGTCTGGCATGCCCGCTGGCAGCGCGGTGGCCCGGAGGCGCTGCACAGTCGGGGGCCGAGCGGGCCGCCACCCCGGCTTTCAGATGCCGAGCTCGCCATCGTGGAACAGGCCCTGCTGCACAACCGGTTGGGTTGGACGGTCCAGCGCCCCGAGCGTCGGGCTGCCGAGCGCGACCAGGCGGCGATCGATCGCTGGGTCAAGGGTGGCCTGCGCGGCGGCGCCCAACTCGCCTTCCATATCACCGCCGGCAACGACGACACCGACACCCTCATCGAGGTGCTGGGCGAGCTGCGCCGGTTCCTCGGCGGCCACCCTGCTCTGGGATGGGCTGCCGGCCCACCGCAGCACCGCCATGGGTAGGTGGCGAAACAGCCAGCGATTCTGGCTGGTGGTCGAGCGCCTGCCCGCCTACGCACCGGAGTTGAACCCGGTGGAGGGCATCGAGCGGGTCCGCCAGACACCATGTCTAGCTTATTCATTCCTCCGCCGGACTGGCCTGTCGGTCTCATGACCATCAGCCGAACCGAAGACCCGTTAAACGGGTCTTGGAACGGGGTGGACAGGGTGTGAGCCGGGTCCGCCTGCGCTGGCTGCTCGGTGGGCAGCATGCCACCTTCTGTCAGCGATGCCCTCTACCATGCCGGCATGCCGACCCTGCTGAGCCTGGACGATCACCTGGGGGCGCTTGTCCGCAGCGGCGCCGCCTTGGGTGAGGCCGCCGTCGCAGCCGGGCTGGAGGCGAAGGTCCCCACCTGCCCGGCATGGGACGTCACCGACCTCCTGGTCCACCAGGGCATGGTGCACCGGTGGGCGGCGGCGAACCTGCGTGGCGAGCGCGACCACGACACCGCAGCCTCTCAAGCCGAAGGCAAGGCCACGGCCAGCCTGCTCGACTGGTACACCCAGGGCCTGGCCGCCCTGGTCGACACCTTGCGAGCGACAGCAGAGGACGCCAAGGCCATGGTGTTCCTCCGGGACGCGCCGCCGCCCCGGCGGTTCTGGGCTCGCCGCCAGGCGCATGAGACCACCATCCACAGCGTCGACGCGATCGCGGCCCGCTCCCAGCGCTGGCCGACCGCCTCCGACGTCGCCATCGATCCGGTGCTGGCCGCCGACGGGATCGACGAGCTCCTGATGGGCTTCATCACCCGAGGCAAGGGCCGGCTGCACACCGCCGAGCCGTACACCGTACTGGTCAGGACCGACGACACCGGTCATACCTGGACGCTACGGATCAGCGACGGTCCGATCGTTGCCGCCCCAGGCGCCATCGAGCGGCCCGAGGTCGTCTTCTCCGGTACCGCGCTGCAGCTGTATCTGAGCATGTGGAACCGGGCCGACGAGATCACCACCAACGGCCGATCCGACCTCATCGATCAGTGGCGCAAGCAGATCCGCATTCGCTGGAGCTGACCGAACCGACCCTGCGGCCACTGGAACCTTGGATGGGCAGGTGAGTCGTCTTTACGCCCAGCCCACTCAACCCAACACCAAGACCCGTTAACAAGCTCAACCGAACGAGGAAGACGAACGAACGCTGCTGGGATGTCCCTCCTGCTCAAAGCGCTGGCCGTGCCTCACGAGCGGAAGATCGAGCTGACCCCGTGGCAGCAGGAACTGGTCGACCTCGACCGGCGACCCCTGGTCCGCGGGCTGCTGCACTCCGACGGGTGCCGGGTGCTGAACTGGGTGAACGGGACACCCTGGCGGTACCACGTTACGAATGTGTCGGCGGACATCCGGGGGATCTTCGGGCGGGCCTGCGACCAGCTGGGGATCGAGGGGCGGCCGAACAACCCGTGGAGCCTGTCGGTCGCCTGGCGGGGGAGTGTCGCCCGGCTGGACGAGTTCGTGGGCCCCAGACGGTGAAGTCCAGGGCAGGCCGTGGCGGCGCCAGGGTTGCTGTCGACCTTGGTGCTGTGGCTACAGTTCCGCCATGAAGGCCGCGGTGCACACCAGCTACGGTCCGCCGGACGTGGTTCGCATCTCAGAGGTGGAGAAGCCGACCCCCAAGGACAACGAGCTGCTGGTCAGGGTTCACGCGACGACGGTGAACCGGACGGACTGCGGGATCCGGGCGGCCAAGCCCTTCATCGTGCGGTTCTTCACCGGGCTCATCAGACCGAGGATCACGGTCCTCGGGAACGAGTTCGCGGGAGAGGTCGAGGCGGTCGGCCGCGGCGTCACGTCGTTCGAGGTCGGCGACCAGGTGTTCGGGTTCAACGGGACCTCGTTCGGCGCGCACGCCGAGTACATGGCGATGCCCGAGGGCGGCCTGGTCGCGACCATGCCGGCCACATTGACCTACGAGGAGGCGGCTCCCGGCACCGAGGGTTCGCACTATGCCCTGTCGCTGATCCGGAGGGCGAGGATCCACAAGGGGCAGGACGTCCTCGTCAACGGTGGAACCGGCGCCATCGGCTCGGCGGCGGTCCAGCTCCTGAAGCACCTTGGTGCCAACGTGACCGCGGTCTGCGGCACCGAGCACCTGGAGCTGGTCAGGGGCTTGGGCGCCGACCGGGTCATCGACTACACGGCCGAGGACTTCACCAAGGACGGGCAGACCTACGACGTGGTCGTGGACGCGGTGGGCAAGAGCTCCTTCGGCCGATGCCGGCGCCTGCTGAAACCGCGCGGGATCTACCTCTCGACCGACCTGGGCCCGCTGTCCCAGAACCCGATCCTGGCCCTCGTCACGCCGCTGTTCGGCGGCAAGCGGGTCATGTTCCCCATCCCGAGGGAAGACCAGGGGATCGTGCGGCACCTCAAGGAGCTGATCGAGTCCGGGGAGTTCCGGCCGCTCATCGACCGACGGTACCGGTTGGACCAGGTCGTCGAGGCCTACCGCTACGTCGAGACGGGCCAGAAGGTCGGCAACGTCGTGGTCACGGTCGTGCCCTCGAGCTCATAGTGCGCGGGCCGGGGCGAAGAGCGAATCGTCGGCCCCGGGCACCCCAGGCCTCCCGGGCACCCCGGGAACGACCCGGGTCCCGGGAGAGCGCGGAGCTCCGCCCTCCCGGGACCTCCCGGCTGGGCCGTCGCGCCTAGCGGACCGCCTGGGGGCCGCTGTAGGGGAGGGCCTTGGCGGAGGTGGCGACCGTGGCCCGGGTGCGGAAGGAGCCGTCTTCGAAGAAGCCGGTCCAGGTCCGGGCGAGAGTCATCGTGGCGTGGGCAGCGGCGTCGCCGAGCTCGAACAGGGCCTTGGTGTTGACGTTGGTGATGGTGTCGCAGGCCTGGTGGTAACAGGGGTCGTAGGGCTGGCCGGCGGTGCCGCCGTAGACGACCGCCTGCTCCTCGGTCTTCACGCCCTCGGCGCCGCTGAACAGGCCGCCGGCGGGGACGCCGACGGCGATGAACGGGCCGTAGTCGGAGCGGCCGTTGAACGGCGTCGGGTCGCTGGCCAGGCCCTGGCTGGCGAAGTACTGGGTGAAGATGGTCTCGATCTGGGCCGAGCCGGGCGGGCCAACGGGTCCGCCGGCCGAGCCGTCGCCGTCGTAGACGAAGCGGACGTAGTTCGGGGAGCCCACCATGTCGAAGTTCAGGTTGGCGACGATCGACTGGAGCTCCTCGTCGCTGAGGGTGTTCACGTACTGCTGCGAACCGAGCAGGTTCAGCTCCTCGGCGCCCCAGAAGGCGAAGCGGACCTTCTGGCGGTTCCGGATGCCGAGCTCGGCCATCTCCTCGGCGATCTCGAGGATGGTCGAGGTGCCGCTGCCGTTGTCGTTGATGCCGGGGCCGGCGATGACCGAGTCGAGGTGGGCACCGACGACCACCACTCGGTCGTCGCTGCCGGTCGGGGAGTCGGCGAGGATGTTGGTGGTTGTCCGGGTCGGGTCGATCTCGGTCTCGGTGGCCACGTGCACGACCACCTCGCCGGCCTGGATCTGGGCATAGAGCGCGGCCCCGTCGGCGAAGCTGAGGCCGACCACCGGGATGTCGAAGGGGGTCCCGAGGGTGCCGATGAACAGGTCGGTCCGGCCCGGGTTGCCCTCGTTGAAGACGATCACGGCGTCGTAGCCGGCCGCGACCGCGTTCTCGACCTTGACCGAGAAGTTGCAGGTGCCCCGCTGGACCAGCGCGACCGTGTCCTCGTCGGCCGGGGCGGGCGCAAAGTCACCCGGCTCGCAGCCGGAGGTGGAGTTCGGCGGCGGAGTCGGGTTGGGTGGGATCTCGACGTCGTTGGTGGCGAACACCGGGCCGGTGACGTCGCCGGTGCCGGAGAAGTCATAGGTGCCGGTCTCGTACACGGTCGGCGTCGGCGAGACCTGCTCCAGCACGGCCGGGGTCAGCTCCCGGTAGAACGGGAAGATGAACTCCTGCGCGGTGACCTCGTAGCCGGCCGCCTCGAGGCGCCGCTGGACATAGGCCGCCGAGGCGTCGTACCCGGGCGTGCCCGAGGCCCGGGTGCCGCTGTTCTGGTTGGCGATCCGCTGGAAGACCCGCTCGTGGGCGAGGATGCCCCCGACGGTCACGGCGTCACGAAGCCGCTTGGTGTTGACGTCGTCCACGGCCAGCGCCGGGCTGGGCGCCAGCAGGGCGGTGAGCAGCGCCACCGCCACGATTGTGAGCCTTCGCATCGGCTGCCTCCTTGCGGACTCGGCGAGGGGACCATCCCGTCGGGCCGGCCGGGAGCTGGAGCATTGCGGGATCAGCGTCACAACTCGGGCATAGGCGCCGAACACTACCTGACGGACGCCGGGAGGTGAAACATCTCCGGCGGCCCACTTGGGCCGGCCGGGTGCTGCTGCCTGTGGTTGAGCTTGTGGATGGTGGTGGTGTCTCTCTGCCCGGGTTGCGGTACAGTCTTGCCGGTCGCGACCTGGCCCGAGCCTGGGTGGGACGTTCCTCGGACGATGGCTGGGGTCGCGAGTCATCGAGCGTCTCGAGCGGCAGCCCCGGCCGTCGTCGGCGCCAGAACCAACGGGGCTCGCGACAGGGAGGAAGGAACATGACCTTGAAGGGCAGAGTCCTTCAGTCGGTCACCGTGCTTGGAGCGATGCTCCTCATCGTCGCCGGCTGCAGCCGGGACGGCGGCGGCGGCGGCGACGCTCAGGAAGAGAAGAAGACCGTCAAGATCGGCGTGATCGCGCCGCTGACCGGGAACCTCTCGGAGCTGGGCCTCGGCATCAAGAACTCGGTCGACCTGGCCGTCCGCCAGGCCAACGAGAAGGGCACGGTACCCGGCTACGAGATCGTCCTGGCCGCTGAGGACGACGCCGCCGACCCGGCCACCGGGGCCAACGCGGCCAACAAGCTGGCCTCCGACCCGCAGGTCGCGGCCGTCGTGGGGACGCTGAACTCGAGCGTCGCCCAGTCGGTGGCGCCGGTGCTGTCCAAGGCGAACATCACCCAGGTCTCGCCGGCCAACACCAACCCGACCCTCACCCGCGGGCCCAAGCCCGACGACGCCCCGCAGCGGGTGTGGCCGACCTACATGCGGGTGGCCACCACCGACACCTTCCAGGGCCCGTTCGCGGCCGACTACGCGCTCGGCGAGGGCGGCTTCAAGTCCGCCTTCGTCATCCACGACAAGAAGACCTACGGCCAGGGCCTGGCCGCGAGCTTCTCCGAGCGCTTCAAGGAGAAGGGCGGCACGGTCGCCGGCACCGAGACCGTCAACGAGAACGACCGTGACTTCGGCGCCGTCGTGACCCAGGTCATCGGCTCCGACGCCGACTTCGTCTACTACGGCGGCGAGTACCCGGCCGCCGGTCCCCTGGCCGCCCAGCTAAAGGAGCGCGGCTTCAAGGGCCCGCTGATGGGCGGCGACGGCATCTACGCGTCGGACTTCTTCAAGGGCGCCGGTGACAAGGCCGATGGCACGCTCGCCACCTCGATCGGCGAGCCGGTGTCGGAGCTCGAGAGCGCCCAGCAGTTCGTCAAGGACTACGAGGCGGCCGGCTTCCAGGAGAGCTACAGCGCCTACGGCGCCCAGTCCTACGACGCGGCCAACGTCATCATCCAGGGTCTCACCAAGGTGCTTCCCAACGCGGAGAGCATCGAGGCGGCCCGGCCGCAGATCGTGGAGGCCGTCGGTGCGACCTCGGGCTTCCAGGGCGTCACCGGTGAACACACCTTCGACGAGTACGGGGACACCAGCAACCGCGCGCTGACCGTCTACAAGGCCGAGGGCACCGAGTGGACGCCGGAGTTCTCGGGGGCGTTCGAGACCTAGGAGCCAACTCGCCTCCTGCCCCGCGGGGCCGGGTGCCGTGCCGCATATCACCGGCACGGCAC
>JASLBL010000445.1 GCA_030146615.1 Actinomycetes bacterium
GCTCTTGGCCCGCCGCGACCAGCGCACCAGCGTCTCCCGCTCGTCATCGGTCAAGATCAACGGCGCCTTCGGCCGTCCTGTCCTCGCCATTCGCTGACACTACAACACTTCAGCAATCAACTTCAGGCGCAGGACACTAGGAGACCCCTGCGAAACTCATAACTGGTGGTCAGCCTACGTGATCTGCTGGCCTGACCGGGGCTGTACCCCAAGATCGGCCGAGTCTTACCCCATTTGGGATGTAACGCTTGGCGGCCGGTCGCGTTCTCAGTACTGCTGCGTAGGCCATGCAGGACCCGAGCGCTCCCGGCATAACCCCGGCCCGGGGGCGCTCGCCTTGTCCGGAGGTAACGCCGACAGCGCCACTGGCGTTAGTCAGTATGTCGGTGGTCGGGTGCGCTTCGTGCCGCACTCCCGAGGGTGACCATCGGCCCCGGAGACCGGGTCGACCTCACCGCGTCGTCCAGTCCGGTCCGGGTGGCGGCCCCGGGGGGTGGACCGGCTCCCGGGGCCGCTTGCCGCCCAGGTTGGGGACCACCGCCAAGCGACCCCAGCCCCGGGCCGGCCTTGGCATGCTGCCACGCTGGAGGGGTCGGTACCAGCGGGTCACCGCCTGATCACGTTGACTGCCACCCTCTCCAGATCGAAGGAGGCCCAGCAGGCCCGCTTCGGATCGTGGCCTCGTTTCGACCAGCCAGCATTGATCACCTTGAGGCCAACGCTCTGCAAGTAGTCAACGGCAGGGATGAAGTCGGCGTCGCTGGAGACCAGGATCGCCAAGTCGTACGACTGCTGGAAGGCCAAGGAGAGCAGGTCGGTCACGATCGCGGTGTCGGCGCCCTTCTCTGGCCGGGGAGCGTAGCGAGCGTTGCACTTTGCGCACTCGCTGAACTCAGACCCGCACTCTCGGCAGCGGATGGTCTTGGGTTGCGGCTGCCGCTCCCTGATTCTCACCCGGTAGCTGGGCATGCGAGGGGTTCGAGGCCCGGGGCTGCCACCCGGTCATCCCCCTGCGCGAGACCCCCGCCGTCAAGGCCGGCAAGCACCGCCCGCCCGTCTGCGAGCACGGCGAGTGGACCTTCGCCGGAGCCGACGCCAAGCGCCGGGCCGCCAAGTGGCGCTGCCCCACGGCTGAGTGCTCGCCTGCGAACCAGTGGATCGGGGCCAGTCGGCTGCACACCCTCATCCCTCGGGGGACGGCCCATTGGAAGAAGCTGTATCGGCTGCGCGGATCGGTCGGGCGGGAGAACGGCCGGCTCAAGAATGAGTGGGCACTGCTGCCGCCGCGAGTCCGCCGGATTGAGCGGGTCAGGCTGCACGCCGACCTAACCATCCTGGCCCGGCTGGCGACGGCCTCGCCACCGCCCGAACCTAGACCATCCTGCCCTGAGGTTCACCACCCTTGTGGTTCTGGCCTGCCCGAAGCCGTAGCGGCCGGCCTTCCTTCCTCTCCAAGAAGCTCCGGCCGACCGCCACGGCGCTGCGACCCTATGCGCATATCCCGTCAAAGCACCAATCGGCTCGAATCAGCGGAGGCCCGACCGATGACCCGTCACCCGGCAAGCAGCTTCGCTAGCCGTATCGCCGATCCCTCCTAGGGCAGGCGGCGGATCCCGTTCAAGTTGGGGTCGATCCAGTCGATTACAGGCAGTGACAACCAACGTCTCCTCGACTGGATAGACCATCAGACGATCAGGCTGCCGCCGTGCTGAGGAGGGCCTGACCATCATTGAGGTGATGGTGGCGTCCTTTATATTGCTGGTCGTGACCACCGCGGTGTTCACGGCGGTCTACAGCGGCCTGCGGCTGCAGGCGACGGCTAGGCAGCGAGCAACCGCCACTGCCTGGGCCGACCATCTGATGGAGCTGGCACGCAACCAGCACTATGACGCCATTGGGCTGTCGAGCACCGGCGCAGAGATCGAGGCTGCGATGGCGGCGGTCCCTGCTGGTGATACCGACAACCCCGAGCTGCTGCTGCGCCGCAGTACGGCCAGCAACTGCCTGGAGTTCAACGCGGGCACCGCGGCAAGCCCGGCGTGGGAGCGATTGATCGTCGCTGACGGGTACACCGCACCTGACGCGGCGGCGACCTGCACCACCCAGCCCGTCAACAACGACTTTCATCTGGTTCATGCCGGGGGGGTCAACAACCACGTCGCGGCCGGGACCCCGGCGGTGACCTACGCCGGCTGGGTGTTTGTGACTTGGGCGCCGGTCGACGGCTTTGCCAACGTCTACTACAAGCGGGTCACGGTGATGGTGCGGTTCCCAGCTCCTACGGGCGGCATCTCGCGGCTGGTGCGGGCCTCGTCGCTGTTTAGCCTCGGCTATGTGCCGGCGCCGTCTGCTCCCAGCACCTCGACGCCAGCCAGCAGCTCCACGTCGACCACGACCACGATCACCTCGCCGACGACGACCCTGCCTGCCGGCTGCCTGCCCGAGGCCGGCGACACCGAGGGTCCGGCCGGCTCGATCGCATTGGCCGGTGGGGGTGGTTACACCAACCAGACCAGCGTGGCGATCAACAACTCGGTGTCCGACCTGCCCAACGGGTCCGGCGCCTCGGGCATGGCCACCATGCAGTACTCCAACACTGGACCGAGTGGCCCCTGGCAACCGAGCCCGGCCGCCTACGGTGCGGTGTACAGCGGCTGGCCGGTGGCAGCCGGTGACGGCGTCAAGCAGGTGTGGGCCAGGTTCACCGACTGCAACGGCAACGCCAACGCGTCAGTCATTACCGACACGATCGTGGTGGACCAGACCCGCCCGTCCGCACCAACCCTGACCGGAAGGTCCGGGAACAAACGGGTCGACCTCAGCTGGAGTGGGGCCACCGACCCTGGTGCCAGTGCCTCCGGCGTGGATAGCTATCGGATTTTCCGGTTCGACAAGGGCACGGCCACGCCGGTGGCGGTGGTCACGGGAACCTCCTACACCGACAACCAGCTGACCCAGGGGCAGGCCTACACCTACTGGGTTACGGCCGTCGACCGGGCCGGCAACGAGAGCCAGGAGTCCAACCATGTCACCGCGACCCCAACCTGAGCTGGGCACGCTGAGACCCCAGAGGGGTGGGGAGGCGGGGTTCACGCTGGTGGAGCTGATGGTGACCTCGGCGATCCTGCTGCTGATCACGACCGCGGCCATGGCGGTAATGGTCGCCGGCCAGCGCACGACCAGCTTCTCGACCCGCCGAGGCGAGACCCAGGACGAGGTACGCCTGGCGGTGGAGCGGCTAACCAAGGATCTGCGCCAGGTCACCCGCTTCAACACCACTTTCACCGCCTCCGGCTCGGGTTCCTGGACCGGTCACGACCTCGACTTCATGACCTACACGCCGGCCAGCCCCGAGCTTCCGGTGCGGGTCCGGTGGTGGGTGTCGGGGACGACCCTGAACCGGCAGGAGTGGCGGCCCAACGGGACCAGCGCCGGCACGCTGGCCGTGCTCCAGGCGGTCACGCCTCCCGGGGGCGGCATCCCGGATCTGTTTTCCTGCGATGTGCTACAGGGCTCGGATGCGGTCACCGGCAGCCCGGTGCCCTGGCAGATCACCGTCACGGTCACCGTCGACCTGGTCGACCCGGGCGCGACCTACCAGACCCAGACCCAGGTGCAGCTCCGCAACCTGCAGATCCCACAACCAGCATGACCAAACAGGAGCAGGCAATGACCCCTCCGCGGCACCGGTGCACGCTGCCCGTCAGAGGCGAGAACGGCTATGCCCTGGTGGTGACCCTTATCATCACGACGGTCCTCATGCTGCTGATGCTGGTGGTGGTCGCCCAGGCCCTGCACAACAACGAGGCCAGCACCTTCGCCACCCGGCGGTCACGGGCACTCGGGGTGGCCGAGGGCGGGGTCAGCTGGGCGATCGCCGCCCTCCAGGCCAACCCGGCCGGCGCGGTGGTCCACAACCGAGCCGTTCCGGTCGCCGACGGCAGCGGCGGCACCGGCACAGCGACCGTGACCGTGCGCCAGGGCACCCCGACCGACCCCGGCAGGCTGGGGCATTACACGATCTTGTCGACCGGGCAGGTCGCCGAGCCAAGCCGTCCAACCCGGACGCTGCAGGTGGTGATGGGCCCGGCGGCCAGCTTCCACTATGCGGTCTATGCCGACTCCAGCCTGACCCTGGAGCAGAACGCCTGCATCGTGGGGGGCGTGTACGCGCAGGGGGACGTCTTTATCAAGAACAACGCCACCATCGCCGGGACCAGCAAGGCCCGCGGGTCGCTGATCTCCGCCCACGGCGTCATTGGTGAGTTCAGCGGGGCCAACAGCGCCAAATGCCCGTCCAGTGTCGACGGCGAGGCGGTCGACACCAGCAGCGACATCCATGGCGACGTGCTGGCCGGCGGCGGCAGCCTGACGCCGTGCAAGCCTTCGCCCGCCGGCCCGTTGAGCGCCCCCGCCCAGGGCTTCAACCTGAACGGCGCGACCGTCGGGGGTCGGGCGTGCAACGACCCCCCGCCCTACACCATGCCCACCTACACCTTCAGCCCCAGCCTCTACGGCACCAACCTGGCCTACTTCGGCCAACCGCCAGGCTACGGGACACCTTCGGCTGCCGCGGTGACCACCGCCAACACCGCCCTAGTGGCCGCCAACGCCGCCGGTGGGCTGAACCGCGCCTACGTCATCTGGCAGGACCTGACTGCCTTCCAGGCGTCCGGCACGACCCCCCCGGCGGTCAGGTTGGACACCGGCACGCTGCGGATCGCCAGCGACACCGTCATCTACACCAACGTCCCTGTCGACTTCGGCACCACCACCCGGGTCGAGGCGGCCAATCCGGCGTGCTCCACTCAGGATCCGCCCCCCACGGGGACGCCCCGGTGCCCGATCTTCCAGGTCATCAGCGCCTACCCGGGCAACCCCTGCACCGGAGGGGTGGGTAACTGCCTGTCGATCTACGGCGGCAACAAGATCCAGTTCCGGCCGGAGGTGGCGGTCCTGCTCTACAGCCAAGACGGCGCCATCGAACTGCGCAACGACTGCAACTCCGAGGACTGTAACCAGAACAACCAGGGCGCATTCTACGGCAACACTATCAACGCCAAAAACAACCTAAACATCAGCTACACCCCCCGGATCGCCAACGCGCTTGGCTTTGGCCGCACCCAACTCCAGCAGGTGTCTTGGCAGGAACTGGTCCCCTGCCCAGCCGGCCAGACACCCCCCTGCTAATGGCGGCCACCAGCTGTGGCTAGAACCGGGCATCCTCGCCTAAGGCGCCTAAAGGGCCAACTGGCTGGTGCTTAGCTTACTTCGCCCTGAAGAGCCTTGGCGACGGGGCGATCCGCTGTGACTTGGGTGGTCGGTAAATCGCTGAACGTTGTGGGTGGTCATGCTGCCTTGGTTCGCTTGGCCTCCAGCGCGCCGAGCTTGACCAGGTTGTGGGCGAGCACCCCGTAGCCACACCAGATGCGGACGCCTTGGAGGCCGTCCATCCGGGTGCGGTCCCAGCCGAAGCGGTGCTTGAGGCAGCTGATCCGGCCCTCGCAGCGGGTGCGCCACTGGAGAGAAGTGGCCCCATAACTGGCGCACTTGCGGTGTTGCGCGAGCTGCGGAGACGACGGTTAGCACGGCGGTGTGCCTCCGATCCATGGTAAGGATGGGGTCGCCGGTTCGATTCCGGCGGGGGGCTCCACACAGAAACCACAGCTCAGGCCGGGTCCAGCACCCGGCCTCTTGCATGCCCGGAGCGCCTCGAACCGCTGTCTAGTTCTTCCTGAGCACGGGTTGAGGTGACGGGTGAACCCTGGGCGTGGTCATGACGTGGTCATGATAGGTGCGCCTCCATGACCGCAAAGGGCGTGCGGCCGCGCATGAAGTCGCCGTGGTTACGACGGCGGGTGTTGTAGGTCTGGAGCCAGCCCTGGAACTGGGCATTGAGGTCGGCCAGGCGAGCGAAGTGCTGGCGGTGGAAGGCCGGCCGGTAGAACTCTTGGAGGGCGGTGCCCTGGAAGCGTTCACAGACCGCGTTGTGGTTGGGTGACCGGGGCGGGATCCGGTGGTGCCGCAGGCCGCGCTCGGCCATCGCGGCCGTGAACTGGCGGCCGGTGAACTCCGGACCGTTATCGGTCAGCACCCCGGTGAGCTCGACCCCGATGCCGACCAGACGCTCAGCGACGTGGTCGACGAAGCCGGCGGCGTCACGAGCTGACTTGTCGCCGGCGACCAGGGCGCCGATGGCATAGCGGGTGGCGGTGTCAACCGCCGTCAGCTGCCAGACCGGCCCGATGCCTTTGAGCTTGCCGACATAGAAGGTGTCCAGGGCGACTACGTCACCGGGGCGGGCGGCGAAGTGGCAGAACCCGAATGGCCCATCCTTGGCTGCCGTGGTCAAGATTCCGGTGGTCGCCGCGGTCAGCTGGGCCAGCGCGGCCACCCGCTGGCCCGTCGGCCGAGCCGGTGGCGCCGGAGAATCTTCTGGACCCCAGAGGGCGACAGGCGCACCCCACGCTCGGCCAGGTGGTCGACCAGGCGCTGGGCGCCGATGGTGGGGCGGGCCACCGCCTCGGCCAGCACTACCTCGACCTGGTCGGGTGGGGTCGCGGTCGGCATCACCGGTAGCCGGCGGCCCTTGGGCAGCAGCGCGGCCAGCCCAGAGCGCTGGGCGCGGCTGGCCCAACGGTAGTAGGTGGTCCGCGAGACGCCGAAGGTGCGGCAGGCCTCGGCCACGCTGGTCTGCCCGGCGCGGTCCAGGACCTGGACGCGCCGGTGGTAGATGATCTCTGCTGGGGTCACGGTGGTGGACTCCTGAGGCTCTTTGGTCGGAACCAAAGGGTCCACCACCAGCCCCACCAAGAGTGGGATCTGCAACCTCATCCCGTGATCAGCAAGCCCTAGTTCCGGTTGATGCTTTCCGGTTTGGTTCCAGGTGATGGTTGACACGTCCCTAGGTGGTTGTAGGGCGTCGTCTCGGCTGGTGGGGTCGGTGGGCGCGAAGCTGGACCACCTCCCTGGTGCTGCGGCGTGGCACGGTGCGGATGAGTTGGCCGGCGAAGAAGACCTGGAGCACGGTGGGGTGGAGCCGGACGGTGACGATGTGGCCGGCGAGGTGCCGGCCAGCTGAGACCTGCTGGTAGCAGACTCCGATCAGGCCGCTGGTCGACACCCGGCGGGTGACCTCGGTCGGGCCCACCGTGACCGGCTGGCCGACCTGGACGGCTGGGACCGGGGTCGCCGCGGCCGTCGGCGCCTGGAAGCGCCTGGCTGGGACGGCCATGGCGATGGCCTGATGCGGACGCTGGGTGTTGTAGTCGTCAACCCAGGCGTCCAGCACCTGCTGGGCACCGGCGAGCGAGTCGAACCGGCGACCCGTGAGCAGCTCGGCCCGCAGGGTCTTATGGAACCGTTCGATCTTGCCGGTGGTGGTCGGGCAGCGGACCCCGGTAAGCCGGTGGGTGATCCCGTGTTCGCGGCAGATGCGGTCGAACAACACCTCGGCCGGGTGGGGGCCGAGGCGGCCGGTGAACACCTTGCCATTGTCGGTGAGGACTTCCTCGGGGGTGCCGTAGCGGGCCAAGGCGGCTTGGAACACCTGGCAGACGCTGCGGGCGTTGGCCCGCTCGATGAGCCCGGCCGCCACGCAGAACCGGGAGTGGTCATCGATCCCGGTCACCGCCTTGAGCTCGCGGCCATCGGCCAGCCAGATCCCACCCATGACGTCCAGCTGCCACAGCTGCATCGGCCGGGCCCGTTCCCAGCGTCGGTAGCTGGCCTTGGGTCGCCGCCGGGAGCGGGGCTGGATGAGACCGTTGCGGACCAGCGCCCGGTAGATGCTAGACAGCCCGGGCGGTGGGTCGACGCCGATCCGGACCAGTTCGTGGGCGAGGCGGCGCTGGCCCCAGTGGGGATGGCGCCGCCGCAGTTCGCACAGACGGGCCTCGACCGCGGCCGGCATCTGGTGGGGGCAGCGGCGAGGTCGGTGGGAGCGGTCGGCCAGGGCGTCCAGCCCGCCGGTCCGATAGCGTCGCAGCCAGCCGTGGACGGTCTGGCGGCTGACCCCGTAGCGGCCGGCGACCTCAATCACCGTGAGCCCGTCGCGCAGGACCTCCATGACGGCGTTGAAGCGTTGCTCTGCCACTGTGAGCTCCAGGAGCACGCTCCCGACCTCCTCGCCTCGCCGCTGGTCGGCGAAGCAGAGGTAGGACGGGCGGTCATGTCAACCATCAACCGGAACACCGGAACCCATCAGCCGGAATCAACCGGTCAAGCATCAACCGGATCAGCACAATGACTGCGCAGGGATCCTTGCCAGAGATTTGCCAGAAACTGCGCTACACGCAACCTCACGCTGCCCCACGACCCGATCCTCGGCAGCGCCGTTCACCTGGGCGGTTGTGTGGTCACATGAGGTTCTGCGTAGTGGAGTGAACCCTCCGCGCATCGATGGTAAGGATGGGGTCGCCGGTTCGATTCCGGCGGGGGGCTCCGCCAAGCCGATGACCAGCGCAAACGCTGGTCATCCCCGCGTCTGGGGGAGTAGAGGGGGAACGCCGGGTCGTCTTCGCGTCCGGGGTCGGTTGGACGGGACGCATACCGGATGGAGAACACTTCCCTTGTCTCACGTTTCGGGTCAGAGTCGAGCCTTCTCCAAGCCCTTGTTACGGTAGGCTCTCGAGAAGGACCCTCGCCTCGGTCAGATCGGCCGTGGTGAAGCCCTCGGTGAAGGTGTCATAGACGGCGCGTAGCACGCGGCCGCCTTGTTCCCCGTTGTCTTGATCCTGCCTGAGCCGGCACAGCCTGGTTGCGGCTCGCAGCTGCGACATCCTGGCGTCCAGGCCCTGGGCGATGTCGAACGCCTGCTGGAACCAAGGTCCGGGGTTGTCCCCGTCGATCCCGGGGAGGGCAAGGAGCAGGTCGCCCTTGAGTAGCTGGAACTCTGGCAACAGGGTCATCCCGGCGCCACGACCCGCGATCTGGAGGGCTTCGTCGATCAGGGCCAGTCCGTCTGCCGCCCGTCCCACTTGGGTGTGCGCACCCGCCTCCACGAACAGGAGCAGCGGCCAGAACACCGGCGGCGTCTTCAGCCCCTGGTACAGGTCGATCCCCTGGCGGACCTGCGCCAGCCCCTCCTCGCCCTGTCCCATGCCGGTGTTGGCTGCGCCAAGCAGACAGGTCCCCAGCGCCCTCCAGATCTGGAAGTCATGGTCCTCGGCGACCTGCAGCACCCCTACCGCCCGGTCCCTGACCAGTGCAGGCTCACGCCGCCAGAGGTGCAGGAAGCCGGAGTGGAACAGCGCATAGGCCAGCGTGAACGGGTGCTCCAGCCTGGTCGCCAGCGCAACCGCGTCGCTGGCACGTTGGGCCGCGCGGTCGGGATAGCCGAGCATCCACAGGATGAACGCGGAGGTGGTGAAGCACGCCACCCCCGGGTTGTTCCCGAGCCGGAACCGACGAGAGCGGTACGGCACGGACCCGAAGTAGCCGATCGCCTTGTCGAGGTGCTCTAGGCCGGCGTGGAGATCGTTCAGGAACGCGAGGTTGGCTCCCAGCACCAGGTGCCCGTCGACCAGCATGCCGGTGTCGTTCTGCTGTTCGGCCAGGCGCAGGATCTCCCGCCCGACCTGGGCGCCCTTGTCGTGCTCGGCCCGGAAGTTGTAGAAGCTGGCCAGGCTCCGGAGCACCGGGAACAGCTGGGGGAGCGCTCGCCCTTCCAACAACTCCAAGGCCCGGGTATGGGCCTGCTCAACCTCGGGCGTGTAGCCCTTGATGGCCATCAGCGTCCTGGCCAGGCTGATCCGCAGGGTGACCTCCTGCGCCGCCCGCTCTGGGGTGGACTCCGAGGACGACAGAACGTTGAGCAGGTCGGTGGTGAGCTCGATCGTGGCGTGGTACCAGCCCCGCGCGTCGTAGAGCAGCCAGAGGCTGTCGACGAGCTTGTTGAGCTGGTCGAGATCACTCGCCGCGACCCAGTAGCCCCAGGCGAGGCGCAGGTTGTCGATCTCAGCGGCCATCGCCGCTAATGCAGGCTCGCGCCGTTGACCGGTGAGGTCCTCCCACTGCCGCTGGGCGAAGTCGGCGAAGTAGGCGGCGTGGGCCCGACGGGCCGCGGCGGCGAACTCGGGCAGGTCGTCCAGCCGTTCCGCCGCGTACTCCCTGATCGTCTCCAGCATCATCAGCCGCGGCGTCCCCGCTTCCGGGTCGGCCTGCCGGATCAGGCTCTTGTCCAGCAGCGAAGCCACACCGTCGAGGATGTCGACCCCCGTCCCGGCCAACTGCTCGATCCCGGCCGCCACCGCTTCGACGGCCTCGAACCCCGCGCCGGAGAAGACCGACAGCAATTCCAGCAGCCGCTGCTCTCCAGGGTCCAGCAGCTGATAGCTCCACTCGATCGTGGCGCGCAGCGTTTGCTGGCGGGCCGGCAGGTCCCGCGCGCCGCTGCGGAGCAGCCGCAGCCGGCTGCCCAGCCGCTCCCGCAGCGCCGCCGGCGAGAACAGGTTGATGCGCGCGGTGGCCAGCTCGATCGCCAACGGCAGGCCGTCCAACCGCTGGCAGATCTCGGCGACCGCAGCCGCGTTCTCATCGGTCAGGCGGAAGTCGGCCCTGACCGCCTGGGCGCGCTCAACGAACAGCTGGACGGCCTCGCAGCCGGCTAGCTCCGCGGCCGATCGAGGCCCTGGAGCGGCCCTGGGCAGCGACAGCGGCGGAACCGAGAACAGATGCTCACCGCGCACGTGCAACGCCTCACGGCTGGTCACCAGCAGCTTGAGCTCCGGGCAGTCCTGCAGGAGCTCCACCAGCGTGGGCGCTGCGGCGGCCACCTGCTCGAAGTTGTCGAAGACCAGCAGCTCGCGGTGGCGCCGCAGCTGCCGCTTGAGCTCTTCCAGCAGCGACACCTCGCTGGTCTCGCTCAGGCCGATGGCGCGCGCGGTGACGGCCGGCACCGCCTCGGTCTCGCGGACGGCGGAGAGATCGATGAAGAACACCCCATCGTCAAACCGGTCGATCTCGTCGGCGGCCACCCGCAGCGCCAGACGGGTCTTGCCGGTGCCGCCCGGCCCGGTGAGGGTGAGCAACCGCACCGCCTCGTCCTCCAGGCGCTGCCTGATCGCCCCCAACTCTGCGTCCCGCCCGACAAACGTGGAGGCCTGGGTGGGCAGGTTGTTGGGGCGGCGGTCCAGCGTCGCCAGCGGCGGGAAGTCGCGGGCAAGATCGGGATGGACCAGCTGGAAGAGGCGCTCGGGACGCCCCAGGTCCTTGAGGCGATGGCTGCCCAGGTCCAGCAGCGTGGCTCCGTCCGGAAGCTGGTCCAGCACCAGGGCCGCCGCCGCCGCCGACAACAGCACCTGGCCGCCGTGGCCGACCGCCATGATCCGCGCGGTACGGTTGACCGCCGGGCCGAAGTAGTCCCCCGTCCGCGTCTGCGCCTCGCCGGCGTGCAGCCCCATTCGTACCCGGAGGGCGCCGGTCTCGCCCCACGGCTCGTCCGCCAGGCCGCGCTGGGCCGCCAGGCACGCGTTCACGCCGCCGGCGGCGGAGCCGAACACCGCCATCAACCCGTCACCGGTGGACTTGAGCACCTGCCCGTTTGCGCCGGCCACGGCGGCACCCAAGATCGCGTCGTGGCGCTCCAGGGCGGCCTTCATGGCCTGCGGGAACTGCTCCCAGCGCCGGGTGCTGCCCTCGAGGTCAGTGAACAGGAAGGTCAGGGTTCCCGACGCCGGCTCAGGCTGCATTGCACTCGCCCCTTGCCATCACCGTGCCTTAGCGAATGCCCTCCAGAGTCTGTCACCTCGGCGAACAGTTGGGTAGCTGCGCTCTCCAAACCGGATAAACCACATCGGCCATCCAGAGGCCAGCTTGGCGAGGTGGCTGCCCGGGCCCCGGACGCGCTCTCCACCGACCCCAGGCCGGCTGGCGAAGACGTGCAGATCATACGCAGGACCTGACCAGGTCAGGCCGCCCTGGCCGGTTGTGCGCCATGATTGGGTCCGTGGCGCCACAGCCCACAACGCTTAACGAGAAGGCGCACCGCGCTTTGGACAGCGCCTGGTGCGCCGGGCTGCCGGAACCGGTTGGCTCCAGCCCGGTGGAGGGCGCCGCTGATACGGCCTAGCAGAGTCGACGACTATGGTCGGATCCTGCCAGGATCAGCCACGCGCACAACACCCTCCGCGCCTGGCGTCGGGGTAGCGGCCGGGCACAGCAGGAGGCCGAGATGGGAAAGCCGATCCTGTTTCTCGTTCACGAACACGGCCGGGTGCTGGACGCGCTTGCCGGCGACCTTGCCAGGCGCTTCGGTGTCGACTACCAAATCCTCAGCGAAGGCTCGCCGTCACCGGCGCTGGCGACCCTTGCGGAGTTCGCGGCAGGGTCGGAGGAGGTCGCCCTACTCATCGCGGCCCAGCCGATGCGGGAGATGCCCGGGGTCGACTTCCTGGTGCGCGCCCACGAACTACACCCGACGGCCAAGCGGGTCCTGCTGGTCGGCCGCCGTGAGTGGACGGCGACCAACCCGGCCGTACGGGCGATGACCCTCGGGCAGATCGATACCTACCTGTTCGAGCCGTGGCTTCCGGTTGAGCGGTGGCTGTACCTGCCGGTCAGCCAGGTCCTGGCCGACTGGGTCCCAGCCCACGGCCCAGCGTTCGAGGGGATCCGCATCGTCGGGCCGCGCCTGGGGACGCGCTCGCATGAGCTGCGCGAAATGCTCACCCGCATGGGGATCCCCCATGGCTGGTACCTGGCGGACTCCGATGACGGTCGCCGGCTGCTCGAGGAGGCCGGCCAGGACGGCTCCCGCCTGCCGGTGGTCGTGTTCCACAGCGGCCGGGTGTTCGTCGACCCCTCCAACGCCGAGCTGGCCGACGGCCTGGGTTTCGGGACGCGGCCGGCGGCCGCGGCCTACGACGTGGTCATCGTCGGTGCCGGACCCGCCGGCTTGGCCGCCGCCGTCTACGCCGCCTCCGAGGGCCTGGAGACCCTGGTGGTCGAGCCACAGGTTGTCGGCGGCCAGGCCGGCACCAGCGCCCTGATCCGCAACTACCTCGGCTTCCCCCGCGGGATCAGCGGCAACGACCTGGCCAACCGGGCGCTGGAGCAGGCGTGGCTGTTTGGGGCCAACCTCGTCCTCACCCAGCAAGCCACTGGCCTGCATGCCCGCGGGCCCGACCGCCTGCTGCGGCTGTCGGACGGTAGCGAGGTCGCCGCCAAGGCAGTAATCGTCGCCAGCGGTGTCTCCTGGCGGCGCCTTGGCGTGCCCCGCCTGGAGGCGCTGGTCGGCGCGGGCGTGTTCTACGGCGCGGCCGGGGCCGAGGCCCGAGCCATGCAGGGCCAGGACGTCTTCGTGGTGGGTGCCGGGAACTCGGCCGGCCAGGCTTCCCTCGACCTGGCCAGGTGGGCGGCGTCGGTGTCGATCCTTTGCCGCGGTGACGCCCTCGGCCAGACCATGTCCGACTACCTAGTGCAGCAGATCGAGCGCGCACCCAACATCGCGGTCCGGCTGCACACCGAGGTGGTCGACGGCAAGGGCAGTAGTCGGCTGGAGGGCTTATCACTGCGGGACAGGCACAGCGGCGCGACCGAGGGCATCCCCGCCGCAGCCCTGTTCGTGATGATCGGTGCCGAGCCGCATACCGAGTGGCTCGCCGGCGCCGTGGAGCGCGATGAGCCCGGCTACATCCTGACCGGCCATGACCTGCTCCACGCCGGCAAGCCACCACCGGGATGGCCCCTTGCGCGTCCGCCGATGCTGCTGGAGACCACCATCCCCGGTGTCTTCGCGGTCGGTGATGTGCGCTATCGGTCGGTCAAGCGGGTCGCGTCCGCCGTCGGGGAGGGCGCCGTCGCCCTGCAGCTCGTGCACGACTACCTCAGCGAGCAGCCAAGCTGACACGCCACGACAGGGTGGATCAGGGTGACATCGCAGGCGGCTTCCCAGGGGTAGCAGCTCCAGCGTGGCGGACCGGCCGCCCAGTGTGAGCGTGGAGCCAGAACCCCGTACGAGCGGCGACGCTTGCTGCATCGGCGCAGCCTGCCAGACTTGCTGCCCCGGCACAGCTTGCAGTCGTAGCGGTTGATCATCAAGCAAACGGAAGTACTCTCTTCTCGACCCGCCATGACCGATGAGACATGTTCAAACGTGCCATGGCACGTGAGAGGTACAGGCAGACAACAGTGCTCCAAAGGAGGCAAGCTCGGGTCGGGAAACGATGATCAGGGTGGCCTCAGCGATTCGCAGGATGGTCTGGGTCCCGTCGGGTGACCTTGGTGTGTGCGAGTCAGGCGACGTTGGTTGAGCGGAGCTTCTCGAATTCAATAGGGGTGCGCCAACCTAGTGTCCTGCGCCTGAGATTCGTTGGCAATATCGGGCGAGGGAGCTGAGGATCTCCTCGGCGGTCTTGGTCCACACAAAGGGCTTGGGGTCCTGGTTCCAGGTCTCGATCCAGGCGCGGATGTCGGCCTCCAGGGCG
>JASLBL010000447.1 GCA_030146615.1 Actinomycetes bacterium
CAGGGCCGGCCTTGCCCTGGAAGAGCAGATCCTCACAGCAGCAGACCAGGCTTGCTGCCCCAAGCTCGACATACAGAGGAACCCTTCTAGGTGGCCGCTGTTCTCTGACGGCTTGGAGGCGTTCTGCGGGTTGATTGCCGCCGGGCCGGGGCGGCTGGCCGCCCGGTCACGCCGGCTGCACCCGCCAGCCGCTGGCCGTGGAACGTAGCCCGAGGGCGGCGAACCGGGCCAGGTTGATCGCTCCGGCCAGCAGCTTGAAGTCTTGGCCCACGCGGACCAGCCCCCGCACCCGGGCACGCCGGCCGCCGTGGCGGCGGCGCAGCAAATGGGCCAGCTTGCGCTCCACCTTGGGCCGAGTCGCCCGGTAGTCGGCCCGCCAGGCGGGATCGCGCTGGCGGGCACGAGCGGCGGCCAACTCGGCCTCGTGGGGATGGATGGTGACCACCCGCCCCCGGATGCTGCTGGTGCAGGCTTCGCGGAAGGGGCAGACGCTGCACGCTCGGCCGAACCGGGCCCGGCCACCACCGCGGCGGGCCGGGACGATCGCCACGGTCACCCGGGCCGGGCAGGTCACCGTCTGGGCCTGGAGGTCGACGCGGAACTGGTCCTTGCCGTACCGGCCGCCCAGTACAACCGGGACCTGGGTGGTGACTATCGGCGTCAGCCCGTGGGCGTCCAGCCAGGCCAGGTGGGCGCCGGTACCGTAGGCGCTGTCGCCGTAGACCACCCCACCAGCGGCCTGGTCCCGCTGGCCCACGACCAGGTCGCCGAGCAACCCAGGCGCCACGACCGCGTCGCCGACCGCTGCCTGGCTCACCTCGGCGGCGGTGATGACCTCCGAGTCGGGGTCGACAGCGACGTGGCCCTTGTAGCCGTCAAAGCGGTGTGCGGTGGTCTTGTGCCCGTGGCGGGCCTCGGGATCCACGGTGGAGATGACCCGGTCAGGCGCGGTCCCTTCGAAGATCCGGAAGCGGCCATCGTCGGTCTCCTCGATGTCTTGGCCCGTCACGGTGGCCAACAGCGTCGCCGCCTCGGCCACCCGTGGGTCCAGCCGTTCGCCCGGCAGGGCGTAATGCGCTCGGTAGGCGTCACGGACCAGCGCGTCCACCAGCGCCTCGCGGGCCTGGCGATCCTGCCAGTCACAGGCCGGCTTGCCCGGCGCGGTGTAGTCGTCCTCGCGGCGCAGCAACCCCCGGACCTTCGCCGCGAGCTCGGGCGGGCAGGCGCGCAGCAGCCCCCGGATCCCGCCCCGCAGCATCGTGACGGTGTCCTGGGTGGCGACCGCGTCCTCCAACGGCGCCGAATCCAGCACTCGGCGCACCCCGACCAGCCCCGCCTGGCGGGCCAGCGCACAGGTCACCCGGAAGATCCGATCCGGGTCGGCCGATGCGCGCAGCCGGGCGCGGAAGTCGACCAGAACCGTGGAGGCAGACGAGGCGGTCTCCTCCCCGGCCACCGCATCGGCCACCCCGGCCGCATACCGCCAGCGCACATCAAAGGCGAACCGATCGGCCGCCTCCTGGTCCGACAGGCCCTCCAGCCGTTGCAGGACCATCACCACGGCCAGGATCGACGGCGGCACCGAGCGGCGCCCGGTGGGCTGGAACAGGTCCGCGAACAGCTCCGGCGGGAACAGCCGGACCCGCTCCCTGGCCAGGAACCGGTACACCGACCCCTCGGGCAGCGCCGCCTCACACCAGCGAGCACCAACCGTGGGCAGGTCCGGGCGGCGCAGTTGGCGGCCGAGGGTCACAGCAGTCCTCCAGGCTTGGCGATAGGGCGCCCGGAGTCTGCCAGCTCAGCTGGTCACGGACGAATCAGCCACAGGACAGCCGCCACCTAGCGCTCCCCGGGCAGCGGCGCTGGCGGCGCCCGGTGGAACTGGAGGCTGACGGACCATCCACGATGCCGAGGAGCTGGCCCGGACGCACGCCGGGTGGGGTGGGTGCCGGGGAAACCGCCTGGTGTTAGCCTGCTGTTGGGCTGGGGTGCCTGGAAGCCTGTAGCGATGAGCAGCAGGTGCGGAAGGAGGCTTCCGATGCGGGCGGGTGAGCTTGCCTCGCCGTTTCCGACGGTTCGCCTGGATACGCCGGCGATGGAGGCGGCGCGGCTGCTGGCCGATGAGCGCCTGCCTGGCCTGATCGTGGTCGACGCGATGGGGAGACCGTCGACGATCCTGCCGGGGTCGCAGGTGCTGCGCATGGCAGTGCCGCGCTACTGTCAGGAGGACCCGACGCTGGCGCGGGTGATTGATGAGGCGGCGGCCGATCTGTTCCTACGACAGCTGCGCGACCGCACGGTGGCCCAGTGCCTGCCGCCCGAGCGCCGGGAGCTGCCAGTGGTGGATCAGAACGCCACCGTGCTTCAGGTCGCCGCGCTGATGGCACGCACCCGCAGCCCGGTGGCGGCGGTGATCGACGCCAGTGGGACGCTGGTTGGGGCGATCACCCATGCCGCGCTTCTGGACCGGATGCTGGCCTCGTGATGGTTGGCGCCAGGCTAAAAGTCGTCATCCGGGCCGCGTGCCGCTGATCGCACCGAGACGGTGCCTTGGTGGCCACGGGTCATGGCAGGACCGCAGTCGTCAGGCGGGAACGCCGTCGCCGATGACCGCCCGTCGCAGTGAGCCCGAGCCTGCCCGAGCTCACAACGCCACCGACTGGGTCCGTATGGCAGTTGGAGTCGAGTGCACCTCGCGCCGAGCTGGAGGTGTCGCGGTCCTCACTGCCCGGTGTGCGTTCTTGGACACTCTGAAGTGGCCAGGAACCGGTACACCGACCCCGCCGGCGGGGCCGCCTCGCACCAGCGGGCACCAGTGGTGGGCAGATCCGGGCGGCGGAGCTGGCGGGCAAGGGTCATAACGACATCCTTCGGGTCCGGCGACAAGGCCCGGAGTCTGCCAGCTCAGCAAGTTACGGACGAATCGGTCACAGAACAGCGGCCACCTAGTGTCCTGCGCCTGAGATTCGTTGGCAATATCGGGCGAGGGAGCTGAGGATCTCCTCGGCGGTCTTGGTCCACACAAAGGGCTTGGGGTCCTGGTTCCAGGTCTCGATCCAGGCGCGGATGTCGGCCTCCAGGGCG
>JASLBL010000438.1 GCA_030146615.1 Actinomycetes bacterium
CGACCACGAACAGGTAGACCAGGATCGGGAGCAGGAACAGCACCCCAGGCTCGCCGCCAAGACCCTGGAAGATGAACACGGCCGCCCCCAGGGAGGCGGCGTAGCCGAGCATCACCGCCAGCATCAGGTAGATGGGCGCGACCACGCTGCGTAGCAGCAGGGCCAGGACCAGGGCGATCAGGATCCCGGCGACCGGGAAGATGACCCGCAGGTCGCGGCCGGTGGCCTCGCGCAGGTCGGCGGTGGCCGAGGTGGTCCCGCCGACCAGCACGGCCGTGCCTGGCGGGGCGGCGGCGTGGGCCGCCTCCCGTAGCGGCTCGACCAGGTCGAGGGCCTCGGCCGAGGACGGGTTCATGGTCAGCAGCAGGTCGACCTGCCCGACCCGCCGGTCGGGGCTGAGCTGGGGCGGCAGGACCTGGCCGACCCCCTCGGCCTGCTGGAGCCGGCCGGCGAGCTGCCGCAGGACGGCCGCCTCCAGCGGCTGGTCGCCGCGGACGAAGACCTGGGTCGGGTTCAACGCCCCGGCCGGGAAGCCGGTCTGGAGGTCGTCGAAGGCCCGCCGCGACTCGGTGTCGGTGGGGAGCTGGCTGACGAAGTCGTAGTTCTGCCGGAAGCCGAGCGTGCCCGCGGCCAGGGCGACGACCACGGCCCCGCTGGCCAGGGCGACCAGCGCCGGCCGGCGGGCCACCAGCCGGCCCAGGCGCCCGGAGGTCGACGCCCGGGGCGGCCGCTGCCAGCTCTTGGACGGCCAGAACACCCGCGGCCCGGTCAGGGCGAGCAGGGCCGGGATCAGGGTCAGGGCGGCCAGCAGCATGAGGGCCACGGCCACGGCCAGGCCGGGTCCGAGGGTGGTGAAGAAGCCCAGGAAGGCCAGCAGCATGGCGCTGAAGGCGATGACCACCACCCCGGCGGCGGACGCGATCGCCTCCCCGACCCGCTCGACCGCGGTCGTGACCGCGACCTTGGGGTCGTCGCCGGCCCGCAGCCGCTCCCGGAACCGGAACAGCAGGAACAGGATGTAGTCGGTCCCGATGCCGAACAGCACCACCGTGAGCAGGGTGGTCAGCTCGGTGCCGACCTCGAAGTCGAGCAGCTTGCCGGCGGCCGCGATCAGCGACTGGGCCAGGGTGAAGACCAGCCCGACGGTGACGATCGGGAACAGGGCGGCGATCGGGCTGCGGAAGATCAGCAGCTGGAGACCGACGATCAGCACGATGGTGGCGATGCCGACGATCCGCTCGGCGTCGGCGAAGGCCTCGGTGCTGTCGGCGAACAGGGCGACGTCGCCGGTGTAGCCGATGCGCAGCCCGCTGCCCTCCAGCGCCTCGACCGAGCGCTCGCGCACCTGGCGTAGGGCCTCGACCACGGCCTCGTCCTGCGGGGTGCCCTGGAGGGCGACGGTGATCAGCTGGACGGTGCGGTTGGGGGAGACGGCCTGGGGCGCGGTCTGGGCGGCCGCCACCCGCTCGATCCCGGCCCCGGCGAGCTCGGCGGTCAGCTGCTGGACCCGCTGGACGTCGGCCTCGGTCAGCGGCCCGCCGTCGGCCCGCTTCACCACCCCGATCATGCTGGTCTGGTCGGCGTTGATGATGTCGGTCAGCCGCGGCGAGAACGCCACCACCGCCACCGAGATCACCACCCAGGCGAGGATGACGCGGAGTGGATGGCGGACGACAGACCGCCCGAGGGCAGCGAACACGGTTCCTCCAGAAGCGTGGGGGCGAGGCCTGGTCGGCCATGGCCCCCACGCCAGTGGAACCTGACGGGCTTGCCTTGGCGGGCGGCTACGGGGTCCCGGAGAACTGCACGAAGCCGTCGTGGTTCTCGCCGTTGACCACCGTGAACTCGCCGCCGAAGGCGACCCGGGAGCCGGTGATGGCGGCCCCGAAGGCGCCGAAGACGCCGTTGGCGCCGGGGTTCCAGGGATCGACGGACCCGCCGGAGGCGCGCAGGGCGGCCAGGTGGCCGCGGCCGGCGCCGCCGATGCTGGTGAAGTGGCCGCCCACGTACAGCGTGGAGGAGGAGACCGCCAGCGCCTCGACGTCGCCGTTGGCACCGACGTTCCAGACCGGCGTGCCGCCGGCGGTCGGGCCGTAGGCCTGCGCGTAGCCGCCCGAGCCGCGGCCGCCCACGAACACCGTGCGTCCCGAGGCCGACACGGTGAGGTCGCCGACGACGTCGGCCGTCGAGGCCGGGCTCCAGGCCCGCAGGGTGCCGATGCCGCTCGACACCGCAGCCGCGTTGCGGCGCGAGGCGCCATTGACCAGGGCGAAGTCGCCGGCGAAGTACAGGGTGTCGCCGTCGGCGGAGACGTCCATGGCCAGCACGGTGGCGAAGTTCCCGGCCCCGTTGGAGATGGTCGGCTTGAGGCTGGTCAGGTTGCCGCTGGTGGCGTTGAAGGCGGCCAGGTGCCGCCGGCCGGCCCCCTCGGCCGAGTTGAAGTCGCCGCCCACGTACACCGTGGCGCCGCTGTTGGAGGTGGTGACCGACTTGACGCTGTCGTTGACGTACGGGCTCCAGCCGAAGGCGGCGCCGCTGGTCGGGTGAAGGGCGGCGACCCGGGAGCGGGCCGCCCCGCCGACCGCCGAGAAGTCCCCGCCCACGTACACCCTGGTCCCGGCGGGGGAGACCTTGAGCGCCCTGACCACGCCGTTGGCGTTCGGGTTCCAGGACAGGAGGTTGCCGGTGGCGGCGTTGCAGGCGGCCAGCCGGTTGCGGGCCGTCCCGTCGACCGAGGTGAAGCTGCCACCCAGGTAGACGGTGCCGCCCAGGTAGACAACGGCGTTGACCCGCCCGTTGGCCTCACAGGTGCCGTCGTCGGGGTTGGCGCTGACCACGGCCTGGGCCGGGCCGGGGAGGAGCACGGTCAGGGCGATGGCGGTGGCGGCGGCCAGCGGCAGCGCCAGCGCCGGGAACAGGCGTGCGCGAACAGGCATCGGTGGTGCCCCCTTGCCGTTGGTTGTCGGCGATCTCAGGCGGTGCGGAGCCTACTCAGCCGACCCCGCCGGCCGCCAATCGGTCACGCAGGGCCTCGAGGCGCTCGCCGGGAACGGCGACGTTGCCACCGGTGCCGCTGCCGAGGTGGACGTCCGGCTTGTGCCGGCCGTGGTAGTCGGACCCGCCGGTGGCCAGCAGCCCGCGCCGCTCGGCCAGGCCGGCCAGGGACCGGCGCAAGTCGTCGTCGTGCTGGGAGTGCCAGACCTCGATCCCGTCGATCCCGGCCTCCAGGGCCTCGCCCAGGACCCGGTCTCGCTCGGCCGCGGCCAGCCTTCCCGGGTGGGCAAGGACCGCCACCCCGCCGGCCTTGGCCGCGATGGCCACGGCGTCGGTCACCGAGACGCTCGGGGCGGGAACATACGCCGGCCGGCCCGAGGACAGGTAGCGGTCGAACGCCTCGGCCACGTCGGCCACGACGCCCCTGGCGACGAGCGCCCTGGCGAAGTGGGCCCGGGACAGGGCGCTGGCCCCGGCGACGGTGACGGCGTCGTCGTAGCCGACCCCACAGAGCCGTTCCAGCCGCTCCCCGATGGCCAGGTTGCGCTCCTCCCGGCCCCGCCTGGCCACCTCGACCGCGTCGGCCAGGTCGGGCTCCAGCAGCCCCTCGCCGTACAGCAGGACGTGGACCACCCGGTCGCCGACGGTGGCGGTGAGCTCGCAGCCGGCCAGGACCTCGACCCCGAGGCGCTCCCCGGCCGCCCTGGCCTCGGCCACCGCGGCCACGGTGTCGTGGTCGGTGACGGCCAGGGTCCCGACCCCGGCCGCGGCGGCGGCGGCGACCAGCTCGGTGGGCCGGTCGCCGCCGTCGCTGGCCAGGGTGTGGGCGTGCAGGTCGACCGCGGCCACTAGCGGTCGGAGGGGGCGGTGAGCTGGTTGGCCTCCAGCCAGGCGATCACCTGGTGGACCGAGTCGTCCACACTCTCGGCCTCGGTGTGCAGGGTGATCTCGGGGTTGACGGGCGGCTCATAGGGGTCGGAGACCCCGGTGAAGTGCTTGATCTCGCCGGCCAGGGCCTTGGCGTACAGGCCCTTGACGTCGCGCTCGGCGCAGGTCGAGACGGGCGCGGCCACGTGCACCTCGACGAAGTTGTCGACCGCGGTCCGGACCCGGTCGCGGGCCTCCCGGTAGGGGGAGATGGCCGCCACCAGCACGGCCACCCCGTGCTTGGACAGCTTGCCGGCGACATACCCGATGCGGGCGATGTTGGTGTCGCGGTCCTCCCGGCTGAAGCCGAGGCCCTGGCAGAGGTTGGTGCGGACCTCGTCGCCGTCGAGCAGCTCCACCCGGTGGCCGCGCTCGGCCAGGGTGGGGCCGAGCTTGGCCGCCACGGTCGACTTGCCCGCGCCGGACAGGCCGGTGAGCCAGAGCACGAAGCCGGTGTCGTTGGTCATGGGACGGTGCGCCTTTCGTTGGTGGTGGTCAGGAGCGGTAGGCCTCGATCAGCAGCTCGGCCACCTCGGCCCGGGAGAACTCGGGTGGGGGCAGCTGGCCGGCGGCCAGCATGGTCCGCACCTGGGTGCCGGAGAGGGCGACGTGCTCGCTGTCGGGATGGGGGCAGGTCTTGCCGGTGGCCATGGCCAAACAGCGCCGGCAGTAGAAGGCGTTGTCGAAGCGGAGCGGGGTGATGCCCAGGTCCTCGGCGGGCAGCGAGGCGATCAGCTCCTGGGCCTCGAAGGTCCCGTAGTAGCTGCCCACGCCGGCGTGGTCGCGGCCGACGATGAAGTGGGTGCAGCCGTAGTTCTTGCGGACCAGGGCGTGCAGGACGGCCTCGCGGGGGCCGGCGTAGCGCATGGGGGCGACCAGGGCGGCCAGCAGGACCCGCTCGGGCGGGAAGTAGCCGAGCACCGCCTCATAGGCCCGCATGCGCACCTCGGCGGGCACGTCGCCCTCCTTGGTCGGGCCGACCAGGGGGTGCAGCAGCAGCCCGTCGACCATCTCAAGGGCGCACTTCATCAGATACTCATGGGCCCGGTGGACCGGGTTGCGGGTCTGGAACCCGACCACGGTGGCCCAGCCGCGCTGGGCGAAGGCGGCCCGGGTCTCGGCCGGGGTCAGGGCGCGGGCCCCCACCGGGCCCGCCAGCGGCTCGACCACGGCCTGGATGGGGCCGGCCACGGCGCGGGCGGGGGAGCCGAGCACCCGGGCCACGCCGGGGTGCTCGGGGTCGGTGGTGCCGTAGACGAGCTCGGCCTCGGCCTGGCGGTCGCGCTCGAACACCTCGGCGACCTCGAGCATGCCAAGCAGCTCGCCCCGCTCGCCCCGCAGCGCCAGGCGGCCGGCGTCGACCCGGGCCCCGTCGGGGATGCCCAGGCAGACCGGGATCGACCACAGGGTGCCGTCGGGCAGGCGCATGGACTCGGTGACCGACTCGTGCTCCTTGGCCCCCATGAAGCCGGTCAGCGGGCTGTAGGCCCCGGTGGCCAGGGCGCGCAGGTCGGCCGCCTCGGCCGCGGTCAACGGCAGGGAGGGAAGCGGGCTCGACGCGAGGGCGCTCGCCTCGTCGGCGTCGAGGCGCCGGTCGACGAGCTGGCCGCCGTGCGGCAGGCCGCCGCGCGGTCCGGTCAACGTCTGCTCGCTGATCGTCACAGTGAGTGCTCCTTCTGGTTCGTGTCGTCGTTGCCGGTCAGTGGTTCGGCCCGGCGCCGCCAGGGGTCAGCTCGAGCTCCATCGAGCGCTGCATGGCGAAGGTGGCGGCCTCGAGCTTGGAGTGCATGCCGAGCTTCTCGAGGATGTTCTGGATGTGGGTCCGGACAGTGTGCTGGCTGATGTACAGGTCCCGTCCGATGCGGGCGTTGTCCCAGCCCCGGCTGAGCAGGGCGAGCACCTGGCGCTCGCGCGGGGAGAGGCGCGACAGCGGCGAGTCGGGCGCCCGGTCCCGCGAGACCATGCGGCGGGCCAGCTCCAGGAGCATGCCGCGGGGGACCGCGCCCTCGCCCTCCAGGACCGCCCCGGCGACCCGCAGCACCGTGCTGGCCCCGTAGGTCTTGCCGACCACCCCGGCGGCGCCGGCGCGGATCGCGGACAGCAGCAGGTCGGCGTCGTGGTCGTCGCCGAGCACGATCACCCGCGCCTCCGGGCAGGCCTCGAGCATGCGGGTGACCAGGTTGGGCGAGCCTTCCAGGCCCAGGGCGGCGTCTACCAGCACCAGATCGGGGCGGAGGCTGGAGACATGGGTGAAGGCATCCTCGGCCGACGAGCAGCGGCCGATCACCTGGTGGGCGTCGTCGCGTGAGAACAACGCCTCCAGCGCCTCGTTGAACAGCGGCTGCGAATCCGCCAGCACCACTCTTGCCATGACCGTCCTGTCTTTTCGAGCGAGCTCTCGCGAGCCTTCCGGCTGCCTACTCTGGCTGATCCGCCCGTCCCGGCCCTACCTCAGCCGCCGTAAGTCGTACTACGACAGTCGACGCCAGTTGCCGATTGCTGGAGGGCGGTTCGCGGCCTATCGGCGAGCTCGTGGGGATTGCCACCCCGGCCAACCGGCTGTTTGGGGGATTTTCATACAGCCGTACCATCCACTAGTCACTTCTTCAGATGGGCAGCGTGTCCCCCGGAGCAGTACGTTGACGGCCGACAAGTAGCAGGAGGGGGACTACTTCAGTGGCTTCAGCGTGTCGGCCGGGATGCGCGCAGGCTACGCCGGATGACGTCGCCATGCTCGCGCACGAGCTGCGGCGCCGGATGGCGGCCGTCCGGGTCGCCGGCGAGGCCATCGCCGTGCTCCGCGACCAGGGCCTGGACACCACGCCCATGCTCGACCTGCTCCTGGCCGAGGTGGGCGACCTGGACCAGCTGGCCGGCGAGGTGCTGGGCGACCACCGCCGGCGGCGGGCCGAGACCGAGCCCGAGGCGGCCGTGCCCGAGGTGGCCGCGACCGTCCAGGCGGCGGCCAGGACCGTGGCCGTGGCCCGCGGGGCGACCGTCCGGGTCCAGGCCGGCGTCCAGGCCGAGGTCGAGGGCAGCCCGACCATGCTCCGCCAGGCGATCGAGAACCTGATCGACAACGTGGCCGCCCACGGCGGGCCCGACGGGGTCGAGGTGGACGTCCGGGCCGACCCGGCGGCCGGGCAGGTCGAGGTGGTCGTGGCCGACCGGGGCGATGGGGGGCGCGAGGTCCCCAGCGGCCACGGCATCGGGCTGTTCGTCGTCCGCCGGTTCCTCGACGAGGCCGGGGGCCGCTCCTGGGTGGCGGCCCGGGAAGGCGGCGGCACCCTGGTCGGGCTGCGCCTGCCGCTGCGGCCGGACGCCGAACCGGATCCACTGGATATCGCCGTCAACACCTGATCGGCGCTCTCGGGGGGGCAAGCGGCAATGGCACTGCGGCAACCGGTCCGGGTCGTGCTGGCCGACGACCAGCACGCCTTCGTCGAGGGCCTTGGCATGGTCCTGTCGGCCGAGGACGACCTCGAGATCGTCGCCCTGGCCGGCGACGGCGCCTCCACCCTTCAGGCGGTCCGGACCCACCACCCTGACGTGCTGGTGGTCGACACCGAGATGCCCGGCCCGGCTGTCACCGAGCTGGTCCGCCTGGTCGGCCAGGAAGAGCCGGCGACCCGGGTCCTGCTGCTGGCCGAGGACGCCCGCCCCCGCCCCGCCCCGGCCGACCACGCCGGCATGAGCCGGGCCGCCTCGGCCCGCGAGCTGGCCGATGCCATCCGGGCCGTGGCCGCCGGCTTCCGGATGGTGGCAGCCGACTCGCCAGCCCCCCGGCACGCGTCACCCCGGCACGCGTCACCCCGGCACGCGTCACTCCAGCACGCGTCACCCCCACCCCGGGATGGTGGGGCCCCCGGACGGGAGGGTAGCCGGCCGCCGGGAGGGGTGCTCGACGCTGTCCACAGCCCCGCCCCACACGAGCGGGACCTCCACGCCGAGCTGCTGCTGCGCAGCCTGTCCGGGCGCGAGCGCCAGGTCCTCGGCCTGCTGGCCCGCGGCTACTCCAACCGCCGCATCGCCGAGGCCTGCTACCTGTCGCTCAACACCGTCCGCACCCACGTGCAGAACGTGCTGGTCAAGCTGGGCGTACACTCCAAGCTGGAGGCGGCCGCACTGGCCGTGCGCCAGGGGCTGGTGCAGATCGAGGACCACCCGGCCTAGGCGCAGGGGTGCTCCCTGCCTTCGGAGGGCAGGTCCATGGTGGCGCCGCCCACCCGGGGCCTTGATGTGACACGTCCCTGAGCCTGGAGGTCGGAACAGTCCGTGGGTGCCGGCCGGTTCGATCGTCGCAACTTCCTCA
>JASLBL010000462.1 GCA_030146615.1 Actinomycetes bacterium
CCCGAGGGCGCGCCCGCGCCCGGCGAGGGCGCCCCCGACCGCCGGCACCGGGGCCGCCGCGCGCGCAGCCTCCTGCGGTTCACCGCCCCCAAGCGTCCCGAGGCGACCGAGCGCGAGGCCACCGCCTCCGACGAGCCGCAGCCGCTGGCCGACTTCGACCGGCTCACCGCGTCGATCGAGAGCGTGACCGAGGCCCTCGGCGGCCAGCCGCTCGAGTTCTACGAGCGCGACCTGCCGCAGATCGCCGCCGCCGAGACGGCCCGGCGGGTCCGGGCCGACGTGGTCGTGCTGCTGCTCGACAACGGCGAGGGGCTGATGGAGGTCTCTGGCGGGGTCGGCCTGACCCCGGCCGAGCGGCGCCTGAGCGTCGAGTACAGCCGCGACGTGATGCGTGAGCTGTTCCGGGCCGGCGTCGGCCTGATCGAGGACACCGACCGGGTCCGCGGCGCCCTGGCCGGCATCCCCGGCAGCCGGTCCGAGACCCTGGTCATGGTGCCGCTGGTGCACGAGCGGCTCGGCTTCGGGGTCCTCATGGCCGGCCGCAACCGCAGCCAGACCGGCGTCCCGACCGAGGTGTTCACCGACGCCGAGATCGAGGTGCTGATGGGGTTCGCCGACGCCGCCGCCGCGTCACTTCGCACCGCCGTCCTCCTGCGCCACCTCAAGGGCCAGCTCCGAGCCCTGGAGGAAGACGGCTAGGGGCGCGCTTGGCGGGGCCGCCGCGAACCCGCAGGTACACCCGCTCGTCGCCGCTCGAGAACGCCAACCGCCAGCCCCCCGACGCCTCCAGGAGCTCGATCAGGGCCGGGGTCCCGCGCCGGCTTGTGACCACATGGTCGATGCCCCACTCGTCGAGCTGCCGCCCGGCATCCCACCGTCCGGTGATCACGGCCTGGTATCTGGTCCAGCGGTCCGCTGGCGGGAGCTCGATCCGGGAGTCGAACCCGATTTGCCCCCGTGGCCCGAGGCGGAACTCCAGGTAGGACCCCCACGGCTGGTAGTTGAACATCCGTCCCGGCTGCGGGTTGGCGGCCAGCCAGGCCGCGGTCGCCGCCGGGGCGGCGCGCAGCTCGGGCCGCGATCCCGGCAACGCCCCTCGCAGCGGCGGCGAGGCCACCACCAGCAGCACCGCCAGCATGGCGAGCACGAGGCCGCTGAGAAGGGGCACGCCCCGCTCAGATACCACCGGCCGCTCCCGACCCCGCCGGGCCAGCGCGCAGAGGGCCACCGGCAGCGCCAGCCCGAACCATGCCCCGGCCCTGACCGCCCAGAGACCCAGCCCGGCTAGCAGCGCCATCCGCAGCAGCTGCTCAGGCGCCCGCTGGGATGCGGGGGCACGAACCAGGGCCAGGACGAGCACCCCGATGGCGGCCAGGATCAGCGCCCCGGCCGGTTGGCGCAGGGTCGCCGGTCCCCACTCGGACACGATCCCGGTGACGGTGGGGTTGGCCGGGAACGAGAGCGCATACCCGAGCACCCGCGCCCCCCACGGGTTGACCAGCAGGGCGGCGACGCTGGCCGCCGTGAGCAGCAGGTACCGCACGGCCCCAGGGCGGTCTCGACGCCAGATGGCCGCCGCCACCTCGATCACAAGGAGCCCCAGGCCGACGACGAAGGCGCCATGGAGATTGGCCCACAACACCATGAGCACCGGGATCGCCAGAGCGATCCGGGGCCGGGTCCTGGCCACCTCCAGCAGGTACAGCTCGGCGGCGAACAGGACCAGCGAGAACATCTGCGGTCGGGGCGAGAACCCCGCCGCGGCCGCGACGTACCCGGCGAGCACCGCTCCCGCGATCAGGCGCAGGTTGGCCGTCCGGCGCCGGCACGCCGCCGCCACCAGCCCCCAGGCCGCCACCGTGCAGAGTGCGCTGGCCACCGTGAGCAGGGAGAACCCGCCCAGCCGCCAGATCCCGTACAGAATTACCTGGGCGCCCCAGTTCTGGTCCAGCCAGGGCCGGCCCGCGGTCGTCCAGGCCAGCCTGTCGGTCCCTGGCACCGCCCGCTCGGCGACGATCAGCTCGCCCACCTTGAGGTGGTAGGCGAGGTCGACCGCGCTCGGCACCTGGGCCAGCTCCATGACCCCGACCGCCCCGAGCACCACCACCAGCCACAGCCGCGGCAGGGTCAGCCAGGGTCGCGCGCTGGTCCCTCCAGTCACGGCCTCCTGGACCGGTTCCCTCGTGTCGACCGTGGCCCGCATAGCTCAGGTCAGGTACAGCCGGCCGTCCACCAGCTGCTCGCTCAGGAACCCGCCGACCGGGTCGAAGCAGGCGTGCCCGAACCGCTTGCGCAGCTCGAAGTCGACTCCGTTGACGCCGCCGCGGTTCTTCTCGAGCGAGAACACCACCCAGTTGTGGAAGCCCTCGGCCAGGTTCGGCTGGTAGACGACATGGTGGCGGGCCACCGCCCGGTGCTTGTCGTTGAGGATCAGCACCACGTCCGCCTCATAGGCCAGCGCGGTGTCGCCCCGCATGTGATGGATCCGCATCCGCTGCGCCTTCACGCCCTCGGCGTCGGCGGCGACCACGGCCAGCACCGCCACCGACTGGCTCATCGCCAGCTCCTTGAGCCCCTCGACGCTCCGCCGGACCTGCTCCTCGTCACTCAGCGGGTCAGGGTAGACCGCCACCTTCTGCAGGTAGTCGACGATCACCACCAGTGGCCCCGACCCGGGACAGGCCCTGGCCAGGCTCCCGATCGCCTCCACCGTGGTCATCGCCCCCGCCTTGACCAGGAACAGCCGCTCCTCGTACTCGGCCAGCCGCGCCAGCACCGGCTGAACCGGCCCCAGCTCGGCCAGCAGCTCCCCGATCCCGCGCCCCTCGCGCCCCGTCCCGGCGCCGCTGGCGAGCAGGTTCCGCAGGTCGCCGACACCGATCGACTCCTCGGGACCGGCCAGCGCGCTCTCCATCGCGATCAGCCACTCGAGCAGGAACTCCTCCGAGTGCTCGTAGCACACGTACAGCACCCGCCCATGCCCGCCGGCCGCCACATGCCGCGCCAGCTGCAACGCCCAGGTGCTCTTGCCAACCCCCTGCGCCCCACCCAAGAGGAACAGCTCGCCCACCCGGAGTCCGCCATGCAGATACAAATCGAGCGGGCTGAACCCCGTCGGAATGCCCCGCAGCCCATTCGCCCGCCCCGCCCGCACGTCTCCGTCGAGCTGCACGAGCACTCCACGCAGGCTGACAATCCGATGCCCATGCACCCTCGCCCGCCCAGGCGTCGTCAACCTGACCCCCTTCAGGCCGCCCACGCAGCCCCGGGCAGCCTAGAAACTCCCCGCCGCCTACGCATCCGCAGAACTGCCCACCCCCAACGACCCAGCCCCGGCCCGTTGCGACCCATCCACATCGAACCGTAGACTCGCCCCCACCACGGGCGTGTAGCTCAGCGGGAGAGCGCTGCCTTCACACGGCAGAGGCCACAGGTTCGAAACCTGTCACGCCCACCAGCACATGACCAGGTAAACGGCCCATCCCATCCCGAGCATGAGCCTCATGTAGATGGTGAGAGCCGTCCGGGGCCACATCGGGGCCACACGCCACTCAGCGGGGCAGCTCCACGACCGTCCCGCCTGGTGTCGAACCGCCGGCCACATAGAAGGCATCCAGCCGGTTCCGGAGCGCCTCATCCGCCTCGGGGAACAGGTGCCCGTAGCGGTCAAGGGTGAAGCTCACTGACGCATGCCCCGCCCGGGCCGAGACCTCCTTGGGATTCGCCCCGGCCGCGATCCACAACGCGACCGCCGTATGCCGTAGGTCATGGATGCGCAGCCCCTCCAGCCCGGCCGCCCTGGTCGCCGGGCGCCACACCCGAGCCCGGAACCCGTTGATCCGCAATGGGCCACCCTGTGGGGCGGTGAACACCAGGTCATCCAGGTCGCCAGGTGTCCCGAGATGCCGGGCCAGCTCGCGGGTCACGGCCTGGGGCAGGCCTACCCGGCGGCGGCCAGCTCGCGTCTTGGGCGGCCCGGTGAACAGCTCGCCTCGCACCTCGGTCAGGATCTCGGCGACCTCGACCGTCCCGCGCAACAGGTCCACCCGGCCGCGGCGCAGCCCAGCCAGCTCCCCGATGCGCAGCCCGCCGTAGGCGCCGACCAAGACCAGGGCGCGATAGCGGGGCGCGATGGCGTCGGCCAGGGTGGCGACCTCGCCTGGAGTCAGGAACCGCATCTCCTCCCGCTCGACCTTGGG